>CAZNMS010000847.1:0-2560 GCA_964573505.1 uncultured Planctomycetaceae bacterium | reverse complement strand
CCTCGGTGAGATGTTGAGCGAGATCAGCAAACGCACGCACCAACTTTGTCACGGCTTTGTAGTAGCCAATGCGGAGCGGTTCGGTCTTGTTGAGTGCTTCGGAATCGTGGGCTCTGCCGCAGAAGTAGAGTAGGAATGGTTCCACTCCACGAGGCAGCGCGACGGGTTCGCAGAGATACCGCAATGCCTCACGCGCTTGTTCGAGCTTCTCGCGGCCTTCCTTGATGAATCGCTCCGTGATCGCGTCTTTCTATGGCTTCGTCGTTCGACTTCGACCGAGCCGCGCTTCAACTCGATGACGGCGATAGCGAGTCCGTTGATGTAGAGCACGATGTCGGGCCGTCGCTCGTAGCCGCCGCGAAGCGTGACTTCTTCAGCGAGTGCGAAGTCGTTCTTCTCGGGATGCTCCCAATCAATGAGATGAACTGTTTGGTTCGGTTGCCCGGCAGCGGTTTGGACCGGCACGCCATATCGCAGCAGTTGATAGGTCCGCATGTTGGCCGGATAGAGATCGAGCCCCGTGCTGTCGGCTGCGGTCTCCAGCTTTTGCAGAGCCGCCGAGATTTGAGCGTCCGAGTAACCGCGCGACTTCAGGTTCTCGCGCAGGATCGCCGTTTCGATGTGCCGGTTGTTGGAGCGTTCGTGCCAGTCGCCGAGATAGCGATAGCCCAAACAATCCGGGCGCGACTGATCCGTGAACAGAGCGATGACGCGGTTCTGTGTCGCGCGTTCGGAACGCGGGCGTTCGGTGACGGTACTCATTCCAAGATCTCCCAATGTCCCCCGTTGTCGGGCCCGACGCGGCGAATGACCTGAAGTTGCTTGAGCTTGCTGATTTGCAGTTCGATGGCACGACTGGACCGAGACAGCTTGGCTGATAACTCCGCAGTCGTGATGTCCGGGGTCGCGATCATCAATTCAACGATGGCCCGCGCCGACTTGCTCAGCCGTTTCTCCGAAGTTTTCTCCGAAGTTTTCTCCGAAGTTTTCTCCGAAGTTTCTTGGGTAGTTGCCCCCGACTTATCGCCTCTTGCGACATCACTGGGAAAGCTCTTGCCTGCCAAGTGGATCTGCTCCGGGTTGGCGCGAAACGTGACCATCATGCCGGACAAGTCGACTTCGAATTCCGGCGGCTCAATGCCGTGCTCACGGCACTCGCGGTTGATCTTCTCGATGCCGCGTCCCCATGACTCGATGTAGCCGGCACGGAAAAAGGCGTTGGCAATCAGCGGGTTGAATGGCTCTGAAGCGTGCTTGCTGAACAGCTTCTTGAGAGTCCAGTGTTCCGGCAGAGTCCCCGGATTCCAGAAGACGATCCGGTCGTCGTAGACGCTGATCTGGATGGGAATGTTGCGGCTGTAATCCTTGTGAACGATGGCGTTGAGCAGCGTTTCGCGCAGCGCAGACTCGGGGAACAAATAGGTCTCGCGCCGCTGGATGCCGTGATAAGTGATGTATGCCTTGAGGTACTTGGTCCGCAGGAACTCCAGCGTCTGGTCGACTTGGGCGAAGAGATTGCCATGCACTTCATCCTGATAGCGCAGATCGTCGTCAGTCACGAAGTAGCCGATCTTGACCCACGCGCCGGTCACATGCTTTTCGGGCAGATCGGAGAAGAGCAGTCCGGTGGCTCGACGGAGCCATTGCTTCTCGGTCAGACCGAGGTTGTCGAGGATCACTTCTCGCGAATCACGCAGGACGGCAGGGTTCATCCGCCCGCTGTCTTTGGCGCGTTGCTTGAAGAGCTTGAAGGCTGCCGCGCTGCATGACTTCACGGTGAGGCTTGGCTCGGGCGCATCGTCCCAGCGCCGACCGCGCTTCTTCAGCAGGAAGCGTTCAAGCGCCGCGCCCTTCAGTTCCTGTTTGGTGCTGCCCAAGCGGTAGTGATACTCGCCCTTGTAACTGATCGGTGTCGGGTAGGGTTCGACATGGATCTCGATCAGCTCGCGGCGCTGCTTCGTCACGAGGTTGACGTTGGCCATGATGCCCAGTGCGTCGCGGATCTTGTTGGGCAGGTCTTCGAGCAGCTTGGTCGCGTTCGAGACTCCGACCGGTTGTCCCTGATCGTTGCGTCCAATGACGAGCACGCCGCCTTCGGCATTAGCAAAGCCGCAGATCCATTTGAGGTACTCGTCGCGCCACGACTCCTTCCACTCGATGTTTTGGTTCTCCTTCATACGAACTCCCCAAGAGCGGCTATGTGAGGTAGCGGCACGGCGCAAGCCGTCCGGTAATTCCACATTGTAATACAAATTCCACATTAAAACGACCGATTCCAATGTCACATGAATCACACTCAAACGCGACATCCGACCTGCGTCTTACAAGTAGCGGTACGGCGCGAGCCGTCCGGTTTCATGCCGTCCGAGAGCACATTACCGGACGGCTTGCGCCGTGCCGCTATCACATTCGGTGCCGCTACCGCATGCCGTATCGCTCGCGCTAGCGGAATGGCGCAAGCCATCCGGTAAGTCCCTCGGAATGCCTTCGGCATGAGCGAGCAGGTTCTCGGACAGCTCGCGGATGACGTGTTTCGGATGGCACTCCACTTTGAGCTTCC
>CAZNMS010000846.1:0-2570 GCA_964573505.1 uncultured Planctomycetaceae bacterium | reverse complement strand
CCGAACAACGTCGTGCTCGATCGACCGGAAGCGTCGCAGCAGTTGCTCGTCACCGAACGGTTTGATGCAAAGGCGCCTCCGAAGGATCTGACGCAAGTGGCGACGTACTCCGTGCAGCCGCAAGGAGTGGTGACAATCGGCACCGACGGGCTCGTGCAACCTCTCGGCGACGGGACAGCTCAGATCGCGATCAAGACGGCGAGTGGTGAGCTGCAAGTTGCGGTCACGGTCTCGGGACAGAAGACGCCGCCGCCGGTTTCGTTTCAGCATGAAGTGATCCCGTTGCTTACGAAGGGCCGCTGCAACTCGGGCGGTTGTCACGGAAAGGCTGAAGGGCAGAACGGCTTCAAGCTCAGCTTGCTCGGCTATGACTGGGCGACGGACTACGACGCACTCATCCGAGAAGCAAAGGGCCGCCGCATTGATCTCGCTCATCCCGATCGCAGCATGCTGTTGATGAAGGGCGCGGCGATCACTCCGCATGGCGGAGGCCGCAAGATTGAGATCGGCAGTCCGGGTTTTCGTCGTTTGCAGCGCTGGCTTTCGGAAGGCGCACCGCGCACGGTCGAAACTGAGAAACCGATCGTCAGCATCGAAGTCGAACCGACGAACCTCATCATGACTGCGGCATCGACTCAGCAACTGCGCGTGACGGCGATCGACGATGAAGGCGGACGCCGCTGCTGCACCGTCGAGTCAGACTTCTTCTCGAATGCCGAGCACATTGTCGGCGTCGACTCGCGCGGGCTCTTGCGATCGAGCGAGATCTCGGGATCAGCCGCGATCCTCGTGCGGTATCTCGGTCACGTCGCTGTCTGCCGAGTGACATTGCCGCAGCCGAAGACGCAGTTCGTGAGACCGCCGGAAGAGAACTTTGTCGACAAGCATGTTTGGGATCGGCTGCATGAACTCGGCATTCAGCCGAGCGCACCCGCTGACGACGCGACGTTCTTGCGCCGCGTTTATCTCGACACGATCGGCACGTTGCCGACAGCCGCCGAAGCACGAGCGTTCTTGACTGACAACGCTGCCGACAAGCGAGCGAAGGTCATCAACGAACTGCTCAATCGGCCCGAGTATGCCGACTTCTGGGCGATGAAATGGACCGACCTCTTGCGGGCCGACAAGTTGAAAGTCACTCCGCAAGGCACGGTCGGATTGACGCGCTGGCTGCGGCAACAGTTCCGCGCGAACCGACCTTACAACGAGTTCGTGCGCGAGATCGTCACTGCTCAAGGCCCCGTGCAGAACGAGGGGCCGGTCGCGTTCTTTAAGTCGGTCGATACGCCGGAAGTCGCCGCGCGTTCGGTCAGCCAATTGTTTCTCGGCGTGCGCATCGAGTGTGCTCAGTGCCATCATCATCCGTCCGAGCGCTGGGGACAGGACGACTACGCGGGCCTTGTAGGTTTTTTTACCGGGGTCGCGACGAAGAAGTTGCCTGACGGCACAGACGCGATCGTCGCGCGAGCGGGTGCCGATCAGAAGCATCCGCGAACAGGAAAGCTCGTTCCCGCGCGAGCACTCGGAGCACCCGATGCCGACTTCGCGAACGTGACGGATCGGCGGCAAGTGCTCGCTCAATGGATGACGGCTGACGACAACCCGTTCGTTGCTGCTGCGATCTCGAATCGCATTTGGTCCCACTACTTCGGACGCGGCCTCGTCGAACCGATTGATGATCTACGCGTCACGAATCCGGCGACGAACGAGCCGCTCTTCATCGCGCTCGTCGCGCATCTGCGAGATGTGAAGTACGACCTCAAAGCCTTCACCGCGACCTTGCTGAAGTCTAAGACGTATCAGCTTCAGTCGGACACGAACGAATCAAACGCGGACGACCGACAGAACTTCTCGCATTACCCGTCGAAGCCGCTCGCCGCCGAAGTGCTGCTCGATGCGATCTGTCAGACGACGGGCGTGCCGGAGAAATTCAACGGCTGGCCGCTCGGTGTGCGCGCCATTCATGTTTGGGACAACCGCATGCCGTCGTACTTCTTCCGCATCTTCGGCAGGCCCGTTCGAGCGACCGTCTGCGAGTGCGAACGCAGCACGCTGCCGAGCATCTCTCAGGCGCTGCATTTGATTAACTCGCCCGAAGTGCATGAGAAACTGACTCATCGTCACGGATCCGCTCGCAAGTTGGCGGACTCAGACATGAAGCCCGAGACGGCGATGGAAGAATTATTCCTCAGCACGTTGTCTCGCTTCCCGACAGCAGACGAGAAGGCGCTCTTAGCGTCGGCGTTTGAGGGCGAAGGCGGCAGCAACGCTCGTCGGCAAGCTCTCGAAGACATCTTGTGGAGCCTGCTGAATACGAAAGAGTTTCTCTACAACCATTGAGAGCACTCAGCCGCCTGCTACTGCCGTCGCTCAACTGCGAGGCGCCGGCTCTGCTTCAGCTTGATGGATCTCGAAGCAGCGACTCACTTCCAGCGGAATGCGCTTCGGCATGCCCGAGCGATAGTCGATAAAGGCCCAATCGGTTGCGGCCTTCGCGAGCACCGCGTTGTCACTCGCTCGATGAATGCGAAACCGCCTGAGGGAAGTCACCTTCTTCATGTCGGCGATCC
>CAZNMS010000845.1:0-2578 GCA_964573505.1 uncultured Planctomycetaceae bacterium | reverse complement strand
GGCGCATTTGCACGGCGAGGCAGCGGGTGTATTCAACAACGGCAGCCTTCGCCGTTGAGTAGATGCACGAGCCCGGATTTCCCTGAAACGCGGCGATCGAACTGATCGTCACGATGCGTCCCGACTTTCGCTCCATCATCTGCCGCGCTGCCTGCTGACAGATGAAGATCGTGCTGAGGAGATTGCGATCAAGCACCGCTCGCACGTCTTCTTCTTTGATCATGACGGCGTCATTGGGATTCGGCTTACCGCCCGCCGCTGCGATATCGCCGCCGGCGTTATGCACGAGAATGTCGATCGGACCGAGCTGCTCAGCGACGGCTGCTGCGACGTGCTTCACTTGCTCGTTCTGAGTGAGATCGCCGAGCACGCGGCAGGTCTGCACTCCGAACTGCTCGGAGATCTCGCGAGCCGTATCCGTCAGCGTCGTGCCTTCTCCGTACTCGGACGGACCGTGCTCTCGCATGCCGTGAATCCCGACTTTGCAGCCGAGATTCGCAAGCGTCTCAGCAAACGCTCGTCCGAGCCCCCGACCGGCGCCGGTAACGAGTGCTGTCTTGCCTTCCAACATGCGAGCGGGAGTAGCGGTCATGATCTCTTTCTTATTCGAGAAGCGATGAAGCGAGTGAGCGAAGTCGAACCAGTAAGTTCGATGACTCGCGAGAGTGTAAAGCGAGCAACAAAGAGAGTCGTGAGGTCGGCACCATTTCAAGCGTTGTTCGTGTGCCATCGCACGCCGACTCTGCATCGACTGAATCTCGCGCCGTCATTGTCTCCGTTCCCTCTGTTGCCTTCTGTTTCAATCGTCTTGAACTCCGCCGAGCATCTCACTTTGTGCCTGCGGCCCTTTGTGTGAGAACTCCTCTGCCGCTTCCCGAACGATTCAACGACAGTCGCAACTTCATCGCCGCTCCAGAAGGACCGCAACATGCCTGCGAAACCGCGTCTCGCTGTCTTCAAGTTTGCAAGCTGCGACGGCTGCCAGTTGACGCTGCTGGACTGCGAAGACGAACTGCTCGCGATTGGCGAGCGACTCGACATCGTGCATTTCCTCGAAGCCTCTGATCGCACCGAGCCGGGGCCGTATGACGTCACGCTCGTTGAGGGCTCGATCACGACCGCCGAAGACGCCGAACGCATTCGGCACATCCGGCGCGAGTCGAAGTTTCTCGTCACGATCGGCGCGTGCGCGACATCCGGCGGGATTCAAGCACTGCGCAACTGGGCCAATCACGACGACTACCTCAAAGCGGTCTACGCATCACCGCACTACATCAGCTCGCTCGCGACCTCGACGGCAATCGCCGAGCACGTGCCGGTCGACTTCGAGCTGCGCGGCTGTCCGATCGACAAGCGGCAGTTGCTCGAAGTGGTGCGTTCTTTATTACATGGCCAGAAACCGCGCACGCCGAGCCACTCGGTTTGTCTCGACTGCAAGCGGCGCGGAACCGTCTGCGTGATGGTCGCTCAAGGAGTGCCGTGCTTAGGACCGGTCACTCAATCCGGCTGCGGAGCGATTTGTCCGAGCTACGACCGAGGTTGCTACGGCTGCTTCGGCCCGAACCCGCAGAGCAATGTCCCGAGCTTGACGACTCAGTTTCAAACAATGGGAGTCGCGACGCCCGACATCGTGCGCAACCTGCGACTCTTCAACTGCTACGCCCCCGAGTTCCGAACGGAGAGCGAACGACTCGTGCAACTTCAGTGGTCATGAGCCGGCCCGCGAACGGAAACGGCATCGATAGTCGCCTTTCGCTCTGCGAAAGGAATTTTCTCTCGGGGCTCTTGCTCCGAGGCTGTGATCTTTTCGCCCCCGGCCTTGTGCCGGGGGTTTAGCGGCCTTTGCGCTACTTAAGATCAAGAGCAATTCGAGTAGTTCAAAGGCCGTTGAACCCGCGAGGCCGGGCGTCCACTGGGTCGCGGGGGCGATTTAATCACAGCGTCTCCGCAAAAGCTTTCTTTCGCGGAGCGAAAGGCGACTATCAGAACGGCAACTCCGCTCGCGGAGACTTCGCCCGCCCCTTCTTCGCCGGCGCGGCGGCTTCTTCAACGCCTTCAAAGGTCGCGGACGCATCAAACGGTTCCGTCACCGCCTTACCGTCGCGATCGACGCCGGTGAGAATCTCAATCCGCTGCTCGGCATCTTCGAGCACTCGATAGCAGTTCTTGAGCAACCCGACTCCGCGTTCGAACTGCTGCATCGACTCTTCGAGCGACGTCGAGCCCGCTTCGAGCGTCCCGACAATCGCCTGCAACTCGGACAACGACCCTTCGAATGAAGTCACGGACGAGTCATCAGCTTGAGCAGTGTTCTTTGCAGGCATCGTTAAGACTCTTGTTGTCTGAGTGGAGCATTTCTTACAGAGCAATCATACCGACGCCGCACTTACCGAGGCTCGTCGGATTAAGATTAAGAGACGCTTAAGACCGTGCGTATCACTTATTACACATCACCGATTGCAGGCGATGAATCCTCTTAATCTTAATCGTACTCTTAATCTTAATCCGTCTTCCGCAGACTCGTCGGTCAGAGGCGTCGCCGCGATAGCCCGTGCTCAACGTCAACGGTCAATCGAGC
>CAZNMS010000844.1:0-2611 GCA_964573505.1 uncultured Planctomycetaceae bacterium | reverse complement strand
CTTCTTGGCTTGAATGCCCGGATGATTGAAGAGCATCTCATTGGCATCATCGAGATCGGCCCCATTGGCGATCGTGATCTCGGTTGCCTCGCCGGCTTTCGCACCGATTGGGAACAGCGCAGTGATACGAGTCTGAGGCAACTGTGCCGAGGCGTGAGTCGCGGCGAATCCGAGAACTCCCGCAGCAAGGGCAAAGCGAACAAGTTTCATTCGGGCTCTCCAAATGGAGTGATGGCGAAGTGGGCAAAGCGTTGTTGCGACCGTCTGCAATCTGCCAACACAAGATGGCTCGGCAGAACAACTGACGGCGGACAATTGAGGGAAACCGAGACAAGCAAACTGCGACGTTTCACCGTGCTGTTCACTCAGAGGTCGGTCATTGAGGCGGGGAGATTCGGGGGGACGTTCTGAACGAGTCGAGTTTGGTTGGCTGTCGTTGCACCGACTTTTGATCGGAACTCTTTCGCGATGCGAAAGGCGACATTCGACTCGGACAATCGGGCACTCGCTCCGAGGCCGCGATCATCGACGATCGGCATCCCTGCACTACAGACCCACTGCATCCATGGCGGGCCGCGACTCCATCATCGCAAGCAATTACTTTCAAACAATCTGCAAGCCAATGGCACGCTCCTCAGCAGGCAGTTCATCTCGACCGAGTTCTTGCAATTCTTCGAGCGTAAACTCGCCAGGCGCAGCCCGTCTCAAAACGGAGTAAGGAACCCCGTTATAAGACATTCCCGGAGATACCGGAAAATGCATATCACCAATTGTTTCGCCCGCATGACTTTCCGCAATTGCTGAAACAATCACGTCGTTGTCGTCATCAATATCCAGAAAAAGTGTCATCGCAAATCTACCTCAAGCGAATCAGCAACGACTCGCAACGAGTTCGGAAACGCCCCTCGAAAAAGTATATCGCGATTCTTATTCACTCCTGATCCGCCACCGGTCAACACCGCGAAGGCTTCAGCAAACGTTTCACGAGGTCCTGCATGTCCGAATTGAAGAAACGACGTCAAATAGATCCGATCAAGTGGCCCCATTCTGACTAGATCCTCTTGATAACCATTGGCGGACTCACGGCATCGAGACAATCCCCAACTGGGTTCCACTACCAAATCCCAAACATGCCCGAGTTCGTGCCGCAACGCGCCGGCTACGCGTTTGTTCCTAACTATCAACTCATGGGACCTCAGGAACTCCGCGATACCAATGACCGACGAGCCTTTCGTGCGACGGTGAACAGCGCCTACTTCGTCCCATGTTGTGCCTTCCGGCCAGCCATCGGGTGCAGAAGTCAAATCAGGCATTGCATCCGTCAGCAAGACACCTGTCTTGATTGCAACATTCGCCGCCAAAAGCTTCTGTTTCACTTGAAGCGGCATCAAATTGAATGTCTTCAAAACCGTCTCTTCGAACTGTGGCGAAGTCGCCAATCGTCAGGCCCTTCGTTCTCTGTCGACACAAGCAAATCGCGATAAACAAGAAGGCTCACCCGAATTGTTCGGGTGAGCCTTTTGAGCTTCTTAGTGGTTGAACAAGAACTCTTTCGTGTTGATCAGCGCCCAAACGATGTCTTCATAGGCCGTCTTGGGATTGGCTTCGTGCTTCTGCAAGTGAGCCAATGCGATTTTCAGTTCGTCGGCACTCGGCTCGCGCGAGTAGACCCATCGGTAGAGTTCCTTGATCTTCTCGTCGTGACCTCGTGCTTTGTCGTTCGACAACAAGGTCGCGCGGCCCGAACCGCTGCCGATCTTGTTTTGAACTTCAGCGCTGTTGAGCAAGTGCAAGCTCTGAGCGAGGTTCGCTTCTTGCGATCGCTCGCACTCGCAAGCGGTATCACCCTGAGGCTGACCGAAGACCTTCAAGAAGTACGGACCGACCGACGGATCGGGCAGTTGCAACGCCTTCGTGCCGCTCGGCAGACCGTTGAAGTTTTCACCAGTCGAAGTGACTTGATGGAAGGCGTCGTAGAGCACTTCCGCTTGCAGTCGCTTCGGGTAGTAGCGCGAGAAGTTCTGCTTGTCCTTGAGGTTGTAGTCGTTCGGCAACGCGCTGAGCTGATAGGTCTTCGACGTTGCGATCGTGCGAACGAGCCACTTCAAGTTGTAGCCATTGGCAACGAAGTTCTTCGCGAGGTTATCGAGCAGTTCCGGGTTCGACGGCGGATTGGTTTCGCGCATGTCGTCTTCGGGTTCGACGATCCCGCGATCGAAGAAGTGCTTCCAGTAGCGATTGACGAGTGCTTTCGCGAAGAACGGGTTGTCGGGACGACCGAGCCAATCCGCGAGATGAATTCGCGGATCGCGATCGGCGGGGATATCGAGCGCCGGGCTACCGAGTCCGGTCGGCTTGCGATTCTGCTTCGTTTTCGGGTTCTGAGACTGAGCGACCATCTCATTATGGAAGACGCGCTTGTCGCGCTGTTGCTGCTGAGGATTCGCGCCGGGAATGTTCTTCGTTCCGACCGTGCTGAAGAACCTGATCGAGCATCTGACGCAGACCGGTGAGCCGGCGCGATTTCCCGCCCTCGACTTCGTCGTCAGCGCCTCCGAGAAGATGCCGCCGGAAATGTGATGAAGGTATTCACGGGCAAGCAAATACAGTG
>CAZNMS010000843.1:0-2619 GCA_964573505.1 uncultured Planctomycetaceae bacterium | reverse complement strand
CCGCTTTGCCGGTGCTCTTCATCGAGCGGACGATGTGCAGCAGATAGGC
Source organism: uncultured Planctomycetaceae bacterium (assembly GCA_964573505.1). Lineage (GTDB taxonomy): Bacteria > Planctomycetota > Planctomycetia > Planctomycetales > Planctomycetaceae > AM-0621. Next base: position 2,570 of record CAZNMS010000843.1, on the reverse strand, counting down.
GTAGTCCCCCTGTTTCGCAGGCGGCTCGCCCCATTGGAAACGCTGATAAGGATCGCTCGCAGGTGTTAGGCCGGTGGACCATGTCTTGTCAGAGAACGGCACTCCCGCAACGACGTAGTCGTAAGTGCGAAGTTGCTCGCCGTCTTTGAACTTGGGCGAGGAGAAGGTATTCCCGACCGCGATGTTTGCAGTGGGAAAGTCGTGAAGAATCATGTTCATGCGGGCGAGACCAGCGTAGGTCGCGTCTTTCTCTTGCCCCTCCAGTGTGATGTGCTTCCCAGCTTGAGCCGCGACCTTCAACAACAGCGAACCCGAGCCGCACGTCGGGTCGTAGGCGGTCGTGGCCGCAACGGTGTTTTCAGGTGAGATGCCGATGACCGTAGCAACGATCTGACTGATCTCTACGGGGATGTAGAAGTATCCCTCGCCTTTGCCGCAGGTGATCGCGAAGTGCCGCATGAGGCTCATAGGCGTCGCCGAGAATGTCGTCGTGCTCAGCCCGGTTCTTCGAAAAATCCAGCTCGGGCTTCTGGAAGATGCCGACGAGGTTCGTCAGCCGATCGACCATCGCCTGCCCTTCGCCGAGCTTGTTGGGATCGTTGAAGTCCGGGAAGTCGCTGCGTGCGAGTCGCGAGTTGGCCTAATGATCTGCGTGTTGATCTTGTCGCCAATGTCGGACTTGCCCTTGAGGGCGATCATGCCTTTGAAGCTGGCTCCGGGCGGAATGACGACCGGCGGCTCGAACCCGTCGTAGTCGGCGTACTTGTCCGAGACGGACTTGATGAAGAGCATGAACAGGACATAGTCCTTGTACTGGCTGGCATCCATGCCGCCCCGCAGCTCATCGCACGAAGCCCAAAGAGACGAGTAGAGATCGGCTTTCTTGAGAGCCACGAAGTCGATTGAGAAAGGTGTTGGCGAGGAGATCTTGAGGCAGGTCGAAACAAGAGTTTTGACAGTGCGTTAGACTGCCAAAGCCGTCAAACGACCACAGTCGAGCGAGCATACCGACAACGTGCGCAAGACTTGAGTAAGCGGCACGGCTCCAGCCGTTGCGCTACAGGGAAACTGGTCACGACGGCGAAGCGGATGCCGACGCACTGCCCGCAGTTACGGGCGGTGATTGCACTCAGTCGCTACGCGGGCTTGCTGATTCCGTCCGAGATCGTCGCGCTCAGGTGGAATGACATCGACCTCGAAGCCGGTCAAATGACGATCCGTTCGGCTAAGACGGAACGGCATCAGGACGGCGGAGTGCGAGTGTGTCCGATCTTCCCCGAGCTGAAACCCTTTCTTCAGACGCTTCACGACATAGCAAAGCCCGGCATCGAATGTCCGCTGAGCGAGCCAGTGTTTAGTCGATGGAAATCAGCCGCACAGAACCTGCGGACGGCGTTTCTGCGGGTACTGGCAAGCGCCGGTTTGCAACCGTGGCCAAAGCTATTCCACAACCTGCGAGCATCCCGACAGACGGAATTGCTGGGGGAACATCCTGCCGCCGATGTCTGTGCATGGCTCGGCAACACGCAAGCGATCGCGATGAAGCACTACGCGATGCCGACTGCCGATAGCTTCAAGCAGGCGGTTTGTGGTTCTACTGGTGGTTCTATCTCTGCAAATCCTGAGACATCAGAAGACGACAGCGATTCGCGAAAACCCAAAAAACAAGGGAGTTGGCATCTACTGCCAACTCCCTGAAAGCTAGTCGATTGGGCGATACTGGATTCGAACGCTTCTCAAAAACGGCTTGTTTTGCTGCGTCTTCGCAAAATGGGCTGCGGAGTGATGCCGAAACTGATGCCACTTCGCCGGAGTTGCTGAAGCTGATCGCTCTTTGGCAGCGACTCGATGACGACGCGAAGGCTCAGTTGCTCGCGTTCGCGGAGCGGGCTTTGGATCGCTCGATGGTCCCGGCGGGGGACTGACAGAACTGACAGAAAGGGGGGCTCGACGCGGGCATGGCGGGCTTTAGCGTCGGGTCCTCCCGGACGGCGAAAAAGTGGCCGCGAGTAAGCAATCGCGATTTTTTTGTAGATAGGGAACTTTGAAATTCGACCTCCCGCATCGGGAAGGACTCGCCTGATGGCAACTCGAAGCGCCGTAGCGGCGGCGTTGGGGATGGCTCCGGCAAGCCTGCATGATGCGCGCGTCAGTGCGGCGGATTGGTTCCCTCAGGATGCCGTTCGGTTTGATGCCGACGGGCGGGCGATTGGGACTTGCTAACGATCGTCGCGGCCTACAAACGGCATCAGCAACATCGCGATGCCCTGAATTCGATTCGCTCAAAGATGCTTCACCTCAAAGTTGAAATGCTCGAACTGAAGGCTGCGGAACTGCGAGCGAAGAACGAAGCAGCAGAAAGAAACGCACTGCCCCGAAAAGTAGCTTGGGATTCCATCCCGAGCCGCTGCGGGACGACGTTCACATTCACTCGTTGAATTCGCCGTCACGACAGATCTCGCAGTCTCGTTTTCATACCACCCAACGTCCTTCGGACATTAGGAACTGCCTCGCTCGGAGTGGGAAGCCTTCAAACGCGACTTGCAGACGGTGACTCGCGACGTGCTGAG
>CAZNMS010000842.1:0-2621 GCA_964573505.1 uncultured Planctomycetaceae bacterium | reverse complement strand
GCGGACGATTGCTGAGGACGGCGACTATTGGCTTCGGCATGTTGTGCTCTTCGTCGGGAAGGATGCGGGGCAACGTGACGAGAGCTATTTCAAATCCGATGCCAACTTCGCTTAGCGCCCGAGAGCTTGTCTTTGCGAGTTGATAAACCCCGAAAACCTCAGCAGTTCAAGGTCCTTCACACCTTTGTTGCCAAACGGCGGCGCTGTTGCCTCATAGCAACGTCGCGTTGAGTTCCGGCAACGCGAGCGGCATCAACGCAACGGTCGAGTGGCGACTGAGCGGCCATTCTACGAGGCGCGATTAGCGCCGATGACTCAGCGCGTGAGCAAGCTCAACTCTGCCGCTTCGTCGCTGATGTGAGCACGTTGAGATCTCGGCAGACGCACGATGAAGGTGCTGCCGAGTCCGAGTCCGTCGCTATGCACCTCAATGCGACCGCCATGATCGGTCACGATGCGATGACTGATCGACAATCCCAATCCGGTGCCTTCGCCCGTCGGCTTCGTTGTGAAGAACGGCTGAAAGAGATTCTCGATTGTCTCGGGCGACATGCCGCAACCGTTGTCCGAGATGCACAACTCGATGTCATCGACGTTCTCGGCCAATGAGACCTGCACCGTGCCGACTCCGTCCGTTGCATCGAGCGCGTTCGCGACGAGATTCAGCATGACCTGCTTGATCTCGTGCCCATTGATCTCGATGCGGCACTCGCCCGTGAATTCGAAGATCAGCTTCGCCGAGCGATACCGCTTCATGTGCCCGATCAACGCAACGACTTCGCGAACGATCGACGCGACGTCGGTCCAATGTCGTTGCGTGTCTTGTCCGCGCGAGAAGTCGAGCAGCTTGCGCGTAATCTCCTGACAGCGTTCGGACTCGGACTGAATCATGCGCAAGTAACGCTGCACGATCGCGGTGTCTTCATCGTTCGTATCGGCGAGCAACTCTGCGAGTCGTTGTTCGAGCGACTCGCTCGTCCAACGAATGGCCGTTAGCGGGTTGTTGATCTCATGCGCCACTCCGGCGGCTAAGAAGCCGACGCTCGCCAGTCGTTCCGAACGGACGAGCTGCTGACTGCGTGCTTTCACTTGTCCGTCGAGATTCGTCGCAATCTCCTGAAACCTCTCGGTCATCAGATTGAAAGCATCCGCAAGCTCGCCGACTTCATCCGGCGAGCTAATGGGGACTCTGTAATCAAAATCACCCTGCGCCACTCGGCGTGCTCCTTGATGCAGTGCATGAATTGGCTGAAACACATGCCGGTAGCCGAAACGCACCATCCAAAACAGCAACGCCGTCGCGATCGCTCCGGCTGTAACAACGAATGCATAACCCGAGCGATAGGTCGCTCGCGCGGACTTCAGTCGTTGCTTGAGAGGATCGGGAGTCTCCGGCAATTCCGCAGCGGTCTGCTCGATAAAGGCAACCTCCGTCAGAGTCGCTCGCAAGTCGGCTTCTTGCGGTCGAGCAAGCAGACTTCGCAACGTGCGGAGACGCGGCTCGAGTTCTCTGAGCAACTCCCATGCAACGACATTGCGATGCTGCACCGCTTGCGGGAGTTCATCGAGTCGCAGTCGATAGCGACCGCAGGCCGTCAACGCTTCGTCAACGCGACCCGAGAGGTCGGTCTCAAGCTCAACGGGCTCGCTCGTGCGACTGATCGGCAACAGCGCGAGCTTGAGTCGCGTGACGGCTGCAAGCACCTCAGCCGCAGAACCGGATTCGCGGTCATCAATCGAGGGGCTCGTGACGAGACTGCGATAAGCCATCAGCCCCCAAACGGAGCCGCCCGAGAGCAGCCCGAGCATCACGAGCACTCCGGCCAACATGCAGACGAGCTTGCTGCGAATCGATTGAGTGAGAAACACGCGACATCCTCCGTGACGCGAAGCCGATGAAACCGAGTGCGAAGATCGTAGCCGCTCATCTCGCGAGTGGGACTCGGGCGAGTCGTCGTAGCATGGGATTCCATCCCGTGCCGTCTTTGGATTCTGTGACAGACACGAACGACCCGTCGAAGAGTGCGGGAGTCGAATCGCATGCGACTAATACGAAACTCGGTCTGAATTGAGGTCGTCTCGGCTAACGAGGTTCTGCCTCTGACCGATGGGGCTGCGAAAGACGGATTAAGAGTAAGATTAAGAGTAAGAAAAATCACAACCTGCACGCGGTGATGTGCGATAGATTACACACGCGGTCTTACTCTTAATCTTACTCTTAATCCGACGAGGCCCCGTGTTTGTGCGGCTTGCGATTACGCGAGGCGCCGACAGTTTCGGCTTGCCGTTAAACGACTCAGTGCATCCTGCGCAATGTGTAATAAAAAGAGCACGAGATGGAATCCCATGCTACGGGGACTAGCTCCTCGCAGTTGGCGGGCGAGCAATGTAGGTTCTTCGCTCGTAACTTCAGCAGGCTGTGCGCGCATCTTTAGTACGACGGACTTGCAGTCCGTCGCCGCCGCAGATCGACGGACTACAAGTCCGTCGTACATTCTCTGGGGGGCGGGCGAAGTCTGCTTTAGGTTCTTCGTTCGTAACTTCAACGTGCTCTGCGTAGAGCGTAGGTAGCCGAAGTCGTGAGACTTCGGACGCAGTCACTGCGGCCCCGAAATCTGACG
>CAZNMS010000841.1:0-2631 GCA_964573505.1 uncultured Planctomycetaceae bacterium | reverse complement strand
GAAGTCCGACAACTCGGAGTTGCCAAGCTGGCTGTCGTTCGATGGATCGACGCGCACGTTCTCAGGCACTCCGGTCAATGCCGATGTCGGCAGCTTGTTTGTCACAGTCACAGCCACTGACAGCAGCAGTGCCACAGTTAGCGACACGTTCACGATCACAATCGCCAACACATCCGAGACGACCGAAGTCTCGCTCGTGAACGGCAACTTGATCATTGAAGACGTCGATGGCGGGAACAGCAACGATTCGCTCACCGTGTCGATAGATCGGTCTAACCCTTCTCTGCCTGTCATTCGCATTACAGACAGCAAGCTGCATGTGGGCATTACTGGCACGATCGCCGGTGCGGAGTACTCACCGGATGGCAGCTCGGTGTCGGTGCCGTTTGGACTGGTCACCAACGGCATTCAAGTGCTGACTCGTGGTGGCAATGACTCGATCACGCTCACTGCGGCTGGCAGTGGTGCGACCTTTAAACGCAGCATCACGATCAACGCGGGCGACGGTGATGACTCAGTGACAGTCGATGCCTCGCTGCTGAAACGTTTCGAAGGAGCGCTCACAGCTAACGGAGAAGGTGGCGCCGATACGCTCGATGCCAGCGCGATTGTGGGAGCCGGGCGCTTCGCAGTGACCTTCGATGGTGGTGCTGATGACGACACGCTGACCGGTGGAGATAAGAACGACACGCTCAGCGGCGGTGCCGGAACTAACACGATCGACGGTCGCGGCGGCGTCGACACGCTGACTGAACGAGGCAACTTCGACTTCACGTTCACGGCGTCGAAGCTGACCGGCATCGGCACCGACAACTTCACCAACATCGAAACGGCATCGGTGGTCGGCGGGCTCGGAGCCAACAAGCTCGATGCTCGCAATGCGGCCTTCGGAGTGGCTCTGCTGGGCGGCGCAGGGGATGACACTCTGCTGGGCTCGGACTTTGCGGACATTTTGTCGGGACTCGCTGGCGATGACGTCATCATCAGCGGCGCGGGCGACGACGTGATGCGTGGCGGCGATGGCACCGACACCGTGCAGATCACGTCGGACAACAACTTGCTCTTCAGTGCCACTGCGGTGACCGAGAAGCAAGGCAGCACTCAGCTTGACAACGACCTCTATGACACGATCGAGGTAGCTCAAATTACAGGCGGTGCGTCAGCCAATCGCATCGACGCTCGCGCGTTTGCAGGAACGCAAACATCGATCACCGGCGGTGGCGGCAGCGACGTTAACTTTGGCTCCGCTGGACCAGACACGATCACGACGGGCGCCGGCAATGACTACATCGCAGCACAAGCAGGCAACGACGTGATCGTCGCAGGAGCGGGCAACGACACCATCACCGGTGGCGAAGGCAACGACCTCATCACGGGCGACTTAGGCGACGACGCCATCTCTGGACTCAATGGCAACGACACCATCATCGGCAACGATGGCAACGACTCAGTCGACGGTGGTGACGGAGACGACTTGCTGCGAGGCAATCTCGGCAACGACACGCTGATTGGCGGCACGGGCATCGATCGCATGATCGACAACAACGGCCAGACGACCATCAGCGACGATGTCTCGGGCAAGGTCGTCGTGACCTCAACCGGCTACGCCTCGCTGCGAGGTGACATTCTCGAACTGACGACGAGCAAGGCCGTGTTGGTCAGCCTCACCTTGATTGGTGGAACTGGCAATGACGTCTTCGATACGTCGGCGCTCGGTGCTGCTGTCGCCGTGCGATTGGATGGCGGAGCCGGCAACGACGCACTGCGTGGCGGGCTTGGAAACGACACGCTCATCGGTGGCCTGGGCAACGACACGTTGCTCGGAGGAGGCGGTAACGACAGCCTCAGCGGCGGAGCTGGCAACGACTTGATCCTCGGTGGTCTCGGCAACGACATCATCGCCGGAGAAGCCGGAGCCGACCGTCTCGCCGCCGGCGGCAACGGAGCAGCGAGCAGCACCGGAGACCAACTGACCTCCGACGCCTTCGACACGATCGACAACACGTTCGCCTTCGACTTCGCAGCGTTGCTGGTGTGATGAGTTGCGAATGAAAGCGAGCGGCAGCAAGCCCCGTCCCAGTAGCGGAAGTCGCCAGAGTTCCGAGGAGTCTCATCAACGGGACTCGTGCAATTTCCGCTACAGGATGGGCACTTCTGCCAGGACGCAGCAATTTTTCATGGCGGGCTGTGTCGTGTGAATTACACGCATGAGATGCCGTCAGGAGAGGGGCCATTGTCGGTTATCCGCCATGTCGGCTAACGCTGCGACTGATTCGGCGTTTTCTAGGTTCCATCGAGCTCCGCCGACTTTCAGGCGACGGGTGCGCGTTCGACAACGCGATTCGGTCGGGTCGCTGCCGATGCCCCAATCCTCAGCCCGGAACTCGCGACATTGAATCATCGCTCGGCGGTCCGTGACGAAGTTCAAAAACGGCATGGTTCAAAGTGAGGTCGCAGAGCCGCGCCCGTCAGGAAGTGGAATCGGTTACGAAATAGCCAGAACACCGCTTCCTCACGGGCGCGGCTCTGCGCCCCAATGCGCGGCCGAATTGAACCAAGCCATTTTTTCATGAGGCGAGTGCTCCGGCTCGACGGAGCCCTCCGACTCAGCGGCACAGCGGCCGCTATGAA
>CAZNMS010000840.1:0-2636 GCA_964573505.1 uncultured Planctomycetaceae bacterium | reverse complement strand
TGTGATCTTTTCGCCCCCGGCCTTGTGCCGGGGGTTCAACGGCTTTTGCGCTACTTAAAATCAAGGGCAATTCGAGTAGCGCAAAGGCCGTTAAACCCCCGAGGCAAGCTCGGGGGCGATTTAATCGCAACCTCTCTGCGAAAGTGCGTCTTCATTCGTTATGCGGAAGCCGATCTTTCAACGAACTCACGTCAGCAATCAGACGTCCTTTCGCAGAGCGAAAGGCGACTATCATCTGCTGAGGCTGCTCGCATCACTCGTCTTCCAATTCAAACGCCGGCATGCAGTCCGCATCCTCTGCGTCCTTTGCCGCTTGCTCTTCAAGGTATTGCTCGTGCGGCAACTTCCAGTGCCGGGGCTTAATTCTCGTGAAGTACGTTGAAGGACTCATGTAATCCGAATGACGCACGAGATAGCTCCCGGCACCGACCGCGATCATGCATGCCAGTGACGCGAGCGTCCCGCCGAGCCATGTATTGCAAACTTCATCCTCGGCCCCAAACAGCAACGCGTTTGAGGGCGACTCTTCCCTTCCGAAGAGGCGACAGTCAGCAGCGATTGCTGACGAGACCGTCAGCAACAGCGCGGCTGCTGCGAATAACAGAATTCGAAGTCGAGCGTTCATGCTGGAACTCGGGTTGCGTCGAACTGGTCGATCAACTGGAAGAATAATTCCTCCATGTCGTACTGGTTATGCGCGGCGCACAACTCCGTTCGCGAGCCCATCGCCAAGATTCGGCCCTTATGAATGATGCCGACGCGATCACAGAGCTTTTCAACCTCGGTCATGATGTGCGTCGAATAGATGATGCACTTGCCGGCATCTCGCAGCTTCTTGATGGCGTCGACAACGTTTCGCGCGACGAGCACATCAAGCCCCGAAGTCGGCTCATCAAAGATCAGCACGGGCGGGTCATGAATGATGGTTCGCGCGATCGAGACTTTTTGTCTCATGCCGGTCGACATCTTCGAACCGAGCAAGTCTTTGAACTCGTGCATCTTCAGCATCGAGAACGTCGTCTGCATGCGCTCGGCGAGCTCGTCGCCTTCCAGTTCATGCAAGCGGCCGAAGTACTCGACCATTTCCCATGCGGTCATGCGGTCGTAGATGCCGGTGTTGTTCGACATGAAGCCGATGCGCGAGCGGACCTGCGCGGGATTCGTCGAAACGTTGTAGCCCGCAATGATCGCCGTCCCGTCCGACGGCCTTAGCACTGTCGAGAGAATGCGCAAGCAGGTCGTCTTGCCCGCGCCATTGGGCCCGAGCAATCCGAAGACTTCTCCCGGCTTGACCTCGAACGAGACGGCATCGACTGCCGTGACTGTTCCTCGTTTGAGGTCGGAGAAGCGTTTCGAAAGTTCGCTGACTGAGATCATGAGGCCGCTTTCAGGTCAGAGTGCAACGCTTCGACTCTAACCCACAGGCAGCATCGACAGCCGGGCGGAATGAGTACCGGGCACGACTGCCAGAGAGATCGTTCGAGTCAGCGCGGAGCACCGAGTAAGGCTCCGAGCTTCTCCCTGAGCGACCAGCTTTCCGTGATCGTCGCGACCGCTTCGCGCCGCACCACTTGTCATCCCGCCCGCGCGACAGGATGCGCCGACAATAACGACGTCGGATGGCCGCTCCCGGCCGTCTTCTTTCTTCATTCGAAATGCAGACGGCCGAGAGCGGCCATCCTACGCGCAATAAACTTAGGCGAGCGGCAGATGAGTACCTGCCGGCGAATTTTTGTACGACGGACTTGCAGTCCGTCGGGCCTCGTCTTCGACGGACTACAAGTCCGTCGTACCGGTAAAAACTCATCTGCCGTTCGCCTTCGCGCAAGCTCTAACGCGCCCGCCTTACGGCTTCGCAATCGACAACCACAAAGGCTCTGCCGAAAAGTTCGTCTTCATCACGAAGTTCAACGAGACATTCGCCGTCACCGGGATCAACTGCCGCTCGACCGGAGCTGCGTTCGCTTCCGCAGTGATGACGACGTGCCCTTTCACGTTCTTGCCGGTGATCAGCTTCGAACTCTTGCCCTCGTCGAACTTCACTCCCGGCGGCAATGTGTTCGCGAAGATGCCGAGATGCTGAAACATCACATCGAGCGTCACGTTCTTGTCGAAGCCTTCCGCGCGATCGATCACCACTTCGATCGTCTTCGACTCGCCGGGCTTCAGCGTCAGGTCGTAGCCGCCGCCTTCGACCGCCTTCAGCGCGCCGTCTTTGTCACTGAGCTTGATTGCTCGAATGTCGGTCGGTGCCCCGACAGACAGCGTATGAGTCTCAACCGGCCAATGTCCGCGACCGCCGCCCGGCTGATACGTCTCTTGATAGACGCCCGCGATCGAAGCGAGGTCGCGCGTTTCCGTCTCGCTCATCTTCAGCGTCGACGTTCCGCGAATGGTGATGTTCGTCGCGCTCAACGGAGCATCCGCAGCCGCCTTGAAGATGATGCAGCCATCGTCGTTCTTCCCCGCGAGGATGCGGCCGGTCGTTGCAGTGATCGTGCTCGGCAAGCCTTCAACGTGCAGTTGAACCTCACCATCAAAGCCGTTCTTGCGGTCAATCTTCACAAAGACAACGCCGCAGCCGCCGGGCCCGAGCAACGTCTTGTCGGTGTCGGCATACAACTTGAAGTGCGGTT
>CAZNMS010000839.1:0-2647 GCA_964573505.1 uncultured Planctomycetaceae bacterium | reverse complement strand
TGCAGGCGCTTCACGTCGTCGCTGGCCTCAAGCGATGCGATCTCGCTCAAGGCTTGCTGTTGCAAGCGAACGGCTTCACGGGATTGTCGAGCGGCTCGGAAACAGCGACCGAGTTTGCCGAGTGCGGTGCAGCGTTCGAAACTTGGGGTTTGGCTCAGTCCAGTGAGGATGTCTTGGAAGACCTCGGCGGCAGCGGCGATTTGGCCTTGCGCGATGAGTTGCTCACCGAGGTTGGAGCGAGACAGATACCAAGCCTGCGAGCCACGGGTGGTTAGTCGCTCGGCAGCGGCGGTGAGTTGGTCGGCTTCGCGATTTCGACTGAGGTTTCGCAAGAACTGGTTGACGGTGTCGACAAACTCCACGGCGGATTCGTCAGCGGCGGTCAGGGCGGCTCGGACGGCGTGCAGCAGGTTGGGAGCTTCCCGCGCGAAGACGGCCCGTGCGGCGAAGGGATTCGTGTTGTCCTCGACATAGAGCGTCCGGCTGAGTTGGCAGTAGTGCTGGCGGTAGCGGTCGAGCAGGGATTGGCACTCGGGTTCGCTCGCAGTGGCCTGTAACTCTTCCCACAGCACCGGAGCCAACGTCGGATGAAACCGCAGAAACGGCACCGCTCGATCCCGTACCGCTTCGGCAGTGATCAACCCCGCCGCCTCCAACTGCCGCCGCAGCTCCGGCCACGTGCGAGCATCGATGTCGCCGATCGCAGATGTGCGGCGATTGAATTCGGCGAGACGCTGCCGAATGCCCTCAACCTCAGCGGTGATGGCCGAAGTGGCTTCAGAGTCCAGCAGCTCCTCAAGCATCGCGCACGGGACGACTGCGTCTTGAGGAAGCTCCAAGCCAAACTGCCTGAGCATGGGACCGGCATCTCCCGCGTCATACGCAGCCAACAAGGCTCGTGCTTCGGCAGCTTCCGGATGCTCATCGACCTCTGCTAAGCCAGTGACTTTCAGCAGCATGTCTTCCATCGCTCCGCCCTGAAACACGCCCAAGCGCGGCAGCAGTTGACGCGACTTTTCGTCTAAGCGGTCCAGCGATAAGTGCAGCGACGCAATCAGGCTGAATGGGGTGCCTTCTTCGATGAGAGTGGCATGGGACGGGCTTTTGTACGACGGACTTGTAGTCCGTCGATCGCCCGCAGCGACGGACTGCAAGTCCGTCGTACTACCCCGTAACAATTCTTCCAGCCGAGCGAGGACGTCGTCGATCGGACGCACTTTGAGCTGCTCGGCTAAGACGCGGATCGACAAGGGGTGAAAGCTCACTCGGTCAAAGAGTTCGATCAACTTCGCTCGCGCGGGATAAGGCTGCTCTTCGGATGCCGAGTCTCCCAGATCCGCACGACGCTCGAACAACTCTTTGAACCACTTCAACGCATCCTGAGGAGCACGCTTCGAACCCAAGCCCTCTAACTTCAGTCGCTGATAAACCGCCGCTGAAGCACCGAAGGCCGGATGAGAGAACTCAGGCCGCCGCGATGTCAGCAACACACGCGACTCGCCACACTCCGACCACAACTCCGCCGCCGCCAGCAAGGTGTGTAAGGCGTCCGCATCCAGCGACTCGACATTGTCGAGCGTCAGCAAGACCCGCGTCTGAGCCAATCGCGGCGGCAGGTCAGCCGCGTTGATGAGCGAGCTTGATGGAGACGCATCGGGTGGCACGCTCTGACCAACGGGAAGGGCGTGAGGAGTGTCCGCAGCACACGCCCTTCGCTGAGGGCTCAGGGCGTGCCACCCAGTCGGTGAGTTCGCATCGGCCGCTGACCTCAGCACCGCGCGGCATTCGCCTAAGGTCTGCTCGACCGGATCTCCGCCTTGCCAGTTGCTGAAGTCCACGAAGACGTGCTCGTCGAACATCCCCGTGCGGACCAACCACTCGGCCAACTCACGCACTAACCGAGTCTTGCCCTGACCTCCAAAGCCCGTCACCGCCACGCGTCGCACGCCGCGCACGAAGGCGCGTTCGATCACCCACAGTTCCCACACGCGACCGAAGAACTCGCGCTTCTGTAATGCCGATTGCAGGCGCGAAGCAGCACTCCGCTGAGCCGCGCCGCTCGTGCTCTTCGTTGATGACCGCGCCACCAACGGCAAGTCCTCGTCGATGTTCTGATACAGCGCGGGCACGAACCAGTCCTGCAACTTGAGCACGTGCGCGTACTGCTCGAGATTGTGACTGTCGAACCGCAGCACCTCATGCTTCTCAGGATGACGCATCAGGAAGTTGCGCGCGGACTCCAACGCATCACCCACCGGCAAGCCCTTCGCCAACTGCGCGTAGAACTCGGCAAACAGCTTGTGAGTGGTGACAACCAGCACCGAGTGCGTCATCGCCAACACCGACGGAATGCCTGCCACTGCCAGACGCACCGCGACCGTGCCTAAGGGTTCGCTCTTCGCTCGCTGAGCGGCCGCGCCGACAGCCACGCCCTTCGTTGCGGCGTCGATGTCGGCGGGGATGTTCTCGCTGATGTCCGCAGCGAAAGTAGCCGAACTCGTGAGAGTTCGGTCGCACGACGCGCCGGCCGGATCCGAAGTCTCACGAGGCTGCTGGTCTTCATTGTGGTGCGACCCACCCCGTCGCAACGACACGCCGTGTGATTAAAATTGCATAATACTGAAAGCCCACGCGGAGCGGCGGACCC
>CAZNMS010000838.1:0-2667 GCA_964573505.1 uncultured Planctomycetaceae bacterium | reverse complement strand
TGAGAACCTCATCCCGCTGAGGCTCGGGATGGAATCCCAAGCTACTTGTCCGAAGGCCGATCGCCCGCCGCTCGTCAGTCGGAGCGCGGCGGCTAAAGTGCGAACAATGCTTTCGTTCGCACTGCAATCACTCTCAAAGGAACTCAACCGTGAAGCTCGGACTGATTAACTCCGCATGGGCACAAGCCGGTCGCGACGCCGCATGGGGCATTCAGAAGACGAAGGAACTCGGCTTCGACTGCATCGACATCTTCACGGACCCGCTCGACATCGATGTGCGCGAGCGGCGATTGATCAAGAACGAGTGCGATCGAGTCGGCCTCCCGATTGTTTCGATCGCCTGCGTCGCCGTCGGGTTGATCGACTTCAACCCCAGCGTGCAGAGGTTTCATGTCGAGCGCGTGAAGCGATATCTCGATCTCGCTTACGAATACGAAGCGCGCAACGTCCTGCTCGTGCTCGGCGAATACATTTGGAATCAAGAAGTCATTCCGCCCGAGGCGCAATGGCAAACTGGCGTTGCTTGCTGCCGCGAACTGGCCGACTACGGCGCCAAACTGGGAGTGCAGATTGCTCTCGAACTGGAACCCTTCCCGCTCTCGTTGCTCAACAATGTCGAGCGAATGGTGCGGTTCATTGACGACGTCAATCACCCGGCACTGCAAGCCAACATCGACGTCTCGCACTTGCTGCTGGCAAAGGTTGATCCGATTGAAGTGAGGAAGCTGAAAGGCAAAGCCATTCACGTTCACATCTCGGACTGCGACGGAGTGAAGCACGGCGACTTGCCGCCCGGTCGCGGAGTAGTGCCGTTCGAACCGTACCTCAACGAGATCAAGCAACTCGGCATCGACGGAGCAGTCTCGATCGAACTCGAGTACTCGCCCGAGCCCGACAAGATCGAGCAGTGGGTCGCCGAGGCGTATGCATCAACCGCTCGACTCCTGAAGGCCGCAGGACTTCGCGGATAGATCGCGAAGTGAATCGAGGCATCGGCCGTTTAACCGCGACCCTCTGGGGAGCGCGTCGGACGCGGCTTTTGACGTCGTCCGTCGATCGACCTCATCGTCAGCATTGGCCCGCTCTGACGACTAAGTCTCCGGTCAATTCTAAAGTCTTGGCCCGCACTCGACGCGCTCCCCAGAGGGTCGCGGTTAAACGTCTCAATGCTCCCGCATGTCGTTTGTATTACACAAACTCTTGAACGCCGCTCGTTCCCAACATGAGGTCGCTTCGTATGTCGTCGTCCGTTGAATCGCTGCGGTCACGAGGTCTTGAGATTTGGCGCGCGGCAGTGCGAGCGGTTGCTTCAGAGCAACTCGTGCAGTCGGTGATGACTCGCGATCACGAGCGACTAACGGTCTGCGGTCATGAGTTTGATCTCTCGGCGTTGTCGCGCATCGTTGTTGTCGGAGCGGGTAAGGCCGGAGCGGGAATGGCTGCGGCAGTCGAAGCGGTGCTCGGCGATGACATCCTCGCGCAGAAGGTCACAGGATGGGTCAACGTGCCGGCTGACTGCGTGCGATCGCTGAATCGCATTCATCTGCATGCGGCGCGTCCTGCCGGGCTGAACGAGCCGACGGCGGACGGCGTTGCGGGGTCGCTCAAGATCCTGCAATTGGTCGAGCGGCTGCGCGAGACGGATTTGTGTCTCGTGCTGATCTCGGGCGGAGGCAGTGCGCTGCTGCCCGCTCCGTGCTTCGGAGTCTCGCTCGCCGACAAGCAAACCGTGACGCGATTGTTGTCATTAGGCGGCGCCACCATTCAAGAACTCAACACCGTGCGCAAGCAGTTGTCGCTCGTGAAAGGCGGCGGGTTAGGCCGAGCGATCAAAGCCGGGCAGATGATCTCTCTGATCATCTCGGACGTGATCGGCGACCCGCTCGACATCATCGCGTCGGGACCGACGGTCGATGATCCGTCGACTCCGCAAGCGGCACTCGCCGTGCTTGATCGCATCGTCGGCGATCGTTCGCGCGTGCCGCGTTCCATCATCGAGTTGCTCGAAGAACGCTGCCGAGACTCAAGCAACACTCGCCCGCCGATTGATGCCACTCGAGTTCACAATCATGTGATCGGCAACAACTCAGTCGCCGTCGAAGCCGCAGCACAGCAAGCAGCGAGTATGGGCTTCGACGTTCGCGTGCTCGGAACGGGCCTGCCGGGAGTCGCGTCGGAGATCGGTCGTGAATTGGCTGCGGCGTGCTTAACCGTGCAAGAAGAACTACATGCGGGCGATCGTCCCGTTTGCCTCATCAGTGGCGGCGAGCCCGTTGTGAAGTTGGCTGCGACCGATCAACCGCGCAAGGGCGGCCGCAATCAAGAACTCGTGCTCGCTGCGTGCGAGCATCTGCAAGCTGACGCGCGCGGCATCGTGATCATCTCCGGCGGAACCGACGGCGAAGACGGACCGACCGACGCTGCCGGCGCCTTCTTCGATGCCGACATCGCCGCGCGTGCTCGCGAGCTGAGCCTCGAACCGGCAACGTTTCTCGCGATCAACAACTCGTATGAGTTCTTCGCGCGTGCCGGAGGACTACTCAAGACGGGGCCGACTCACACCAACGTGATGGATGTGCGAGTCGCAGTCATCGAACCGCGATAAAGAGCGAGTCGTCGATAGGGGTAGGGAGAACTGATTGAGTTCAGTCCCCCCTCCCTCCGAAC
>CAZNMS010000837.1:0-2670 GCA_964573505.1 uncultured Planctomycetaceae bacterium | reverse complement strand
CGGGAATTGATCTGCTCTATGACGAAAGCGGGCGCTGCTATGTCGTCGAGATCAACGCGGTTCCCGGCTGGCAGGCGTTCAACCGAGCGAACAACACCAACATCGCCGCCGTGCTCGTTCGAGAACTGGAAGGACTCACGCAGTCGAGTCGCGCAGAGTCGACTCGTAACGCCCGCTGAGAAGTAGCCACTGTCGCTTTCGAGGCTCAGCCTCAAACCGACGAGATGTAGGACGGACATCGATCGGCATTGACGCTTCATTCGTCGTCGAGATTGGGTGTGAGTCCGTCGTCATCACTGCTGTTCGCTAGCGGCTTGCCGGAGCTCGTGCTGTGGCGCCGGAATACGGCGACGACGTCATCGACACTCACGACAAAGAGCACGTTGTCGGACTCAAGATCGACCGGGATCGCGTTCTTCGGATGAAAGAGCACCTTGTCGTACTTGCGAATCGGGATCTCGGGATCGTTCTCAACTGCCGCGCTGATCTCGACAACGCGCCCCGTGATCGTCGGGATCTCCGCTTGATCGGGCAGCACGATGCCGCCTTTTGTCCGCTGCCGACCTTCGTCTTTGCGGATGAGGATTCGCTTGCCAATCGGTTCGACAGATTCCGTGAAGCTCATGTGATTGATGTCGTGAAGGAGTGAGGAAAGCGTCCGCTGCTCCGCTGTCGGCGCCTGAAGCGAATGACTTCAATCGCGGCAATGACTCGCTGCTCATCAAGCTGATGAACGAGGCGGCTCAGAATAGCCCTCGACTGCGTGCGTTCAAACATGCGTTCGAGCGGCTCAACGTCGCTCGAAGTCTGATGTCGCGACAAGTAGCCTGCGCGCGTTGCTTTGATCGCTCATTTTGTGGAAGGAGTATTACATGACCGAGAAGACTCCCGCGTCGGCATCGACTTTTCCGAAGTTGGATCGTCGCGAAATGATGGCATACGCATCGGCATTCGGGACCGCGTTCTTAGTGTCGCAAGGATTGATGACCGCTGCGGATGCCGCGTTGCTCGAGCAAGCTGCTCCGGCAAAAGCACCGACCGGCAAACGCTACGACATGAAGAAGTCGATCAATCTTTGGGCGTTTCCTTACCCCGACAAGATGACGCTGAAGCAGTGCTTCGAACTCGCAAAGGATGCCGGCTTTGATGGCGTCGAAGTGAACTACAACCTCGAAGGCGACCTCTCTCCTCAGACAAGCGAAGCCGGGTTGCGCGAGATTGGTGAGATGGCGCGCAAGATCGGCATTCAGATCAGTGGCGTCTGCTCGTTCTTATTCTGGCCGTATCCACTGACGAGCAACGATCCCGAGCGTCGGGCCAAAGGCCGCGAACTCGCGCTACAGATGGTGCATGCCGCAAAGGCACTCGGCACCGAAAACCTGCTGGTCGTACCCGGCGCCGTCTACATCCCATGGGCGCCGGAGAAAGAGCCCGTGCCGAACGACGTTTGCGAGCAGCGTGCTCGTGAAGCTCTGCAAGCCGTCTTGCCCGTTGCCGAGAAGCTCGGGATCTATCTGAATCTCGAAAACATCTTCGCGAACGGGTTTCTCTTTAGCCCGCAGGAGATGAATAGCTTCGTCGACAGCTTCAAGAGCCAGCATGTCAAAGTTCACTTCGACACTGGCAACATCATGCAATTTCAATTCCCCGAGCACTGGGTCGATATCTGCGGCAAGCGGATCAAGAACATCCATTTGAAGGAGTACAGCAAGCTTGCCGGGACCGAGTTCAAGCTCGAATCATTTCGTCCGTTGCTCGACGGCACGATCAATTGGCCGGCGGTGCTCGAAGCTCTCGATCGCGTTGGTTATCGAGGCTATCTGACCTTCGAGTACTTCCATCCGTTCCCGCATTGGCCCGAAGCGTTGATCTATCAAACGAGCGACTCATTGGACCGCATGCTCGGACGCAAGAGTTAGCCTCGTAGCATGGCCTTCCAGTCCGTGCGGCCTTCTGGATGTACGCCGCTGTGTCGTAGTCGCCATTCAGCACGGGCTAGAAGCTCATGCTGCGTCGCAACTCGCGGCTGTAATCTTCCTCACACCTTTCTCGACAGAGACTCTTTTCTTATGGCTGAACACGAAGATCACGGAGATCGTCCTGAGATCGCACGACGCAATGCACGTTCGGGGCTGATCCTCTTCACGATCTATGTCGCCCTTTATGGCGGCTTCATCTTTCTGGCGGTCTTTCGACCGGCAGCATTGGCCGAGCCGTTCATCGGCGGAGTGAATCTGGCGATCGTTTATGGCTTCACGCTCATCATCGCCGCGCTGGTGTTGGCGTTGATCTACACCGCGCTCTGTCGTCGCGGTTCGAAGTCGTAGCGACTTCATTGAGGACCGCCGTGCATGGGGCGGCCTAAGTAGCATGGACTTACAGTCCGTGCGGTTTTTCGGGGCGTCGCGTGCGTTGGATCGTTCCTGAAGAGTTCCTCACCGGGCGTGCCGGCACGATGGGTGAGGAACACTGGTACGACGGACTTGTAGTCCGTCGAACGTCGTGAGAAGCGACGGACTGCAAGTCCGTCGTACCCCAAAAGAGATGTGTTCCTCAGGAACACGGGCTTCTAGCCTCAAAATTCCCCACAACTTGGGTTGAGGGCATCGAAAGCACGGACCATTTGTTGGAGTTTTTCGAAGCCGCGCCACAGCGTTTGCCAGCCGGGTT
>CAZNMS010000836.1:0-2686 GCA_964573505.1 uncultured Planctomycetaceae bacterium | reverse complement strand
ACTCTTTGCCGGCACCGCCGGTTCGTTGCTGCGCCAGAGAACTTGAACGTAGCCCGGCTCTGCTTTGCCCTGCTTGTTGTCGACTTCACCGCGACGTAGGAAGAAGACGTCTTGTCCGCCCGCGACCGTTGTGTAGACCTCAGACAACTTCGGTCGCGGAGTCGCTGCCGTATGATCGCGCAGCGTCTTCATGACCTTTGCAGCTTCGGGGTCATACGCCGCGAACCAGCGTGCCATCGACTCGCGGAATGAGTCCGGCAGTTTGTTCGCATTGGCTGCGAGAATCGCGCGGATCTCACCGATGTGCTGCGTCGAAACGTTGCCCGCCCATGTTGCGGGAGCCGGTTCGGTGCTGAGTGCCACTCGCAATCGACCGATGCCGAGATCACGAAACTTCAAGTCGAAGCTCAGCACCGTACCGCTCGCAAAACCGGGCAGCGGCTGCTCGAGTTCGAAGACGGCGGCGTTGTCTTTCTTCGCAGTGGTCCTCACGACCCATGCGGTATTGGGCTTGCCATCAACGGCATTCGCGAGCGGCTGATCTTTGTCTTCAAAGGCCGCGAACACCGGCTTCAACTTCAGTTCGATCGGTGCATCCTTTGCCGCCGGATCGAGCGGCTTCGCGACGATCTTCAGCTCGGCCAATTGGAAGCTGCCGTCGCCGTTGAGCCCCGGACCTTTCTGCGGCAGCGACTTGTCGGTGAAGGCATCGAGACGCAGCGCCGTCACGTTCTTCTGATGCGTGACGAACTCAATCTCGAACTGTTCTTCATTCGGCACATTGCGACGTTGCCCTCGTTGAGCTTGCCGTCCGCGCTGTCGCACCATTGATCCCGGATTGAGCAAGCCGTCATGCACGAGCAGTCCCGACTCCGGCACCCACTTGAGATATGACCGCTCGGCATCGAACGACGTTGCTTCGAGCACTTGCCAATGAGTTGCATCGGGCTGCTTTGCGAGTTCGCTCGCGCGCCATGCTTCGAAGCGCTTCGGCAGTTCAGTCGCCGCGAACGTCTTCATGTCGGCGACGAGCTTCTCATGCTCTGCCTGATGCTTATCGAGCGCCGCTTGAGTCGCCGCCGGATCGAGATCCAACGTGCGCGAGCCATGCGCCGTGCGAGCGAGTGATGCGGCGAGCGAGTAGTAGTCCTGCTGCGGGATCGGGTCGTACTTGTGCTCGTGACAACGCACGCAACCGAGCGTCAGGCCGAGCATCGAGCCGCCGATTGTCATCATCATGTCGTCAAGTTGGTCGTAGCGGATGCGCTCGACGGTCTTCGCTGTGATCTGTCCCGGATACGGACCTGCAACAAGAAATCCAGTCGCGGCCGCGCCTTCGATCTCGTTCGGCTGAATGAGATCTCCAGCAAGCTGCATGCGAATGAATTGGTCGTAAGGCAGATCGGCATTGAGCGCCTTGATGACCCAGTCTCTGTAATGAAAAGCACCCGGTCGGAATCCGTCGAACTCGTAACCGCCGCTCTCGGCATAGCGGGCTGCATCGAGCCAATGCCGCGCCCAGCGCTCGCCATAACGAGGACTCGCGAGCAACTCGTCGATCACTTTCTCAAAGGCGTTCGGCGAGTTGTCGCTGACGAACGCGTCGACTTGCTCAGGAGTCGGCGGTAGTCCGACAAGATCGAAGTACGCGCGTCGAATGAGCTTGTCCTTCGTCGTCGGTTGATTCGGCTTCAGCCCCTTTGCTTGCTGAGCCTTCGCGATGTGCGCGTCGATCGACAGCTTCGCATCACCGCTGAGCGGCTTGAACGCCCACCAATTTTTCCCGTCGTTGATATTGATCTCGCGCTTCGTCTTGACCGGTGCATCGCCCTTTCGAGGATCGGGCGCTCCCATATCAATCCACTTTGCGAAGTCGGCAATGACATCAGCCGGCAGCTTGCCTGCAGGCGGCATCTCAAGTCCGTCGAACTTGAGAGCCTTCAGCAAGAGGCTTTCGCTCGACTTGCCTTTGACGAGCACCGCGCCCGATTCACCGCCGGCGGCGATCCCTTCTGCCGAATCCAAATAGAGCTGCCCTTGCAGTTTCTTCGCTTGATTCGCCTTCACCGAGTGGCAGCTATAGCAGTGCTCGACGAGCACGGGCCGAATCTTTTGTTCGAAGAACTTGATGCCCTCTTCGTTCGAGGGAGCTTGAGCGAAT
The DNA here is from genome assembly GCA_964573505.1 of uncultured Planctomycetaceae bacterium. Taxonomy (GTDB): domain Bacteria; phylum Planctomycetota; class Planctomycetia; order Planctomycetales; family Planctomycetaceae; genus AM-0621. Next base: position 525 of record CAZNMS010000836.1, on the reverse strand, counting down.
GCCGAAGACGCGAAGGCAAATGAAACGCCGAATGCAAACAACGTCAGTTTCATCATCAATTTGATCCTGCGGAGTTCGAGGAGTCAGTGAGTGAGCAAGGCGGGACGGCATTAAACCTTGAGCGTGTGCCATGAGCACGAGATCGAGTCATCTGCTAACGATCAATGCCGCTGCTCGCAGAGGGATTCGATGCTTAGTCACAAACGGCACCTCGGCGAAACCGTAAGAAGCAGAGTATGAACCGGCGCGCTCGTTTAACCGCACGCCCATCGGGCTGCGCTCCTGCCGCGTTAGACCTGCCATCGCGAGCGAGTCTCTCCCTCCCTCTGCCTCCGTAAGTGGTCCCCCGGTCCGACAAGCAAAGGCAGGCTCGCTCGGTCTGCCGAAAAGCGCACGCCGATGGCGATGCGGTTAAGCGACTCGGCGAAGTCGCAACCAATGTGGCCCGACGCTCCGCGTCGGGAGTCGCAACGCGGAGCGTCGCGCCACATTGCGGAATCGGCTCAATCCCGAACTGTCTGATTT
>CAZNMS010000835.1:0-2696 GCA_964573505.1 uncultured Planctomycetaceae bacterium | reverse complement strand
GGTCAGTCTGACCATGTGACTAGCGTGAGTTTCAGTCCGGACGGAAAGCGAATCGTCAGCGTCAGCATGGACGACACGCTGAGGGTGTGGGATGCCGCGACGGGACAGGAGACACTCAATGATTTCCCTTACAATGTGAGGAGCGTGAGCTTCAGTCCGGACGGCAAGTTGATTGTCGGCGGCGGCTATTTACCAGGCCTGCTATTGTGGAATGCAGACACCGCGTCAAACGGCACGACGCGAGCCAGCAATGACGAGAATAGCCCGCTGCATGGGCTGGCAACGGCACAAAACGCGCATCCCGATTTGTGGTTACAAGTTGAACTAGTGGGGGCCACACGTACCACATCAGAAGCCTGTTTCACCATTCCATTTAGCACCGACGGACAACACCTTGCGACCGGCGCCTCAGCCTCAGAAATCGAGATCAGGAATGCTAGAACGGGTGAGATACAGCTCACGCTCCGAGGGCACTCGAAACACGTGCGGCGTGTGGCGTTTAGCTTGGACGGCAAGTCGATTGCTAGCGCCAGTGAAGACGGGACGTGCAAGCTCTGGGACGCTTACAGCGGAGAAGCGAAGTTGACTCTGAATGGGCATGAAGACTTGGTTTCCGGTGTGGCCTTTCACCCTCAGAGCACTCACGTGCTGACAACCAGCAAAGACAAGACAATGAAGCTGTGGGACGTGTCGACCGCCGAGTTGATCCGCACCTTCAACGGCCACTCAGAATGGGTGAATCAAGCCGTCTTTAGCCGCGACGGCAATCAAATCGCGAGCAGCAGCGATGACATGACCGTCAGGATCTGGGACACGCACACGGGACAGTCGCTGCGGACACTCACCGGCCACGACGGCTTTGTGAATGAAGTTGCCTTTAGCCCGGACGGCCAGCAGGTCGCCAGCGCGAGTGACGACATGACGATCAAATTCTGGGATGCCCAAACCGGCGAGTTGTTGCGCACTCTCACCGACCACACTCACAGAGTTCTGTCGGTGCAATTCAGCCCCGACGGTCGGCACCTCGTCAGCGGCAGTTGGGACAACACGTGGAAGCTCCGAGATGCCCAAACCGGCAAGACGATCGTCGCAATCAAGGGCCATTCGGACGGCATCAATGGAGTGAGCTTCAGCCCGGACGGCAGGCGTGTTGCCAGCGTGGGCGCGGACCGAATGATGAAAGTCTGGGACGTGAGCAAGGTGCTGGGACTGCCCGCATTGCCGGAAGAAGATGGCTTGCAAACAAGTGCCCGCCGAGGCTGATGAATGCTCCGGGTTGACGATCGGAAGCGACAAGGTGAGTCGGTCGTTGTGAATCGTGCCAGTTTCAGCCCGGACCGCAGACGGATCGTTAGTGGTAGCGATGACAAGACGATCAAGGTTTGGGATGCCGGGGAAGGGGCTGTGGTTTCGAAGGTCGCGACGGCTCGTTGATACGACTGTAGTTGGATTTGTGGTTTGAGCTTTGACTCGAAAAGGAAGACGTATGGCTCAGGGGTTTGATGGCAAAGAGGCTCGGTTGTTGTTGGAGATTTGTCGTTACACCTACGCCTCTGGGGTTGGGGATCAGGCCAATGCGGCGGATCGGGCGGAGACGCTGAAGTTCATTCGGGACGCTCAAGGTGGCGATCCTGTTGGCGTGCGCGGTGAGGGCAAAGGGCAGACTTCGTTTGCTGTCGTCGTGCCGATGGCCGATCGCAATGTCGTGGCCTACATGGGGACTCAGACCGAGTTCGATGGGCTTAAGAAGAAGGACTCTCTGTCCGACTTGAAGACTGCGATCGTTTCGATGCTGGACTGGAAGCAGAACGTCGAAGCGCGGCCGGTGAAGTTCGACCTAGAGGCCAAGCATCTCGGCAAGGCCACGGGCATTACTTTGCCCGATTCGATTCGAGTTCATCATGGGTTCTTGGACGAACTCAAGGCCGTTCAAGCCGAGGTGGTCGCGACGCTCATGCAGCACGGCGGAGTGGCTAAGCCAGTGGTCGTCACGGGACATAGCCAAGGCGGAGCGGAAGCGGCGCTCGCCACGAAAGCGTTGGCCGAGGCGGGATTCACGGTGCAAGTCACATACACCTTTGCGGCTCCGCGAGCTGGCAACCAAGCGTTCGTCGATTCCGTGAAGACTCCGGTGCATCGCATTGAATTCGGCAACGACATCGTGCCGCATCTTCCGCCAGCAGTGCTGCGGCCCATGTTCGAAGAGTTCATCGACGAGCATCCGATTGCCGGGCTTCTGGTCAAACCTTTGTTGGCCACTCTCGAAGATCACGGCTACGTCGGACTCGGGCCGTTGTGCTACGGCAGCACCGACAGTGCTGGGGTGACGACGTTTACCAAAGACATGTCCGCTGCCGACGAGAAGGCGTTGTTCAAGAAGCGATTGAAGCTGCTCCCCAAGCATTTCAAAGACTGGGGAGATCACCATCACCTCGCCGGAACCACGGCACAGACCGATGCTTGCAAACGCGGCAACTACTCGGCACTGGTTGATGCATAGGCTGTGAACTGGGGGAACTCTTCGCGGTCGACGATGACGAGTTGAGTTGGTCGCGATCTGTTTCGCATGAGGCCCAAGGGGCCGTGATTCGACAGCCCAGGGCGATCGCCCTGGGGCATGAGCACGACAGTAGAAGAGCCCCAACGGGGCGGGATTCGGGAGCCGCGCGGGGTTAGAATCTCGCCCCGTTGGGGCG
>CAZNMS010000834.1:0-2700 GCA_964573505.1 uncultured Planctomycetaceae bacterium | reverse complement strand
TCGAGCGTCTTTGTCCTTACGAAGCTCTGCATTCTCAGCTCACACAGCATCGTAATGCCGAGCCGAGCAACTTACGGGGAAGCACGGACTGGAAGTCCATGCTACGCGGACGAGCGACTCGGAGGGCGGAATCGTCAATGCTTCTCGCTACGGCACGGCGCCGAACGTCATTCGTCACATACGACACAATTAAAGGTCACTCATGAAAGCACTGTTGGCGGTTCTCGGATGCATGTCACTCTTATTACCTGCGGCAAGCGCGGCGGACAAAGCTCCGGTTAAGGTCGTGATCCTCGCGGGGCAGTCCAATATGGAGGGGCACGGGATCATTGAAGCTTCTCCCAAACGCAATGAGGGGAAAGGGAGTCTCGAATACATCGCACGCGACGAGCAAACGAAGCAGCGATTCGGGCACTTGCTCGGAGCCGACGGGAATTGGGTCGTGCGGAACGATGTTTGGATTTCGTATCTCGATCGCAAAGGACCGCTGACCGTCGGCTATGGAGCGAATCCCGAACGCATTGGCCCGGAACTCGGTATCGGTTGGGTGCTCGGTGAGGCGATCGAGGAGCCCATTCTGCTGATTAAGTGCGCGTGGGGCGGGAAGAGTCTCGCGATTGATTTCCGTCCGCCGAGTTCCGGCAAGCCGCCTTATTCGCTCGGCGGGAAGTCGCAGGAAGCGATCGAGAATGATCCCGAGATTCTCGGCAAGTACTACCGCGAGACGTTGCGACTGGTGCGTGAGACTTTGCCGAAGCTCAAAGAGGTCGTGCCCGGCTCGGAAGGACGCGGCTATGAGCTGATCGGTTTCGGTTGGCATCAAGGATGGAACGACCGGATCAACGATCAATTCAACGGCGAGTACGAGAAGAATATGGCGAACTTCATTCGCGACATGCGGAAAGAATTACAGGCGCCGAATCTGCCGTTCGTCATTGCTGAGACCGGGATGAACGGCCCCGACGAGACGCATCCGCGAGCTCTGTCGCTGATGAAGGCTCAAGCGGCGGTTGCTGAGCATGCCGAGTTCAAAGGCAACGTCGCGTTCGTGAAGACGCAGCACTTCTGGCGCGATCAGAAGCTGTCACCGAGCGGGCAGGGATACCACTGGAACACAAACGCCGAGACCTATTACCTCATCGGAGAAGCAATGGGGCAGGCGTTGAAGAGCCTGCAACCGAAGGCGAAGTAGCTCGCGCGTCGCACGTTCGAGTTTGCGTAGCCGAGATCGTGAGAGGCTGTCGAAAAAGTGTGGCACGACGCTCCGCGTCGTCAGTCCCGAGGAAGAACTCCCGTCGAACGACGGGGATTCTCGACGCGGAGCGTCGAGCCACAATGTTTTTCGACAGCCGCGTGAGATCTCGGATGCTCGAAATGCCTGAAATCTTACGATTTCAGCTACGCGATGCGCGGTAGAAGTCGTTCGCGGGTCGCTGTGCGGTTGACGTGCAGCGGCTTGCTCTGATGCGTCTCGGAGCCCTTTGTTCGAGGCGGTTGCGGCATTTTTTTGAGCAGTCCTATACTCGGCCTGCGACGTCAATGACTCGTCACGATGTCGCCTCTGAACTTGCTGCATTGAGATTGCCCCTTGCTTCGGAAGTTCATCGCGCCGTGGGGGCATCTTTAGGTAGCCGAAGTCGTGAGACTTCGGACGCAGTCTCTGTGGCCCCGAAATCTGACGATTTCGGCTACGACCGATTGCGGTCGCATTGCGATAGGGCACGCAGCTTGAATTGAGACGATCAACCGCCGCCGGAGGCTTGCTGCTCCAGCTAGCGATGTAACGATTAATGCATCATCCCCGACCGTCTGAAGAAGAAGAGGAACTCACTGTGCTCGTCGAAATGGAGCTTTCGCGGATCATCATTTCTGAGATCAACGACCAGCAGGTTGTTTATCTGCGTGAAGTCGACGGCGCGCGGTCCTTCCCGATTCTGATTGGCATCTTTGAAGCGACGAGCATCAATCGTCGGCTCACTGCTGCCGCACCTCCGCGACCTCTGACGCATGACTTGCTCAAGAACGCGATCGAGCGATTGGGCGGTGAGGTGCAGGACGTCGTCATCACCAAAATGGTCGAGCACACTTACTTCGCTGTCGCTCGTGTAAAGAACGCAGCGGGTGAGATCCTCGAACTCGATAGCCGTCCGAGCGATGCGATTGCACTCGCCGTGCATCATTCGCCGCCGAAGCCGATCTTCGTTTCCGAGGAAGTGCTGAATACGGTCATTCCGTAAGGGGCGGCTCTCGCGGGTGACAGTGCGATTGAGGAGGGCGCTCTGCTCTGCAAACGGTGAAAAGCGTGTTGAAACGAGAAGATTCTTGCGGCCCTTGTACGACGGACTTGTAGTCCGTCGATCTGCGGCTGCGACGGACTACAAGTCCGTCGTACATTTCGGTTGCGGCACTGCCGCGCTGCGATGATGCGTGCCTTTGCTTGCCGCTGTTGAACGACGCAGTCGCGCCGCACCAATGGGGCGATAACTATGCTGGCTCGCGCGAGATGAGAACATACCGGCGAGTCTTCTGTACGACGGACTTGTAGTCCGTCGCCCCCGATCTTCGACGGACTGCAAGTCCGTCGTACCGGTCAAACTCATTCGCTGCTCGACTCGGAGAGTCAAGCTACGAAATGCGATGACGAATCGTCGCAGTCCAATGAGCGGCAGCAGGGCCGCTGAGGCAAGTTGTTCATGATTC
>CAZNMS010000833.1:0-2705 GCA_964573505.1 uncultured Planctomycetaceae bacterium | reverse complement strand
ATGCGACCTATGCACTCGGCGTTGCTCAAGAGGCACTCAAGCAAGGCGATGCAGCTCATGCGACGTTCGCGTCGTTCGCGGACAAGTACCCGAAGCATGCACTCGTTGCTGAAGTGCGGATGCGGCAGGGCGAGCTGCTCTTCAACAAAGCCGACTATGCCGCCGCGCTGCCGGTCTTTGAGAAGGTCAGCGGAGTCAAAGACTTTGCACTCGCCGATACAGCGATGCTGCGGCAAGCGCGCTGCTTGTATGAGCTCGGCAAGTACGAAGACGCGGGCACGATCTATTGGGACATGCCGCGCAAGTTCCCGACGACGAAGCACTACGACACCGCCGTGCTCGCGGGTTCGAAGTGCTACTACCTCACCGGCAAGTACGGACCGGCGCGGCAGGGCTTAGAGATCGTCGCGAAACGCAATGGCCCCGAAGCGGCTGAAGCAAAGCAGTGGATCGCGCGTTCGCATCTCAAAGAGAAGAACCCGGAACTCGCACTCGGCGTGATTGAGGATGCGCTCAAGCAGCACTCAGCATCGTCGGCATTCCCGCAGTTGGTGCTCGCGCGAGTTGACGCGCTGTACGAGATCCCGAAGCGACGGTCTGAAACGGTCGCTCTCTATGCGGACTTTGCGAAGAAGTACCCGCAGCATGAACTCGCGGCGCAGGCTCAATACATGTCCGCGCTGACGGCACTCGATAGCGACCAGCATGCGGCAGCGAAGTCTCAAGCAGCGGCGTTCTTGAAGGCTTACCCCGAAGACAAGCTCGCTGCGGATGTACGTTTTATTGCAGCCGAAGCAAGCCTCTTGCTGAGCGAGTACGCGGACGCGGAAGCTCAGTACCGCGCGTTCCTGAAAGGTGCTCCGAGTCATGCGAATGCGCCTCAAGCACGAGTGCGATTGGGGCTTGCTCAACAACTTGCAGGCAAGCACGCGGATGCAATTGCGTCGCTCGAAGCCGTGCAGGGTGATCTCAAAGACGCAGCACTGAAGAGCGAGGCGCTCGCGGTGCTCGGTCGCAGTCAGGCGGCTCAGTCGCAGTTCGAGAAGGCCGCGCAGTCGTTCGAGAATTCTCTCAAAGCAAAGCCCGATCGTGAGCAGTCCGATCAAACGTTGCTGGCACTCGCGGAGACCTATCGCAAGTTGTCGAAGCCGGCGGAAGCAGCGGCTCGCTTGCAGCAACTCGCGAAGCAATCGCCGAAGAGTCCGCTCGTTGAGGAAGCGGCCTTTCGGCTCGGCGAGATCGCTTATGGCGATGAGAAGTTCGATGACGCAGCCGCTCAATATGGGGCCGTCTTGAAGAGTTGGCCGCAAGGCACGTTCGCTCCGCATGCCCAATACGGTCTCGGATGGACGTACTTCAAACAGAACGAATTCGCGAAGGCGGCTGACGCAATGAGCGTGCTCGCGTCGAAGTACTCGCAGCACGAACTCGCGCTGAAGGGAGCCTATGTGCGAGCAATGGCTCGCTATCAACTCGGTGAGCACGCGGCGGCGGCAAAGGATGTGACGGAGTTCCTCAAGAGCAAGCCGCCGAAAACGGATGCGCTCGATGCACAGTATTTGCTCGGTCTTGCATTGGCCGGACAGCAGAAGTTCGAAGAGGCCGCGAAGACGTACGCGACCATTCTCGCGACCGATCCGAAGTATGCCGGAGCAGACAAAGTCGCTTACGAACTCGGATGGGCGTATGTCGAACTCGGTCAGAAGAACGAGTCGATCGCAGCGTTTCGTCGCTTGTCGCGCGACTTCCCGACGAGCCCGCTCGCGGCAGAGGCACTCTTCCGAGTGGCTGAAGCTCATTACGACGCGAACGAGTTCGCAGAGGCGTCGAAGGCGTATGCCGACGCTCAAGCAAAGGCCGGTGCGACTGAGATCGGCGAGAAGGCCGCTCATAAGCTCGGCTGGAGCTACCTCAAGGCCGAGAAGCTGAAGGAAGCGAGCGATGCCTTTGCCGCTCAGTTGAAGGCGTTCCCGTCGGGACCGCTCGCCGTCGATGCCGAGTTCCTCTTGGGCGAGTGCCACTTCAAACGCAAAGAGTGGAAGTCGGCTGCGGCTCGGTATGTAACAGTCGTTACCGCGAAGCATCCGACTTATGAGGCGCTGGCGCTGTATCGCTCTGCCGAGTGCGCGGCAGGTCAAGAGGACTGGGCCGCGAGTCTCAAGCAACATCAGCAAGTGCTCGCGAACTACCCCGCTTTCGAACTTAAGTCGGAAGCGCGTTACGGCGTCGGATGGGCGTTGCAGCAGCAAGGCAAACTGCCCGAAGCGATCGAAGCCTTTGAGAAAGTGACTGAAGAGACCGAAACGGAAACCGCAGCAAAGGCCCGCTTCATGATCGGCGAATGCTACTTCGCTCAGAAGAAGCACCCCGAAGCCGCGAAGCACTTCCTCAAAGCCGCCTTTGCTTACAACCACAAAGAGTGGTCTGCACTGGCCTACTTCGAAGCCGCTCGCTGCTTCGAAGTCTTGAAGGACGTTGCTCAAGCAAAGAACTGCTATCAGCAACTCATCGAGAAGTACCCGTCGCATTCAAAAGTCGCCGACGCGAAGAAGCGTCTCGGGATGCTGTAACGCGGGATACAGTCTTTGTTTCGCCAGTCGGGTTGAGCGACGAAGAGAAGGCGAGTGGAACGCAAATTGGACAGCGTCATGTCCTTCGCTCGTTTAACCGCGTGGCCAACGGCCCGCGCTGCTCGGTGTCAAACT
>CAZNMS010000832.1:0-2756 GCA_964573505.1 uncultured Planctomycetaceae bacterium | reverse complement strand
AAGCTTCCTTTCGCGGAGCGAAAGGCGACTATCGGTTGCGGCTTCGCCGCGTCGTCTAACGGCAAGGCGTCGGGTTTGATCGGAAGCCGGAAGAACGCCGTCGCCTTTGGCTCGCCGTAAAACAAGCGAGCGAGTTGTCAGGCATTTTCGCGCGACGCAGAAACACACTGAGCCGCAGACGGGACCGTTCTCTGTCACGGATCCTCTCTGCGGCTCAGAAGATGCTTCGAATTCCGCTTCGTCACTAGCTCTAACTAGCAAGTTAGCGAGGCTCGATGAGCAGGCCCGCAAGTCGGTCGGTCAACGGCGTCGGAACCGTTCGCTACCGACTCGCTTCAGTCTCACCGATCAGGGGCAACTAGAACTTGCGAACGATGCCGACGATGACGCCCTGCACCGAGACGGAAGACGAATGAAGCGCCTTCTTGCTGCTCGTCAGAGGCTCAAGGCGAACGCCGCGCGAGTCAGTGAAGTAACGACGCAGCACAGCCTTTTGGCCGTCGATGATCGCGAGAACGCGATCGCCGTCGCGGCAGCTTCCTTGCTTGCGAATGATGACGAAGTCACCGGCGTCAATGCCGTCGTCGCCGAAGGAGTCATCCTTCACCTTCACGCAGACGTGATCGCCACTGCCGAAGACGTCCATGAAGTCGACCGCATCGCCTTCTTTCGCGGCGATGAGCGGCTGCCCGTTCGTGACTTGACCGAGCAAGTTCAGGCTCGTTGCACGATGCGGCTTGTCGGCCAATTGAATCGCGCGGGACATGTGAGACTCACGTTGAATGAGCCCCTTCTTCTCCAGCGCCTTCAAGTGGCACATAACTCCGTTCGGAGACTTGATGCCGAACTCGACACCGATCTCGCGAACCGTCGGTCCGTATCCTCGATTGAGGATCTTGTCTTTGAGGAACTCATAGATGTCCCTCTGTCGCGGCGTCAATGACGCCAACTTCGCGTTTGCCATCGCTTTTGCCCTCGCAATGTAGGCACAAGATGCAGCCCAGTGATGCTCCCCACAGTGGTGAGCGCTGAGCCTCGATTCAGGGGCCGAACCCTACCATGCGAATAGCAACTTTCAATCGACGCCAGTAGCCAATTTTGGATTGAGGCGAATTTCCGACACGAACAGTCGGCCTCGTTTCACATGAACCGAACGGCGGTTGCCGCAGGACGACCTACCGCATTGGTCAGAGCTATCGAGTTTCACGCTGTTGTGTCGCCAGCCAGACGCATGCGGACTTTGCGAGTCCCTCATGACCGCCGACGAAGATCGTGACGCGCGCCTGCTTGCTGACTCGTCGCAGCAAGATGTCGCGCTCGAAGTCGGCGTCGGTCACTTGATCGAGCGGCATCGGCTTCGACTCCTTGCCGAGTTCCCACAAGCGAGTCAACTCCGCATCGCTGACGAGTGTTGTCCCATTGGCTTTCGCAACGACATTGAACGCCAGCAACGAATGAGACACTGGGACCGAACCCTTATGCCCATCGAAGATTCCGGCAGCAATATCCAGCGGCAGATCAGTCGCGCGCTGCAAGCAATAAAGAGGTGAGCGATCACGATAGTCAGCATCACGCTCGGTGTTCTCACCCGGAGGACCGCCGAGACTATCAACGATGTTCTGAGCGTAGTTGTCCGGCTTCCCGTTCTTCGAATGGAAGCGATGCCACTCTGCAATGTCCGAGATCCCGACCCATGCCGACGCCGCTGAGAACTTCTCGGGATGATGCCCGGCCATGAGCATCGTCATGTGCCCGCCGCCTGATGATCCCGCGAGATAGACCCGAGTGCTGTCGACCTTGAACTCGCGCTGCATGAAGGCGAGCGCATCTAAGATGTCGCGACGAGCAAGCTTCGAACCCAGTGCTTCCGGTCGCTTATTGGGACCGCGAAAGTTCGGCTGCATGTAGAGCCATCCGCGGCGCATCGCTTCGGCATGCCAACTGGGATGCTTCTGATTCACATCGCCGCCCCAGCTATGCAGGAAGATCAAGAGAGGAACAGCGCGCTCCTTCGCGGACTCCGGAGCCCAATAGAGGATGGGTTGCTCGTGCTCATCCGCAGTGCTGCGGACCGTTGCCTTCACGAGCGGCGCTTGAGTCACCTGACTTTCCTGAGCGCTTGCCGGGGAAATTCCCCAACAGAGCAAGATCACCACTAGCCATCGTTTACCTGTCACACTCATCATCCGCCCCCCTTTGCGAAGCTCTCTGATTTCTTGCCCAATCGGCAGTTTGCCCCCCTGCCAGCAAGTAACAGAAGAGACCTTCGATTTGCCTTGTACGCGCCATTGATGCGAGCAAGTCGAAAGGATGCTGCGCGCTACACAGTGCAGCAACTCAAGGGCTTTGTCTTGTTACACAAGGCGGGAAATCCAGGAGAATTGGGCTTGCTGGATGACCTATGAGAGAGGCGGTACAAGCCTGTCTCATTCAAACATCGTGAGACGATCAGAGATTCGTCCATCCGTCCTTCTTGACGAGTAGAACCTGTCAACACAGCTCGTCGAAACTCATTCGGGCTACGGCCGCGGAGCAAACAACAATGTCGAAGTCACGTTGGGAGCAATCACTTTGGAGCGCGTTCATTTCGAAGTTCACGGGCCTCGTGAAGCCGACCAAGAAGAGTCGACGACGCTCGCACCAACGATTGGGATCAACGACTTCGCCTGCTGAGTTCCTTGAAGACCGCACCGTGCCCGTAATCGGCGCCAGCTTTGGAGCAGGTACCCTTCAGATTCTCAACGCAACCGCTGCCG
>CAZNMS010000831.1:0-2758 GCA_964573505.1 uncultured Planctomycetaceae bacterium | reverse complement strand
GCGGGGAGATGACTTCGATTGCAAATCAGCTTCTTGCTCCCGCCAATTTCCAAATTTCGTAGACCCGACCCCTCGCTGTTCGATGAAGGGCAACGTCTCTCTGTCGCGACTTGTAACGAACTCGATCTTCGCAATCTCAGGGTGAGGAATCGATCTCTGCGCGAAGTTTGTCGATGCATATCGGCTCGACGTCACCGCGCTGACTACGTTCGAGCGCCGACAACAGACGCTGCGCGTTTGCTGGTGATCGCAGGAGATACTCCGTCTCGGATGACCCTGCCGCGAGATTGGATGAAGCAACGACGTTCTCTTCTTGCTCACGACTCATAGTTCCGGCGGACATGATCTCTTTCATTGAACGCAGTGAACGAGGAGATGCGAAGCCTTTCTTGGAATCGGCGATCGGCTTTCGTCGTCAGTCTCGCATTTGCACGCGCTCGCCTGAGGCTCGCGGTTAAACGGTCGAAAGCAAGATTCAGCGCGCGACTGACCGCTCACTCGCGATGTAGGACTAATTCCATCAGCGGTTTGAACGTGCTCTCGTAGCGCGTTCCGATCGCTCCGGCGAGTTGCGCGGAGATTGCAACCGGTGTCGAGTCGTTGTCGAGCACCCAACTTGAGCCCGAGAGCTTGCACTCGTCGAGCATCATCTTGCTGACTCGCTCCATGCTGAGCCCGCTGAGTTCATGCGTTGCAATGAGGACGTCTCGTTCGGTCGCTTCGACGAGCAGCAAGCGCTTTGTCGTGCCGACGAGTCCGCGCGAGCGACTGCCCGAAAGAGCCGATGCGGTGCTCGGCCATTGAATGCTCGACGGGGCATAAGCGAATTGAACCACTTCGTCCGAACGCAGATCAGCAAGCACCGCGCGAGCCGCTGCGCCTTCGAGTCGCGCGGCAATCGAATCCTTTCCGAACTGCGATGACAGCGCGTCGGAGTACTCACGAGCGAGTTGCTTCTTTGCTTTCTCGAAGTCCTGACCGAGCATCACGGCGGTCTCAAGCACGAGTTCATCCGGCTGCACGTCCCATGGCCGCGAGCGCACGGCAAGTTGCGTCAGATCGGCCACAAACAACGGCGCGATCGAGCCCGAACGATCGACATCGGGGACTTCGTATGCCGGCGGCGAAGCAAGCAGCGCGTCAACGAACGCCGCTCGCTCGGCATCATTCAATTGCCGGAACAGCTCCGTGATGACGAGTCGGTCAGCAAGCTCTTCAAGCGGCGATGCCTTAAACGCGATCAAGAAACCGGCAAGCGATCGCAAACACTTCAGCCGCTCTTGCTCGGGACTCGCCGCAACGGCGGTCGTCGACAGAGCCAGTTGCGGAACGAGTTTGATAGCGAGCCGCCGCTCGACTCCGGCAACCCACTCTTCAACGAGCTTCGGCTGCTTGCCGTGAATGAATGCTTGAAAGAACCGCTCCAGTCGTTTGCCGATCTGCTGACGGTCAGCGAGCGTCAAGAACTCGTTCGCATCAACAAGAGGTCGCGGCGCCTTCTGTGCCGACAAGCACCGATAGAGATAGATGCGGTCGTACTCATTGCGGAACGAGAGGCTGCCGACTTCTCGCAACGACTGAGCGAGATTGTCTCGCGACAACGGGAAGAGGCTCATGAGATTGGTCAGCTCTGCGGCATAGACCCAATTCGGATCCCGGTGCCGGAAATCACCACTGAAGATGCTCGCGACCTCGAAGCCGATGACGCGCGTGACTTCATGCAGCAGCGCGACTGCTTGTTGGTCGATCAGCCATTGAGCTGCCGCTTGAGTGCCTCGCTTCCCGAGTTCCGTCACGAGCAACGAAACGCCGAGCGTCAGTGGAGTTGCTCCGGCAAGCCAGCGTCCGAAGTAGCTCGCGGTCTGCACGTAGCCGAGATACGGCTTCGCGGCGACATACGCGTCATACGCTTTGAGCGCCTTCTGCACGTAACCGTGCAACGTGCTGATCGACATGTCCTTCGGGTTGAACGGCAGCCGCTCTAAGACAACGAGCAGATGCAAGCACGCGCGACTCGCCGCTCTTAAGAGCTGATCAACGCTCGTCTCCAGCAGAGGGTTCTCAACGTCGGGGCGATAGATCCGCGCGACGCCGAGCACGAACTGATGCACGTCTTCTCGAATGAGTTGCGCGTCGATCTTGCCTTCCGGTTTGTAGTAGCCCTCGCGCAGCTTGCGATAAAGCTGCTGCGACTCCTCTTCGATCCGCTTGAGAACTTGCTCGTCTTTTTCGGTGAGCTTGCGCTGTTCGAGTTCGCTGAGCGGATCGGTCTCAGCATCAGCCCGCGGGTATTCGAGCCACTCGCGGAAGTTGACCTGCAAGTGCGCGACATGCTGCTCGCGCGCATTGAGTTGCGTTGCTCGCTGCTCAAGTTGTCGAGCAACGTCGGCTTCAAACTGCTCGACCTCGCGCCGCGAGTTCGCAATCTCAGCTTCGCGCCGCGCGACATCGTCTCGCAGCGCATGTACTTCTTCTTCCCCGGCGATGATGAAGCGACGCACGAAGATCGCGCTGCCAATGGCTGCTGCTCCAGAAAGCAACGCGATCACCGTCGGCCCATTCAGCGAACCTGCTTGAGCAACGCTCCATCCGACCGCGCCGCAAGCGAGTGCTGCTGCCGAGACGCTGAGAGCAAGTGCTGTTTGACGAGAAGTCATGCGAGCCTCGTGCTGAAGTAGTTGAGAACGCGGCTCGTGAGGAACACATCCGTTTTTGGGTACGACGGACTTGCAGTCCGTCGCTTCTCACGACGTACGAC
>CAZNMS010000830.1:0-2770 GCA_964573505.1 uncultured Planctomycetaceae bacterium | reverse complement strand
CACCGTTGCCCGCTGCGGCTCGGGATGGAATCCCAAGCTACTTGTTCGCGGCTCGGTTCTGACGATCGATCGCGGTGTTGGAGCGACCGTTGCCCGCTGCGGCTCGGGATGGAATCCCAAGCTACTTGCTCGTTTTCAGGTTCGCCTAAGACATCGCTGCCTGATGCGTTATTACCGGTACGTTCTGCTGTCTCGATTCGAATCGCATGAGGAGACTGGATCATGAGACGATTGTTTTTCGCTGTGCTCGCGTTGCTCGGAGTTTGCCCCGGACTGCTCTTCGCTCAGGTCGTTGTCATCTCGAACACGACGACAACGATCACGCCGACTCCGCCCAATATTCGTCTGCCGATGCCGGGGCTTCCGTTGCCGACAAGGCCCGCTCCGCATGCACTCTTCGAGATCAGCAAGCTCGACTTTCATGTGACGGTGCGCGAGCAAGTTGCGTCCGTTCAAATCGGGCAAGTCTTTCAGAACATCAGCAGTCAAACGCTCGAAGCGCAAATCGTCTTTCCGCTACCTGAAGACGCAGCGATCAACGAACTGACGCTGCTCGTCGACGGAAAAGAATTCGCCGGCAAGCTCCTGCGAAAGGAAGACGCACGAGCGATCTACGAATCGATCGTGCGTTCGCGGCGCGATCCCGCATTGCTCGAATACGTCGGGCAGGGGCTCTATCAGACAAGCGTCTTTCCGATTCCGCCGCAGGCATCTCGGACCGTGCAGATCCGGTACTCGCAGTTGCTCAAGAAGGACTCGGGACTCGTTGATCTCACGTTGCCGCTCGGCTTGAGCAAGCACGCTCAACGACCGATCGGGCAAGTCAATGTCGACGTGCGCGTCGAGACCAATGAACCGCTCCGCACGATCTACTCGCCATCGCACGGCATCGACTTGCAGCGTCCCGACGACAAGCACGCTCATTGCAAACTCGCGCTGAGCAACGCCGGTCGGCTCGAAGACTTTCGGCTGCTGTTCGGGACAAGCACGGGGCAACTCGGCACGCATCTCATTAGCTACAAGCCGAACGACAATGAAGACGGCTACTTCGTGCTGCTCGTGAGTCCCGAACTGAAGCGAGTCGATCAAGCATCCGTTCCGCGCAGCATGATCTTTGTGCTCGATCGTTCGGGCAGCATGAATGGCGAAAAGATCAAACAAGCGCGCGAGGCTCTGAAGTTCCTTATTCATCAACTGAGGCCGCAAGACACGTTCAACGTCGTCGTCTACGACTCGATCGTTGAGAGCTTTCGTCCCGAGCTTCAGCGTGCTGATGCTGAGACCATTAAGGCGGCTCTCGGTTATGCAGAGGGCGTTTATGCCGGAGGCAGCACGAACATCGACGGAGCCCTGCAAACGTCGCTCAAGATGCTGACGACGAAAGCCGTGCCCTCGTATGTACTGTTTCTTACAGACGGACTGCCGACCGTCGGCGAACGCAACGAGCAGCGCATCGCGGCGAATGCGAAGTCGACGAACAACGTTGCCGCGCGGCTCTTCAACTTCGGCGTCGGCTATGACGTCAACAGCCGCTTGCTCGATCGGCTGTCGCGCGACAATCGCGGGCAGTCGGTTTATGTCCGTCCCAATGAAGACATCGAGGCGAGTGTTGCAGCGCTCTACAACAAGATCGGCAACCCCTTGCTGACGGACCTCGCGGTCAACTTCGAATTCGATGAACCGGCCTCAGCATCCGAAGCGGCGCGGATCAATCGGCTCTATCCGAAGCAGATTTCGGATCTCTTCTTTGGCGAGCAACTCGTGCTTGTCGGTCGCTATCGCAAAGGCGGCGTCGCGAAGGTCGTCATCACCGGTCAGCACGCGGGCAAAGCCGAAAAGTTCTCGTTCCCCGTCACGCTCGCCGAACGCTCGATGGGCGAGACGAACGGCTTTGCAGAAAAGCTATGGGCGACTCGGCGCGTCGGCGAAGTTATCGATGAGCTTGATCTGCAAGGGCACAATCAAGAACTCGTCAACGAACTGGTTCAGCTTTCGATTCGGCACGGCATCATCACTCCCTACACCTCGTTCCTCGCTGACGACAACGTGCAGTTGAGCGATCGTCGCAACCTCGATCGCGCTGCCGATGCGACTCGTCGCGGGCTCGCAATGGAGTCGGGCAAAGCGGGCGTCGAGCAGCGAGCGTTCAAGTCGCAACTGCAACGCGCTGACAACTCCGAAGCCGCTGCGAGCGGTCCCGTGAGTTCTGCTCCTCAAGCAATGGGCGGTGCGGCGGCGAGTTCGACCAGCAGCCTTTCAAAAGCCCCCGTGTCAAAGCGCGAAGCAGCCGATCGGCTCTCGGGAGTCAAAACGCTCGACGAAAGCGGCGAGGTGCGCGAGATCAACTCAGTGAGGCAGTTCGGTCAGAAGACGTTCTTCCGCAAGAACAACATTTGGCAGGACTCGACGGTCACGACCGAGCAGCAAGCAAAGGCGATTCGTCTGAAGCAATTCAGCAAAGAGTACTTCGACCTCGCCTCCGCTCATGGAGGGACGCTCGCGAAATATCTCGCGTTCGACGAACCGGTCGTGCTGAACCTCGGCGACAAGACCTATCAGATCGACCCCGCCGACTAACGATGACCGTCGGTCGCAGCGCATCTTCAAGGCGTCGGCGTCTCTACCTCTCGCGCTGCAGACTGACTTGTTTAACGGCAAGGCGTCGGCGTTTGTCGTGCTCTCAAGCCGTCCTACGGCGTCGCCTTGCCGTTAAACGACGCGGCGAGCGTTACCTGTTGGCCGTGCCCAGCAACACCACGATCCGCGATCT
>CAZNMS010000829.1:0-2782 GCA_964573505.1 uncultured Planctomycetaceae bacterium | reverse complement strand
TGGTGACGCTCGACCGAGCGTAGATGTATTTGGGATTCCGCCTGATTCGGTGGTGCTGCGGTCATTTGCGTCGGGGCTTTGTGGCGATCACTGAAGCCGGTCCGAGCGTTCGCACCTTAGGCCAAGAGTTGGTCGGCCTGACCGACCAACTCTGCAGTGAGTGGCTTCTCTTCCGAGGCGGCACGATCTGTCGATCAGAACTGCAAGCTCGGATGACCGACTTGCGAACTCGTGTGGAAGATACATTACATCGAGGAACAACGACCGGTAACAAACTGACCACCGGTCGTTGTCGGAGCCTCATAAGCCGGCCCGACGCGCTCTGGGGCTTCGCCTCGGGAAAGGGCGTCGAACTGACAACCAGCGTCGCTTTGCACCGAGAGGAACTCCGGCGATTCGTCCGCGGGTGCTCCTGCGGCGCTTGACGTCCGGGACAAAGTGTTCCGCCGACAGTCGCATCGTCGAGAAGCTTCGAACGATCATCGAGACCTGCCGCCAACAAAACCGCGACATCATCCAATTCATCATCGAAGCCATCCCAAAGGCCCGCCTCCGCCAGTCGCTGCTATCGCTCTTGCACGCCCCGTGAACGGCTACCGGTCGCTCGCATGATCTCAGTAGAGGTTGACTGAGTGCTCGATAGCGCAAAATTCGGCAGACCTTCATTCGCTCTGTGAACGTCGAACGGGCTCGGGGCGGTGTCGATGTTCGCGGTTGCTGTTATTCGGGCCGAGGTTTCAACGACAGCCCAATCTTCTGCGTTTCTGGGTCAACACGAATGACGCGGACTTTGATCAGGCTGTCTTTTGGGAACCGAGCTTCCAACGACTCTTCAGCGTGCTCCGCATCAGGGATCTCTGAAGGATGTAGTAATCCTTCCAGCTCCGGTTCGAGTTCAAGGAACACTCCAAAATTGGTGACCTTCGCAACTCGGACTTCGAGTTCGCGTCCGACGGGATACTCTCGCGGGATCCGTTCCAACCACGGGTTCTCTTCAAGCTGCTTGAGCCCGAGTTGTAATCGCCGCTTTGAGATGTCGACGGCGACAATACGGCACCGAACTTCTTGGCCGGCCTGCAAGAACTCACGCGGCACTGGATTTAGCTTGTTCCAAGAGATGTCGGTGCGATGCAGCAACCCTTCGACTCCCGGAAACACTTCCACGAAGGCGCCGTAATCGACCACGTTTTTAACGGTTCCGGTGATGTCATGGCCTACGGTCATTTGGGATGAGAATTCATCCCAAGGTTCTCTTGTCAGTTGCTTGATCCCCAACGCCAACTGACGCTTGGCAAAGTCGATTTCGAGAATCCGGCAGCGAACTTCTTGCCCGGCTTGAAAGAACACACGCGGGTCTGGGAGCGCTTTCTTCCAACAGATGTTGGTTCGATGCAGCAAGCCCTCGACTCCCGGGAATACCGCGATGAAAGCACCGTAGCTCATGAGGTTCATGACCGTTCCAGTGACTTCATCGCCAACGTTGATTTTCGAGAGGACCGAATCCCACGGGTCATCACTCAACTGCTTGAGTCCGAGCGCCACTTTGCGCGCGACGAGGTCAATACTTAGGATGACAACCTCGATCGAGTGGCCGGGTCGGCAAACGTCGCTCAATCCAATTCGACTATCCCACGACAGTTCGCTCACATGCAGGAGTCCAATCGCATCTCCGATTTCAATGAATGCACCGAACTCCATCAGTTTGAGCACGTTGCCAAGTACCCGATCACCGACTTTCAATTCCTGAAGGCGAGAGTGGCACTTCATTTCACGCTCAGCCTTCACGACGGCCTTGTGCGAAACGAGGACGTTCCAACCTGCTTCCGCTTGCCTAATCTTCTTGATGGCGAACCGGCATACATGCCCCACTAGGTCATCCCAGTTCTTGACGGCATGCACATCGACTTCTGATTTGGGCAATAACACCGACCCTAGAAAATCGGTGAGGACAACTTCGTAACCGTACTGAATACGTTGAGCGATGCGGCCTTCTACCGACTCGCCGCGATCCTTGCATATTTGAAGCTCGGCAGCTTGAGAATCTGTTGCTCGTAACCAATTTGGTTCAGGTGAGCCGAGCGAATTAAACAACGACGTCCATCCGGAGGTTGTTTCAACCGATGCCCCACCGAGGCTCAATTCAGCTCGAAGGTAGCGTGTGACGAATCTCGTTTGAGCTGCATTCGGATTCGCGATGCACCAGTCCGCGAGCCATTGAGCAAGGCCATCGAACCTCGCCAGATTCGTCACTCGCCGTAGAATTTTTGCTGCTAACGGCGGGACTTGCCGCTGGCCTTGATTCTGGGCAATCCAGTTTGAGCCAAGAGTGAGTAGTTGCTCGTCGTTCCCTCCGTGATTGAGCCAATACTCAAGAACCTTGTCCCACTCGGGACGATCTTGATTCGAAGTATTCGTCAGCCATTCTTGGCCAATAGCCAATAATCCGTCGAAACGTGGGTGACCCATCTCACCTGTCGCGTCAACTAACCGTTCCCAGACGAAGGCCCATTCGTTGCGGTCCTCACGTCCCACAAGCCAGGCAACTCCGCGCTGCAACACGGCATCCCGAGTGACGCTGTCGAGTGGTTGCGATTGGTCTAGCAATCGCTGCCAGACGTAGTTCCATTCGTTGCGGTCCTCGCGTCCAACAAGCCACGCAATTCCGCGCTGCAACACAGCATTCCGAGTGACGCTTTCGAGAGGTTGCTGTTGGTTGACCAGTTGCTGCCAGACGAAGGCCCATTCGTTGCGGTCCTCACGTCCCACAAGCCAGGCAACTCCG
>CAZNMS010000828.1:0-2799 GCA_964573505.1 uncultured Planctomycetaceae bacterium | reverse complement strand
CAGACTCCTAACGAGCCGGCACCTCAGACCAATGGTCGCCTTTCGCTCCGCGAAAGAGCGTCTTTGTTGCAGCGTTATTCGGAATCGACGCCGCACCGGCTGAGACGCGTTCGAAGACGCACTTTCGCTGAGCGAACGGCAACCACAAGACGTGATACAGCACTCGCAATCCTCGCACTCAAGTGACCTAGAGACTCTCGGCCATGCACACATATCGCATTGAACTTGAACTACGCTCGGGGCTGGGCACGCCGCTGTCGGCGGACACCTTGTGGGGCCACTTGTGCTGGGGCTTGCGTTACCAATTGGGAGCCCCCGCATTGGAAGAATGGCTCGCCCGGTACGACGCCGGACAACCGCCGCTGGTCCTGTCTGACCCGCTGCCGTCCGGCTACTGGCCGCGCCCGGTACTGCCTCCGGCACCGCGCGCGGCTCAGGCCCCGGATAAGGACGCTGCTGATCGAATCAAACAGCAGGCCAAACAAGCGTGGCTCGATGACAAACGCTGGCAAAGTTGTGTCAATGGATTGACGCCGGAGTCTGTGCGACTGGCGGCAACGCAAAGCGCATCCGCTCCGCAATCGGTCGAACTCAATGTCACCCATGCCGGTATCAATCGCCTCACCGGAGGCACGGCGCAGTCGGATGGCGGACTGCTCTTTAACACTCCGCAGAATTATTACTCACAACCGCAGCGATTCACGGTCTGGAGTCGCTCGCCCGAACCGCTAGCCATTGTCAGACAATGGTTCGAGCAGGGCTTGGCGGGTGGATATGGCCGAGATGCCTCGGCGGGCTTGGGGCAATTGTCCGTGGTCGACGCCACGGCTAGTGAGATCACTGCCGCAAAGCAGCCCAATGCCGTGATGCTGTTAGGGCCAACGATTCCCAAACCCGGTGATCCGTATCGCGGGTGGTATCAATGCGGAGTCCGAGCCGGGCGAGTCGGTGGCGAGTTCTCAATTAGCGCGCTTCCGGATGGGTCGACGGAACGCCAAAAGCGACCGGTACGCTGTCTCGGAGCGGGAACGATCTTGCTGTGCGATCACTCGCCTCCGCCGCTGTGGGTGGGGCGGTTGGTGCGAGGAGTCCACCATTGGGCCGACTTACGCCACTACGGAGTGGGTTTCACAGTGCCGGTTGTCGTCAGCCAATAACTTTTCTCCTCGGTTCGACGTCTTGGTTCGACATAGTCCTGTCTTGCCTTTGATGGAATTGTCATGTCCGAACGCCCTGCGCATTTCTCTGTGTATCGACTGACTCTGACACCGTTGACTCCGATTCACATTGGGACGGGCGAGAGTTTGGAGCCCACTCAATATGACGTGAAGCCGCCGACCAGTCCGAACGGTGCTCATGTCTTAGAGGTGGTTGATACCGACACTCTCTTGAGTCGTCTCACGGCGGCCCAGCGGCAGGAATTCATCAAGATTACCGAAACGGCCAATTTGGCGACGCTTCGCAACTGGTTTCGAGGACACCCGGAGCGCGCCAAATATCTGCAATTCAAGTTGCCGCTGACGTCGCTAGCGGGGAAGAATTTGCATGACAACTTGGACAACCGGGACCAGCAGGGCGAAATCGACTTGATGCCCCGTGATCCGCGCTCCGGTTGTTGTTATATCCCCGGTTCCTCCGTGAAAGGTGCCATTCGCACGGCTGTGATCGATGCCATCGCTCGGCAGTCACCTCAGAAACAACCGGAGTTGTTACAGATCGTCGACAGCGCCGAACGAGATCGGTGGGCGAGTGCCAGATTTGAAGCGGTTGCCATGGGGAATATGCAAAAAGGAAGTCCGGACCTTTATGGTGACCCCTTTCGGCAAGTCGCAATTTCTGATCTTCTGGCTCCGCCGAATGCGACTTATGTGGACCGCATTCGCATTCTCAAACGCAGTCACACCATCGCCAGCGACCCCAGTGGCATTCTCATGTATCGCGAATTGACACGCTCACGTGTCTTGGAAGAGTCGCTACCAATCATCGGAGAACTGCGACTCCTGCACGGTCTGAAGCAGCAGCGAATGGTGCCGCAGGAGTTGTCGGTTTCAGCGCTCGTGGAGAATTGCAATTGCTTCTACATCCCGCGTCTGAAAGCCGAATTGAAGACCTTTAATCCGGCGGCGGTGGTGCAGCAGCGGCTGGAGCAAATTTTGGGAGGGCTGACTTCACAGCAGTGTGTGATTCGTGTGGGGCGACACAGCCACTTCGAGTGCGTCACGCTGGGCGAGCCCTATCATCTGGCACCGAGAAAGGGTTATGGCGCAACGCGTTCGTACGCAGCGGGCAAACCCGATGGCCCACCGGCCCTTCCGTTGGGTTGGGCCATGTTGAGTTTCGAAGCAACGATTTGAGCCGATGATCGGCTTCCGTAACCCCCAAATGGCCGACAATACGGAGGGTGTTACGGAGCTGAAGCAACTCGTGAATTTGAAAGGAGTTAGCATGGAACAAAGTGTTGCAAGGCAGGTTTGGCGATCGCAGCATGGACCGCCCTATGGTGGGTTACGAGAATCCTCGCCGCAACTCGAAGCCCGTCAACAGCTTCGGTCGCCGGGCCGCTTAATACTCCCCTGATGAAGAAGGGGTTGAGACAAGAACTTCCCTTGCGGGTTCCATTGCTCGTACTGGTACCGCTTAATACTCCCCTGATGAAGAAGGGGTTGAGACCACGGCATACACAACGCACTGGTTCGGATCGCTGTTGCCGCTTAATACTCCCCTGATGAAGAAGGGGTTGAGACGTGCACGAGCGAGTCGCGTCGGTGCAATTCACCTCGAAACGCTTAATACTCCCCT
>CAZNMS010000827.1:0-2807 GCA_964573505.1 uncultured Planctomycetaceae bacterium | reverse complement strand
TACCCAGGGTGCGCGGCGTTGCGACGCACCCTGGGACGGGATGTCGAGCGCGTCGAACGCCAACGGCGTTCCACAAACGCGCGGCGAGACATGACGGTGGCATTCAGCAATCGATGCGGAGAACGTTGTTATGCACCGAGTATCGAACCGTGATGGCGAGTTCCAGCCTTTGTGGAACGCCTTTGGCGTTCGATTTTTGTGATGGCCGTTACCCAGGGTGCGCGGCGTTGCCGCGACCCTGGGCTGGGATGTTTGACGCCTTCGGCGTGAAGACCGAACGAGAACCGCGTTCGGCTTGAAGACGCGACGGAATCCCAGCTGACAACGCGCACTGAATCCCAAACGACAGAGACCCTGCATGACGTCTTCCGACACCAACTCGCCTGAGGACCAACGTCCGCCCTTGCCGGGCTTTTGGCACTTCTGGTGGATGTTCTGGATGCAGCCCATCTTGCTGCATCAGCGATTGCGTGCCTCCGGGATTGAGAAGCCGGACGCGAGCCTGTGGCGGCTCTGGCGCGACGGGGATTTGAGACGCCCCGCCCATCGAGCATGCGTTTTTCGACTCGCGGCAATGTTGCTGCTGTGGATGCCGCTGGGGTGTTTCTTGACCGCAGGAATCTGTGCCCTGCTCGGCGTTGAGGTGGACTTTGTAGGCGTCGCGTTAGACGTCGAGTTTGGGGCCGCGTTGGGCGTAGCGTTGACGGTCGCGGGGGGAGTCGTGTCGGGCGTCTTGTCGGGCGTTGCGGGATGCGTCGCGTTGTTCGTCATAATAGGCGTCGCGTCGGGGGCCACGGGAGGCGTCGCGTTGTTCGTCGTGATAGGCGTCGTGTTCGACGTCGCGTGGGGCGTCGCGATCGGCGTCGCGGGGAGTGTCGCATTGTTGCGGTTCCCGCCTATGCCCGTTGAGTCACTTGCTGTCTTGCTCGCTCGCCCGTTGGCGAAACTCACTCGCTGCTCGCCACTGCGATTCGCACCGGTGATGTGGCATGACCTGAGTTATGTCCCACTGCCGGGGCTCCGACAGTTGTTGTTGGACTCCGCGAATGAGCCAGTCATGTTGCGCGAAGCTCTTGATGGTTGTGCTCGAACTCCGGGACAGCGGAAAACCGGCGAAGTCGTTCGCAACATTCTCAAGGCGCGCGATTGGACTCGGTTGATTCAGGCTCGCGACTTTGAAGCCGCGAGCGAGTTGCGGTCGGAGTGGCTCGCCGGTTCGAGTGAGACCGACTCGCGGCTCAAGGAGTTGGCGGAGGTCGCGAGGTATCTCAGGGCAGCGAAGCACTCCGTCGTGGCGGAACAGCAGCGGCAGCAGGTTCGGTCGGCGGAAGAAAAACTACATGCGCTGCGGAATGCGTTGCTGGATGATCGCTCGAAGGAACGCTTTGAGTTTCTGCTGGCTCTCGATGCGGCGGAGGCGGTGACGCAGGAGATGCTCGCAGAGGCTGAGCGGGAGGCGGCGGGGCGGGTGCCCAATCCGTTCCGTGCGGGGGATCCGCTCAAGCCGGAGTTTGATCAAAGCATCTTCCTCGGACGTGAAGAGTTCATTCGGCAGATCGAGGTGTTGTTGGCCTCGGGCGAGCAGGCGGCGACGGTGTCGATCATCTCGCCGCGACGCTGTGGCAAGTCGTCGTTGCTCCGCATGCTGCGAATCAAACTGCCAGATGCGACCTGCGTGTTTTTCGACTTCCAAGATAATCCCGTAGGCACGCCGCTTGATCTGTTTCGTCTCATGGAGCGACGGCTGAGAGAGCAAGCTCGGGAAGCGGTGATCAAGACCTTGCCGCCGACTCCGGTGAAGTGGTCGATCGAGGCGGCTCAGCAATGGCTCGATGCTCTGGAACGACGACCGGGACTGGACCGCATTCTGTTCTGTCTCGATGAATTCGAACGGCTCGAAGAGACCGTCGAGGCGCGGCCGGAATGCCGCTATGAGCTGACTCAAGTCATGGGTCTGCTGCGCGCGACGATTCAACATCGACGCCGTGTGCGAGTGCTGGTGGCAGGTGTCTCGACCTTTGAGGAACTCGGGTCACTGTGGAACGACACCTTCATCAGTGCTCGGGAACTGAGACCGGGACCGCTCGCTCGGGATGTGGCGCTGCAACTCGTGCGGCAACCGATCCCCGAGAGCGAAGGCTTTCCGTCGGATGCCGTGCCGCTGCCAGTGGCCGAGGCCATCGTCGATCGCACGGGCGGGCAGCCGTATCTCACTCAGCTCTATGGCTTCTGGTTGGTGGAAGAACTCAACAAGGACAAGCGCCGGCAAGCCGACGTCGATGATCTCAAAGCCGTCGATCGCATCGTGTTCGATCAAGCCTCGCCGTTCTTCCGCGATAGCCTCAACCCGCGCGGAGCAACCTTTGCCGTGAAGCCCGTGATGGAACAACTCGCCGCCGG
Organism: uncultured Planctomycetaceae bacterium; assembly: GCA_964573505.1. GTDB lineage: Bacteria > Planctomycetota > Planctomycetia > Planctomycetales > Planctomycetaceae > AM-0621. Next base: position 407 of record CAZNMS010000827.1, on the reverse strand, counting down.
GCAAACTCCCGAGCTGACGCCGCAACAACACCGCTTCCTGCAACGCCGAGGCTTAATCAACGAAGACGGCACGCTCGCGTTTCCGATCCTCGCGCGGTGGATCAACGAGTATGCGGAGTGAGTCCTCGGTGAAGACACTGACGCGAGATGTCAGATTTATGACACCAGACGGACTCGTTCTTCGATCCGTCATCAGGCTGATGTAATGACTGCTCCAGCACGCTCGCCGCAGCGAGCACGGAAGGGCGGAGAAGGATCTCTTCCTCTCGGTCTTTCTTCCTCTGCGATCTTTGCGGGCTCCTGTTCCAATTCTTACACGGCCAGTGCGATCGAGTCTCGCCTGACAGCGATGCTGACAGACGGAAGACAAACAAGACTTTGAACAGGAGATCGCAGAGCACGCAGAG
>CAZNMS010000826.1:0-2823 GCA_964573505.1 uncultured Planctomycetaceae bacterium | reverse complement strand
ACGCTGCTCGTCAGTGAGACTGTCTGCGGCTAAATCCATGAGAAAATGACTCCGGCTTAAGAGGAGTCAGTCGGTTGCGCGAAAGGTGTGCCAAACGCATTGGCGGACGAAATCTCTAAAATCAATGCCATTGGGGGCCAGTCGCCGACAGCAGAAGCGGCCACCAATCGCGAATTCTACCGACAAGTGGCCCAACTGGGCGGCTTCATCGGCCGCAAAAGCGACGGAGAACCCGGCTGGCAAACGCTGTGGCGCGGCTTCGAAAAACTCCAACAAATGGTCCGCGCTCTCGATGCTCTCAACGCAAGTTGTGGGGAATCATGAGGCTAGAAGCCTCATGCTACGACGACCGATCACTTGCTCCTGCTCAGTTCGAGTTTCGCATCCGGTCCGCCCTTGCTGACCGTAAATCGCAGAGTCGACTGAGTCGGATCGACATACTTCGCGGGCATTGTTTCGGCAGCAGGCGAGTCCATTGGCGGAGTCGGATCATTCGGCGGAGGCGACGAACCGTCGGGGTTCTTCCTTAGGCTGACGGTCGCGAGATACTCGCCCTCGGGTAAACCGTTCTCGCCGCGAGTGTGCTTCAATTGAAACTCGCCCTTTTCATTTGTCCGCCCGGAACCGCCCTGCCCCATCGTCTTACCCTGCGGAATCGCGGTCACATCCGCACTGGCTAATGGCGTCCCTTCCATAAGCACAACGCCCTTGATGGGTATGTACTCGACGTCCAACTTGCTACTCGCCCCGCAACCGGCGGCGAGTGTTGCGATGAGTAAACCGAAAGCACAATTCTTCATATCGCTAATTCCGAAAGAATAACTGTAGAGTCGCGCCTGAATTGAGACGCTTAACCGCGAACCGCAAAGTGATCTACACCGGCGGATCGAGCAACAACGAGAATCGAGAGAACGCGACATCGCCGCTGCGAAAGAACCCGCCGCGTAATCAATCACTAATCGTTGAGCGTCTCAGTGCTGTTATCAGCAATCTTCGCCAATCCGGTCAGCAGCGCAAGATTGATATTCTCACTCACGAACCGCACAGTGCCATCACCCATTGTGAAATGAGCCCCGCCCGTATGAGTGCTACCGGCACGCCCCCAACTGCCGAGTCGGCCGGGGATTGTCGACGGTGCGGATGAAAAGAACCAATTGTTGATACCGTCAGTCTCGGGGTCGACTCCCGTCATCACCCATCCTCGATAACCCCATGAAGAAGTGCGGCCGTTATACACATTGAGGGTCGTCTCACCGATCATGAGCGAGTTCGAAAGACCGTCGGTGACGTGCGAGGGGCGGCAACTGCTATTCTCACCAAACATTCGCCGATTGGTGTTATTGTTGACGCTCCACCAGTTGCAACTGAAGTCGCTGCGAGAAGTAATGAAGTCGTAATTCGTCTTCGCTCCGCCCGTGCCCGTCGTTGTGCCGTAGCATGTGCCGACTCCTTGAAATGGGCTGCCCGGATCCGACGGGCAAGTAAATGCGGGAATCTGCTGATTAAGCAGATCGGAATGCACCGCAGGATTGCCGGCGACAGTGCTCCCGACTGCCCCGACAAGGCTGCAGCAACACCCCGTATTCAATCCTTGAACGCCTTGACTGAAGTCGAACTTGTCGAACAGACCTTGCTGATCAAGATCCGGAAGTAGCAACGTCCATCCGTTTAAATTGTGAATTCTCGGAGTCGCAACATACGTCGCCGACGCATTGCACCATCCGTATCCAATTCCGGCAGGCGGATAAACGCGATAATTCGCCTCGTAATTTGAAACCGCGAGCCCGAGCTGCTTGAGATTATTGCGACACTGGCTCCGGCGAGCGGCTTCGCGAGCCTGCTGCACCGCAGGCAGCAGCAAGGCAACGAGCACCGCAATAATGGCGATGACAACAAGTAACTCAATCAGCGTGAAACCTCTGCTCCGCAGCATTCGAGAACGAATCATGATTGCAGCCTCCACACGTAAGGAGTGAGTGTTGAAAAACCGTCGGAGTATTTCGTCGGCAGAAAGCGACAAAACGACTTGATACCCGTCGGAGTTGATACTTTGCCCTATCAAAAAGAAGTGCTGTTTGCTTCGCGACACATTGCGAACGCAGTCCACTGCGGGCAGAACGGGACGATTCAGTTGCCAAAATCCGAAGTGATCACGGCGACGCCAATGATGGCAAGACTCGACAAGAGGCATCACCCGCAACTCGTCACCTATAGTGTGACGTTTGAATTCCGTCTATCGGCGACATTGGCCTGAACGACAGAAAATTCGTAAATCCACGCGGCGCAAGTTGCAGGATCGCCAATATGATTGCGGGCGTAGTAATCGGTCCAAAACCGGTGAAAAGAAGCTTGAGACTCCTTTATCGCCCCTCTGCGACGAAGTTGGTCGAGGTTGCAGGGACAGCGCACACTTTGGGATGCGCCTAGGTCACTTGAGATTCGACTTCTTGAATTCTGTGTCAAGTTCTGGCGGTGCGTCGCAATGGTGTAGGGCAGCCTCTCCGAGGCTGCCTCTTCCGCAAGACGCGATCTCCCCGACGCCGCCCGCTTGAGTGTCCAAGTACCATTCCTATGAAGGTCTTTGAGCAGAGTCGGTTGTGTTGTTCGAACCGGCGACTCACGGCCGACTACGCCGCGCAAAAGAGTCAGCCTCGGAGAGGCTGACCTACGGGTCTGAGGCAGAGCCTCGCTAGGAGTTTGTCCGAGTAGCATGGACTTCCAGTTCGTGCAGGCTGACTGGCGGTTCTAAGCTGCTTGTAGGAGTAAATACAGCACGGACTGGAAGTCCATGCTAGTGCGCTTCCAAGTGGATTGAATTAGCGA
>CAZNMS010000825.1:0-2824 GCA_964573505.1 uncultured Planctomycetaceae bacterium | reverse complement strand
GGTTTCCGCGAACGACAAAGACAAAGCGGACATCAGTGGCGAAGAGATTCTGATGACGGTGAAGCAGCCGTTCTCGAATCACAACGGCGGCCCAATGGCTTTCGGCAACGACGGCTTGCTCTACTTCGGCATGGGCGACGGCGGCGGACGTAACGATCCCGAGAAGCAGGGGCAGGCACGCTCGTCCTTCATGGGCTCAGTGCTGCGAATCGACGTTGATCATCACGACGAAGGCAAGAAGTACGCGGTACCGAAGGACAATCCGTTCGTCAGCGAAAAGGGAGTGCCGCCGGAGACCTATGCGTATGGAATTAGAAATCCATGGCGCATCGCGTTCGATCGTCAGACCGGTAATTTGTGGCTCGCCGATGTCGGACAAGATCTGCTCGAAGAAATCGACATCATCAAGAAGGGCGGCAACTACGGATGGAGCGTTCGCGAAGGCACGCTCTCCTTCAACAACGTTGCAGCAAAGGATGAAAAGAGCCTGATCGCGCCGATTTGGGAATACGATCATCGCATCGGCAAGTCGATCACCGGCGGTCACGTCTATCGCGGGAAGAAGATCCCGGAACTGGCGGGTCACTACCTCTACGGTGACTTCGTGACCGGCAAGTTGTGGGCGCTGCACTACGACGAAGCCGCCGGCAAAGTCGTTCGCAATATGGCGATCAACTGGAACGGCCTGCCGGTATTGGCCTTCGGCGAAGACGAGACGGGCGAGAGCTACGTCACGACTCCCTCAGCCGGGGGTAAGGGAATCTACCGGCTCGTGAAGTAGGAATTGTTACTCTGGGACTGCGGCAGCCCGCTGCCGCTTTCCCATTCAACAGCCTGCTGTTGAATGCTCCTCTGCATGCAAGCTCGTAGTGCTCCAATTCAACGGGGCATTACGAGCTTGCCGCCAACGGCACGATCTCAAGGATGCTGACTGGACAACATCGCCCATCAATGCCGGAAGGCCGTTGGCAGTGAGAGCAATGACGACTCTCTTTGCTTCGTCAGCGTGAGTTCGACTCGTCGCTGCACTCTGTTTTTTCACAGCAGCTTCTGCCGCCGAGCTTCGCTCCATACGAACGGACTGCGGGTCTTGAAGACGTCCGCGTCGCGGTTGCGGATGTAGTCGTTGAAGTAGAGCAATCGCAGTTCGCGGCACTCGGGATCGTCGAGCTTGAGGCGATCAATCGTCGCCTGCGCGGCGGCACGAGCTGCACCGCTGAGCTTCGGATTCGGAAAGATGCGGCCGTCGGCAAAGCCGATGCGGAATGTCCCGGCCTTCAGCTCGAAGGGATCAAGCACGTCATCGTTATCGCTTTTCCGACCGTTCAACGCCGAGCACACCAATCGGTAGTTGGACCACTCGTAAGCGAGCCCCGGATAGAGCGACTTTGGCTTAAAGTGCTCGACGGTCTTTGCACCGACAACCGGCGGAATGAAGACACCGCTAAAAGCGCAGATGCCGCCGTATGCGCTATGTAATTCAGGTAACACCTTGAGCCAGTAGTCGCGGAACTTGAATTTGTCCGGGACCTGCTTGCGCGTTGTTTTGCGTGTCGGCAAGAGCTTCTTCACACGCAGAAATTCCCGTCCCGGCGTTCGGACGGCGTCCTCGAAGGAATCGGGTTCGGGTTGCGGTTTGACGGGGATCATTTCAGCCATCCCTGCTTTTCGCCGACGTACTGCCAGCGCACCCAAAACGGATCAGTCTCCGGCAGAGCGGCTCTGAGCTTCTTATCCATAGCCAGAGACTTCTTGCGGTCGATCTTCTCGCTCGCGATCAGTTCAGCCGCCTCTTCCAACAACCGCTCGGTCTGAGTCGCTCGCCCGCTCTTCTGCCGGAAGACATCGGAACTCGTGAGCCAACTGGCCGCATCGCCGCGCTTCCTCCACTCGACTTGATGCAGCTCAACATGACTCTTGCCGTCGCCATTGCGGACCAATTCGAGATCGAAGAGGCGATCTGTCTTTTCATCAAACAGTGGCTCAAGCGATGCGAGGATCAGCGGCGAGTGCGTCGAGACGATGAGCTGAATCTCGACGTCTTGCAGCAGTTCACGCACCGTCGCCAACAGCGCATCGAGGATGCGGCGCTGCCAGCGCGGATGCAGGTGCGCTTCGATCTCGTCGATCAAGAAGACGATCTCTTTGGCCGGTTCTTTTCCGAGCAACTCGCACGCGCGGAGATGTTCCTGCCAACTCCAAACGAGCAAGTACGCGAGCGACAAGATCCGCTTAATGCCCGCCGACGCATGCACGATCGGGACGTCTTCTCCGTAAGGCATCGTGATCGTCGGAATGTCGCGCACATCATTGAGACTGATCCGCGTCAGCTTGCCGGGCTTTAGTTCTTCGCCTTCATCCGGCGACATTGTCTTGAGGGCTGCCTGCAATTGGCGGAACGCATCGCCGTTCTCGCGCTGCCATGCCGCCCAGTCCGCGATGAGTCCGTTGCATTGCTTCGGCCCCGTCGACGGAATTCCGTCGAAGACTCCTTGAGGCGGAAAGCGAAATGAGTCCGGGCGATCGGCAGCAGTTGGACTCGGAAGACCGAAGCTTTCATTCATGCGATTGCGGCGCGGATCCCAAATTCCGAAACCGCCATCAACGCCTGCGAAGACAACGACACGGTCGCCGATTCTGTCTCTAATCCTATGGTCCCGAATGACCACTTTTTGTGGTGTCAGTGCGTGGCGCCAAAGCTGATCCTCTTGATCGAACCAGCGGTCATAATTGAAAGGTCCAATGCCCTCGGTTCGCACTTCGAAATCAATCTCGGCTCGCTTGCCATTCGACGGTCGCGCCGGTTGATCAACCCAACTTCCCG
>CAZNMS010000824.1:0-2825 GCA_964573505.1 uncultured Planctomycetaceae bacterium | reverse complement strand
AAAATTTTTTTTTGTATTTTTTGTTGGGTTTTTTTTTTTTTTTTCTTTTGTTGGTGCTCTCCGCGAACCACGACTATTTGCGGCCTTCTCGGGCACGCTCCTTGCGCACCTTCAAGTCGTCACGGTTGAATCGTGCAAGTGAGACTCGTCTCCGCCGGATTAACGATCGCGGCTTATGATGCTGCGTCGGATGATCCTCACTTCAGGAGACCCTCATGCTCGATTGGCTCAACAACATTTGCTGGCTGACGGATAGCTACAAAGTCTCGCACTACCGCCAGTACCCGCCCGGAACTCAGCGGGTCTACTCGTACTTCGAAGCGCGGCAGGGAGCTCAGTTTCCGCAAGTCGTCTTCTTTGGCTTGCAATACTTCTTACAGAGCTATCTCGCCGGTGAGGTTGTGACGGCGGAGAAGATCGAAGCGGCTGACGAATTGCTGCGCGGGCATTTTGGGGCAAGCGTCTTTCATCGTGCTGGATGGGAGTACGTGCTGAAGAAGCACGGAGGTCGGTTGCCGGTCGTCATTCGGGCGGTGCCAGAAGGCACCATCGTGGCGCCGGGCAACGTCCTCATGACCGTCGAGAACACCGACGACGAGTGCTACTGGCTGACGAACTACTTAGAGACGCTGCTCGTGCAAGTTTGGTATGCGTCGACCGTCGCGACGCAAAGCCGCGCGATGAAGGGCGTCATCTCGCAAGCTCTCGCCGAGACCGGTGATCCGAGCTTGATCGACTTCAAGCTGCATGACTTCGGCTTTCGAGGAGTGACGTGCCCCGAGCAAGCGGCACTCGGAGCGACCGCGCATCTCGTCAACTTTCGCGGTACCGACACCTTGCCGGGACTCGTTCTCTCGCGACGCGTCTACGGTTGCGAGATGGCGGGCTTCAGCATTCCCGCTGCTGAGCACAGCACCATCACCAGTTGGGGCGAAGCTCATGAAGTTGATGCGATGCGCAACATGCTCATGCAGTATCCGAGCGGACTCGTTGCCTGCGTCAGCGACAGCTTCGATGTCTTTCGCGCGTGCTCGGACTATTGGGGCGGCATCCTGAAAGAGACCGTCTTAGCGCGCGACGGTGTCTTAGTTGTGCGGCCTGATTCGGGAGATCCTCCGACTGTCGTTGTCGAAGTGTTGCAGAGACTCGGCGCTGCGTTCGGTTTCGAAACGAACAGCAAAGGCTTTCGAGTCCTGCATCCCAAAGTGCGAGTCATTCAAGGCGACGGCATCGACTTCATGATGCTCGGCAAGATCTTGAATGCGGTTCGAGACGCCGGATGGTCGGCAGACAACATCGCATTTGGTTCCGGCGGTGGACTGCTGCAGAAGCTCAATCGAGACACCGAACGCTTCGCCTTCAAGTGCTCGTCGGTCGTTGTGAACGACGAAGAGCGCGACGTCTTCAAGCGACCGGTGACTGACAGCGGGAAGAAGTCGAAGGCCGGACGGTTGAAGCTCGTGCGACTTCCGAACGGCGAGTTTCAAACAGTGCGAGCAGACGAGCGTCCCGAGTTGCCGGATGAATTGGTCGAAGTCTTTCGAGACGGAGAACTCAGACGGCAATGGTCGTTCGACGAAGTTAGAGCACGCGCTCAATGAGTTTGCTGCTGAGAACTTTTCTGCGTCGATTGAAACGCAAAGGACAAGCTCTCCACTGACCCCGCGTCAGTGGGAGCAACGACTGGTGAGCTAACAACGCAGTCCACAAGCCTCGTTGTGTTCGCTCTCCACCGACCCCGTGTCGGTGGAAGCAACGACTGATAGGCTAACGCTCTCGAAATCAGAGTCCCCGCGAAGCTGCCGAAAGTCGTCGCTCGCTGACAATGGGGTTGCTCGAAGGCTCCTTAGCAACTCAGTCGCTGCTTCCACTGACGCAGGGTCAGTGGAGAGCGAAAGACACGGCGTAGATTGGCGTTACTAGCCGACCAGTCGTGCTTCCACCGACACAGGGTCGGCGGAGAGCTATCCCCTGCAATCCGTTCGAAGCAGCAACTTTCGAACTTCGGTCTCACGTTTGCACTACTCAGAGCGTAAGGTCGCCGCGTTGATGCTTGCGATTGCCACTTTCGTAGCTGAAGCGGCTGTAGTTTGACTTACTCATCAGTCAGAACCAGACGGGAAGCAGGAGCTTCCCGCAGGTGCGATCCCAGGCGGAGCTTGGGATCGCGAGCCGTATCACCATCTCACCGCGTCCCAAACGGAACACATTGAATCATGCACGTCCTGCGTTTCATCACCGCGTTGTTGCTAACAGCAGTCATGCTGTTTCCGCACGGTGCATGTTGCGCGCAGCCGAGTGCGGAGGGCTCAAAGGACACAGTCACTCCGACAACTCGACCTTGTTGTGCGGCGCACGCTCAAACTCCGCCGCCGACTCATGACTCCGATCATTCGCTCCCGGTGCCGACTCGTTGTTGCTGCGTTGAGCGAGCTTTACCCGAGCAACCTCAGCGCATGGCGTTTGAGTCGACGCTGCTCTTCAACGCGGTTGCTCATGCTCCGGCTGTAATCGTTGCTCCATTCTCGGTCGGGCTCTGCCGTGAGCGACCGCCGGGATCGACGTCGCGGCGACCTCACAAATTGCTGTGCCGATGGAATTGTTGAGAGCACGCTGTTACTCGCAGCGTGAATCAGCATCTCAACAGTAAGCTCGCACCGTCGTCGACTCAGCGAGCTGCTGCACGGGCCTTTTGAATTCTTCCTGCGCAAGTTCAGCGCGCCGTGCGTGCGTCCTTGTAGCCGAAGTCGTGAGACTTCGGACTCAGTCACTTCGGCCCCGAAATCTCACGATTTCGGCTACGGTCGATTGTGGTTGCACCGCGT
>CAZNMS010000823.1:0-2827 GCA_964573505.1 uncultured Planctomycetaceae bacterium | reverse complement strand
CGGCGTTCTCGTGCTTTGATTGAGAGCCTCATCCCGCTGCGGCTCGGGATGGAATCCCAAGCTACTGGTCCGAACGAGTTCTCGGAGAATTGCGGCTTCGCAGCTTCGTAGAACCGGGGGCTTCACCAGTCGGAGAGGGCTTCTTCTTCACCGGCGGGGCTGATCGCATACGGCAGCCAGAAGAGCGTGAGTTGCGTGATCGTGATGTCGGTCTTCTTCGGCGTGAGGGTGAGTTCCTCTAAGTCGATCGAGGCTTCGTCGGACTCCATCAGCTTTTGGATCTCGGCTTCGAACTCGGAGTTGAGCGCGTTGAAACGCTCGGTCAACGCTTCGACGGATTCGTTCGCGCGGCCGATGTCGGCTCGCTCGGCCATTGCTTTGCTGGCGGAGCGCGCTGTCGTCACGGCCTTTCCGATGTTGGTCGCGGTTACAACTTTGCGACCGAGCATTGCTCCTAAGATCGACGAGCCGATGTTGAGCGCCGTCGAGAGCATCGCTCCCTTTGCTTGCTCTTTCTCTTTCTCAACACGCTGCTCGGCTTTGCGAATTTGCTCCTGAATCGTCGCGATCTTCGGCGCGTACTTGGCGCGGAGTTTCTCGACTTGCAGGTCTCGCTTCTCGCGATGGCCGGTCGAGAGGCGCGTGCGGAAATCGCCTTCGGACTCATCGGGCGATGAGACCTCTTTGAGTGCTGGTGATTTCCATAACCGCAGCTTCTCGGTGCGATAGAGGTAGTCCTTCAAGCTCGTTGCGCAAGTTGCGTAGTGCTTCGCTTTGAGGAACGCCGACGGCAAGTCGCCGAATGATGCGCTGCCGCTCGGAGTGGATTCGGTCTCGCCGCTCCACTCGTCAACGCGGTGAACTGCGGCCCAATCGAGTGCGGCATCGCTTTCAATAGGCAGCACGAAGGCAAGCTCTTGCCAGTGGTCGACTTTGTTTGTCGTCTGCGCGAAATGCACCCGCGCGGTGCCGAGCAGGGCAGGGCGGTAGACGAGCCGCGCTCCGGCTCTGACTTCACCGCGTTGAGGAGCGAAGGCTTCAGGCACATCCGGCGGCAACATCGGTCGTGCTCCATCTGCCGCTCCTGAGTGGAAGCTGAGCGCAGCGCTTGATGTGCCGCTTGATGCGGCAGCTTCTCGGCGCGCACGCATCAGCGTGTTGATCTGATCGCGCGTGAGAGGGCCTCGTAAGAACGACAGCGCCCAGCGCGTTTGAAAGACGATGGGCTCGTTCTCATGCACGTTGTTCATGAGGAAGACGCGGTTGCCGAGCCCCGACAAGATCTGCTCCATCCTCGCCCTGTCAAAAGTCTTACCTGCTGCGGTCGAGGCTCCCTCAAGACCATCAAGCACGCGCAGCTTGTCTCGCTCTGTTTGCAGTCGACCGAGGAACCATGTGCCGGCGTTCGAGAGTCCTTTGTAGTCAATGTCGACGGGATTCTGAGTCGCGAGCACGACTCCCAATCCGAACGCACGCGCTTGCTTCATCAGTGTGAGTAGCGGCGTCTTGCTCGGCGGATTCGCGGTCGGCGGGAAGTAACCGAAGATCTCATCCATATAGAGCAACGCTCGCAGACTCGACGTGCCTGTCTGTGCCCGCATCCAACTGACGATCTCATTGAGCAAGATCGTGACGAAGAACATTCGCTCGGCGTCATTGAGATGAGCGATCGAGAGGATGACCAATCGCGGCTTGCCTTCCGGGGTATAGAAGAGCCGCTGCACATCGAGTGCTTCGCCTTCGAGCCATGCTTGAAAGCCCGGTGAGGCGAGCAAGTTGTTGAGCGACATCGAGAACTCGAAGCGGTCCTTCGCGGGGAAGAAGCTGTCGACATCCATAAAGCCGACCTTCTGAAACGGCGGTTGCTGGATGTCGCGAATGAGGTTGCCGAGTTCGACGTTCTGCCCCGCGCGCCAAGCACGATCGAGCAGTGTTGCTAAGAGGATGAACTCACGACTGCGGATCGGATCGGCGTCGATGCCCATCAACGCGAGCAGTCCCGAGACCGCGCCGGCCACTCGTTCTCGCAGTGCTTCGCTGTTGGAGCGAGTGGATTCGGGCGGCGCGTTGAAGGACTTCAACACGGTCAGAGGCAAGCCCGCAGTGCTGCCGGGGGTATAGATCGCAACATCGACGGCATCGCGATAACGCTGAATGCGAGCGCCATCTTGTCCCCATGCTGCGAGTCCTTCTTTCCAAACTTTGGCTGTCTTCGCGGCCAATTCGCTCTGACTGAGTCCCTGCCGCGTTGCGTCTTGCGGATCGAGCCATTGCTCGAAGTCCGCCGGTCGCAGCTCCGGAAACGTCAGCAGCAAGTTGCCGAGATCGCCTTTGGGATCGATGCAGATTGCGGGGATGCCGTCGATGGCGGCCTCTTCGAGCAAGCTCAAACAAAGCCCCGTCTTGCCACTGCCCGTCATGCCGACGCAGACCGCGTGCGTCGTGAGATCCTTCGCGTCGTAAAGGACGAGATCCTCTTTGAGTCGCTTCTGCTCCAGCGCGTATTCACGTCCGAGATAGAACACTCCGAGTCGTTCGAAATCTTGCATGCGTTTCATCCTTGAGAAGAGAGGCTGATCAGTGCGGTTCGATTGGATGTAATTGAAATGACTCTCGGTCGGGCGACACAAGCGAGCGACGTTCGCGGTCATCCTACGAGCAAGGTCTCTCGCTGTTGATGCCGCGCCATATTCGTTTTGTCCCGAATGGGACCTCAATAAGAGTTTTGGCCACAGATGAAACACAGATCGAACACAGATAATTCGCCGCAGTGGCCGGCAGCGTCGCGTGAGATGGAGGAGCGTCAGTTCTGCTTGCGGCTTTGTGG
>CAZNMS010000822.1:0-2842 GCA_964573505.1 uncultured Planctomycetaceae bacterium | reverse complement strand
CCTTTCTCATACAGCATCGCGGCATGAGTCGGATTGGGAGTGACTGCCCCCCAATGCTTGCCGTGCTGACGACATGCAGCCGCGACTTTGTCGATCGCCGCCTGACAATCGGGATGCATGAAATCGCCGATGACTCCGCATGCCTGACTGAGATCCGATGGCCCGACGAAGAGCAGATCGACGCCCGGAATGGCCGCAATGGCATCGGCATCAGCGACGGCATCTAAGGTCTCGATTTGAATGGCGATGAACGTCTCTTTGTTCGCCTTCTCACAGAACTCTTTGGCGCCAAGAGCACCGAAGCGACCGTCGTAACCGCCGGTGTTCAAGCCGCGGACTCCTCGGGGGTAAAATTTACTCCACTTCACGAACTGCTCGGCTTGCTCGGCCGAATTGATCTGAGCAGCCATCACTCCGCCGGCCCCGCCTTCGAAGCAGCGAGTCACCGTCGCGTAATCAGTCGGAGCGATGCGAACAAAGCTCTCAAGACCGACGGAACGAGCAGCGATATTCGCCGACTCAAACGCTTCCATCGCATAGCCAGTGTGTTCGTGATCGAGCCATACGCCGTCGAACCCGCCTTGTAGCCCGAGTGCTTGAATGAAGTTCGGATGCATGATTCGACCGGCCGCGAACACTCGCACCAACTGACCTTGAGCCAGCTTCTGTTTGATCTTCTGCATAAAAAAACTCCGCAAAGGAAAGGGGCGGCATGAGAGCAGTGAGTAAGAGCAGACAACTCGCCTTGTACGACGGACTTCCAGTCCGTCGCGCCGCATGAGTCTCGACAGCAAACGCAGCACGCAGTTCCGCGTTTGTAGTTCCGCCTTCAGGCGGTTCTTCAAGCCAACTCGTACTCGCGAAGATGCAGGGCGAAAGGAAGCAAAGACGAGCAGATCTCACTCAACCGCTCTCGATCACCATCAAGTGCCTTTACTGTCTTTCGCCGACGAACCGCAACTCGTCCGCCAATAGAGAACGACAAGCGAGCTTCAGCCTCAAACCAATGCTCTCCGTCAGATCTCACCGTGCATTCCGCGATCGGCAGCTTCACTCGCCGAGCTTCAGCTTGCCTTCGCGTTCCGCGTAGGCCACTTCCGTGCTGACGATCAGGCACATTGCTCCGCCGCGATCGTCCTTGCCGAAGTTTGCGGGGCGGTCGAGATACTCGCGCAGAGACTTCATCTTGCCCGTTCCCGTGCAAACATCGACGAGGCTCCCGTTCGGGCCGATCCGCATGTTGATGCTCGGCCAGGCGCGACGAACGACGGGCTCGTAAGTCGCTCGATCAAGCCATCCGCGCCGCAAGCCGCGCGTGATCGCGAAGGTCGTCATGCACGTCACTGTGAATTCGCGGTAGCTCTCCGGGTGATCGACAACCTGATGCCACATGCCGAACTCGTCCTGATGCTTGAGCATCGTCTTGAGGTGCTCGACGAACAGCGTCTTGATCTCGTCATGCGCGGCACCTTGCTCCGGTAGTTCGGACAACGTCAGCACGAGCCCCAATGTGACGAAGCCATTGCCGCGCCCCCATGCGGACTTCTCAGGATCGACCGGCGAATGCTGATGCAGTCCGTCCGGTCGCAGATTCAGCTTCGTCATGAAGCGCGCATGCTTGAGGGCCATCTCGACGTACTTCGGATCTTTTGCCAGTCGTCCGGCTTGAGCGAGGATCGGCGTGCCCATGAAGACCGCGTCGCTCATCTCTGCGTGATACGGCATCGCGGCAAGCGGCTTGCCGTCCTTATCGAAACCGAGATCTGCCGCCGCTCGATCGAGCGAGATGTAACGAGAATCACCCGTCCGATCGGCAAGCTCACCGAAGACGAGATGCCCCGACAGCGTGCTGCCGCTGACGTTTTTTGCGAGCGGGTTCTTCTCGCCCGAGTGATAGGGCTGCACGATCCGCTCAACGTCTTCTGTGTGCTTCTTATTACCCGTCAGTTCGGCCAATCGCAGTCTGCCGACGAGTGCCAATGCGGGGATGTAAGCGACCTCATTGAGTTGCTGTCCGTAGAACTTGCTCAACTCTTCGGCCACTTCAACCGGCGACCGCTTCAAGCGTCGCAGCATCTCGACTCGCGCGGCCGAACGTTCGATCTTGTTGCTCTCGACGAGCTTCTTCACGAGCGGCAATGCCGGTGCTTGCTCCGTCGTCTGCAGCGTCACAGCGGGGATCAGACCCACTTCCGCAACCGATTGCGTGACGAGCGCGGCAGCGAGTTCATCGCTCTCGGCCTTTGCTGTCGCGCCGAGTTGCTCAAGGAACTTCAAGCTCATTCCGGCCTTCGGCTCGCCGACTCGCACAACCGCCCGCTCGCCTTGCTCAACCACAACAACGGCATCCGGTGCGAGCATCCCAATCCAGCGCCAGAGATAGATCGACTCGGGATTCGAAGCGTCGTCATAGGCTTTCGCTTTTGGTGGATAGCCTCTTAGCGGCGAGCCTCCGACCGAGTTCTTCGCACTGCCATTGGCCGCACCTTCCGGATTCCCGACCGCGATCACGGCAAACGTCGCATGTGCTCGCAACTCGCTCGCACGACCAATCTCGGCCACTTGCGACGACGACAACTTCGAGCCGTCGAGTCCGCCGACAACCAGCACGCGCGGCTTCGCGCCATCAAGCTTGAAGAAGTCGACATCAACCTGTGCGACGAGCGGTACGCCGGTGCGAGTAACGCCGTAGCTCGCGTCCTTGAAAGCAAACCCGTCTTGCGCACTCGCCATCGAAACGACGCACAGCACCAACAACATGACAGCGAATCGCATTGCCTCTCCTTAGTTCTCAGCGCGTAACCTCAATCGACCGTAGCCGAAATCGTCAGATTTCGGGGCC
>CAZNMS010000821.1:0-2846 GCA_964573505.1 uncultured Planctomycetaceae bacterium | reverse complement strand
AACACTGGTACGACGGACTTGTAGTCCGTCGAACGTCGTAAGAAGCGACGGACGGCAAGTCCGTCGTACCCCAATGCGGATGTGTTCCTCACGAGGATGCGAGTCGTCGCGCATTGGGGCGATTGATGAAAGCAGCGCCTGCGGATTTCAGCATCCGAATTCACGGCCTCAAGCCGGCTGTAGTAAGAAGTTCATGAATCCAAAGTGCGTCATCCGCTCGAAGAGGCGGACTCGGATTTTGCTTGTAGTTGATGTCGTCATAGCGACCGTTGCGATAGGACCGATCAAGCAGCGGCTGCAACGCGATCGATACTTCCGCGTCCGTCTGCCGCAACGGAATTTTGATCGTCGGTAATGGCCGTCTCATCGAGCACGGATAGACGCGATGACGCCCGGGCTCCCAGCCGCGCGTGACGCAAACGTGATAGAGCATGTTGCGCTTCTTCAATGGCCCGACTAACGGCGCTGCGATCGTCCAATGTCCGGGGCGGATGAAGTCGATCTCTACAAGACTCACTCCGGCCTCCTGAAGGTCTTGTTGCTTACGTCGATACTGCGACCAACCAATGCCCGATTTGTTGGAGTAACTCAGCATCTCGATGACCGTCACAACCTGATTGCCGGAAGTCGTATCGATAACTTCGATGCACCGCTGTGTCGGCGATTCATCCTCAACCACAATGCATTCATCTTCGACATTCTCTTCGACAGCGACTGCCGTTGGCGCGACCGCCATCGCCGCTGCGACTCGGGGATCGTACTTCTCCCGGTAGTCGATAATCCGAATGTCGGGGTAGATCGAATTGAGGTCTCGATCGTCCGGAGCAACGCAGACTCGCTCTTCGAGTCGCGCTCTCAAAGTCGTCGGCAAGTGCTCCTGTAATTCATCACACAGGTAAGTGAGGAAGCGCGAATGGACGTCGCGCCAATAGTCTTCGAGGTACGGGTCCATTCCGGGAAAGGGACTCTTCATAAGGGGACACTCCGTAGTTTCTTCCTTCGTAACCTCAGCGCGCTGTGCTCGCATCTTTGTACGACGGACTTGCAGTCCGTCGCCGCTGCAGATCGACGGACTACAAGTCCGTCGTACAGTCTCCGGGATGCGGGCGAATTTGCGTACTTTAGATTACATCAACAACTCGCCGATCACGCGGCCGTGCACGTCGGTCAGACGTTGATCGCGGCCTCCGTGACGGAACGTCAAACGCTCGTGCTGCAGGCCGAGTTGATGCAGCAGTGTCGCGTGAATGTCGTGAATGTCGACGGGATCAGCGACGACCGAATTGCCGAAGTCATCGGTCTCGCCATACGCGAAGCCGCCTTTGAATCCGCCGCCGGCCATGAAGATCGAGTACGCGTTGACGTGATGATCGCGGCCCGCGCTCGCATGTACCGACGGAGTATGCGGAGTGCGTCCCATCTCCCCCGCCCACAACACGATCGTCTCATCGAGCAAGCCGCGCTGCTCAAGATCGGTGATCAACGCCGCGACTGACTGCTCGGTGATGCGCGCGTTCTTCTCGTGATTCTGCTTCAGTAAGCCGTGCTGGTCCCACGGTGAGTTATTGCCGTCAAAACTCGGGCAAGTGATCTCGATAAATCGCACGCCTGCTTCAACGAGCCGTCTCGCGCGGAGCGCCTGAGTCGCATACAGCCGCTGATGCTCGTCGGTTGAATCGAGGCCATACATCTTTTGGATGTGCTCGGGCTCGCGGCTGATGTCGGTGACATCCGGCACCGCCGTCTGCATGCGGAACGCGGTCTCGTAGTTCGCGATCGCTCCTTCAATCGCTTGAGCATCCGAAGTCGTCGCCGCGAACTCTGAATCTTGCTCGGCGAGCAGTGCGAGCTTGCGCCGCTGCAAACTCAGCTTCTCGGCTTGAGCGATGTTGTCGACTGGCACTCCGCGCGACCGCACTTGAGTCGCTTGATGACTCGCCGGCAGGAACGAACTGCCGAAGTTCTCGAGCCCGCCGTTCGGCACCCAGTCGTTGTTGAGCACGACATAGCCCGGCAAGTTCTGATTCTCCGTGCCGAGTCCGTATGAGACCCATGCGCCGAAACTCGGCGCCTGACCGAGAATCTTGCCCGTATGCAGCAGCAGATCTTGCTGCCCATGTAACGGTAATTCCCCGACCATCGACCGCACTACGCAGAGGTGATCGGCAACTTTATTGATGCTCGGAAACAGATCGCTCATCACGAGCCCGCTGTCGCCGCGCGGTCGAAAGCGCCAGGGACTGCCGAACCAAACGCGATTGGCGCTCGATTGAGACCGCTTGCTGACAGCGCTTTCTCCGATCGCTTTGCCCTCGAACTTCTTGAGCATCGGCTTTTCATCCAGCGAGTCTACGTGCGACGGTCCTCCATCCATAAAGCAGAACACAATGCTCTTGGCGCGTGCCGGATGATGAGCCTTTCGCGTCGCGGCAGTGCTTGCCTGCGCGTCGTTCGCGAGCGCCTTCCATGCAAGCCATCCGAACCCCGCCGCAGCCGACTGCAAGAACCCGCGCCGCGTCGGCGTCGTCGGCACGCAACCGAGACAGCTCGAATGGCGGTTCGTCGTCGAGAGATTCGAAGTCGCAAGAGTCATGCTGAAGCTCCGAGGCAAGATTGAGGTCACATTCGAACGGCACTGATGGCAGCAGCCCGTTCTGCTTGAGTCAACGTCGTTGAATTCGAGCACTTGAGTTTCACCGCTCAGCAAAGGCGATTATGTACCCTGCGACGTCGATCGTCGCCTTTAGCTCTGCGAAAGGGATTGTCCGCGTTGCTCCCCAGAAGCTTACATTAGCAGAGCGAAAGGCGACTATAGGACGCGGCTTAGCTGCGTAGTTAAACAAATC
>CAZNMS010000820.1:0-2870 GCA_964573505.1 uncultured Planctomycetaceae bacterium | reverse complement strand
GCAAAAGCCGCTAAACCCCCGGCACAAGGCCGGGGGCGAAAAGATCACAGCCTCGAATCGAAAGGCGACAAACTCTGCGACTTATGACTCGCTTACCAATAGCGCCACTTCGCGAGCGGCGTTCGGTCGCGCGAGAGCACGCATTGCTCGGCTCATGGCAGCGAGTCGCTCGCCGTCATGTAGTAAATCCGACACGGCCGCATGCAATTCTCGCTGAGTGCTTGCCGGGTCGCGTTCGATGACGGTGATCGCCGCGTCTTGATCGCTGAAGACTCGCGCGTTCGCGACTTGATGCTGATCCGCCGAATGCGGGAACGGGATCAAGATCGCGGGCAGTCCGGCAAGTGCGATCTCGGTCAGAGTCGTTGCTCCCGAGCGGCAGATGATGAAGCTCGCCGCTCGATACAGTTCCGGCACGTTATGGAAGAAAGATTGCACCTCAGCGTTCAATCCCATTGCGGAATAACTCTGCCGCACCGCATCGCATTGAGCGTCTCCTGCTTGATGCACGATGCGCCATTGAGCGAACTCATGCCGCAACGCTCGCACGACGGTGAGCACGTCGCGATTGACGCCGCTCGATCCCTGACTGCCGCCCATCACGAGCAACGTGCGCGGAGTCTCGCTCGCCGCATCAGCCGACTTCATGCCCGGCACTTCGGCAATGTCGTGCGTGAACTCATCGAGCAACGCGCGGCGCAGTGGATTGCCGGTGACATGCGCTCGCGCCTTGAGCGGCAGCCAACTGGCGGATGCTTCGAAGCTGACGCAGATCGGGAACCAGTGCGCGAGCCATCGATTGGCACGACCGGGAATCGCGTTCTGTTCGAGCAGCCAAACGGGCACTCGTTGCAGTGCTGCCGCAAGCACGACGGGCACCGACGCATAACCGCCGAGCCCAATCACCGCGCGCGGAGAATGCTTTCGCACGAGATCAAACGCCGCGCGCAACGCAGTGAGATTGCCTCGAACGAAATCGACGGGGTTCTTCCTCAGCGCGTTCAACGGCTTTGCTGTCAGCGCTTCACAGTCGAACGACGTGCCGCCGAGTAACCGCTGCTCGATCGCTCGACCCGAACCGACAAAGACGCAGCGGCAGCCGGGCTGAAGCTGCTGTAATTCTTCTGCCACTGCAATGCCCGGCGCGAGATGCCCGCCAGTCCCGCCTCCGGCCAATAAGAATGTCATGCCGAAATCCGATCGGAATGAATAAGTCGCTGTGACGTATTGCTCGCGAGCTTGCACCTCAAACCAATGGTCGCCTTTCGCTCCGCGAAAGTGCGTCTTCAAACGCGTCCCGATGGGGCAGCCGTCAACTTTCGGTGATACCTCAAGTAAAGACGCTCTTTCGCGGAGCGAAAGGCGACCATTAGTTGCGAGTCTCGCACACAACGGCTTGCTCAAACGAAGAACAGCAACGTCACGACGATAAACGTCGGGATCAGAATCGCTCCCGAGTACGCCATATAGCCGAAGAAGCTCGGCATTTTGACGCCGTTCTCTTCCGCAATGGCTTTCACCATAAAGTTCGGGCCGTTGCCTATGTAAGTATTCGCACCCATCAAGACGGCACCGCACGAGATCGCCGACAAGAGCTTCGCGGCTTCAGGACCAATCGCGAGAAACTCGCGCATGTACGAACCCTCGACCGCGACTTTGTTGAGCCCGCACGCCGTTGCCGCAAACGTCAGATAGGTCGGAGCATTGTCGAGCACGCTCGACAGCAAACCGGTTGCCCAAAAGAACTGCCATGACTGATTCAGCCCGAAGGCGATGCCGAAGACTTCTCGTTCGCCTTTGCCCCATGAATTCAGAATCGCCAGCGCCGGCGCCATCGTCACAAAGATGCCCGCAAACAGAACCGCCACTTCGATGATCGGCCCGAAGCTGAAGCGGTTCTTCTCGCGATTGCCTTTTGCCGTCGTGACGAAAGCCAGTCCGCACAACAGCGCCATGCAGCCTTCTTGCACGCCAAACGGCCAAACTTTTCCGTCGTTAAAGAGTCCTCGACCCGACGAGTAGATCGCGGCGACAACGCCCAACAAGAACAGCAAGTTGTGCGCGCCATCGAGTCCGAGTTTCTCACCTTGAGCTTGCTCAGCAGCGTGCTCAGTGCCTCGCTCTTTCAATTCGCGAGCAACGGCAATGCGGTCCCAAATGTTGAAGATCACCAACAAGATCGCGTTCGAGACCGCCCATTGCGGCAGCAAGCTGAGCGTCCATTCGAACGGCACGCCCTTCAGATAGCCGAGAAACAACGGCGGGTCACCGAGCGGCGTTAGCAAGCCGCCGCAGTTCGAGACCACAAAGATGAAGAAGACGACGACATGCGCGACGCGCGTCCGAGTTTGATTCGCTCGCAGCAACGGTCGGATCAGCAGCACCGACGCGCCTGTCGTGCCGATCAGATTCGCAAGCACCCCACCCAGCGCGAGAATCCCGGTATTGGCGGTCGGACTGCCCTTCAACGAACCGCGAATGTAGATGCCGCCGGTAATCACAAAGAGCGACGTCAGCAGCACCATAAACGAGAGGTACTCTTCGCCCTTCTCGATGAGGTTATGAATGCCGGTCGTTCCGAAACTCGTCACGAAGTAGATCGCGATCGGTACCGCGCAGACCGCTGAGATGATCCCTTTGTTCTTGTTGTGCTCCCACCAATGCCCGGCGAGCAGCGGCAGCACCGCAATGCACAGCAACAATGCCGCAAACGGGATCAGCGTCCATAGCCCCAATTCCACTCCGAGATTCACATGCTCGGCCTCCGCAAGCAGAGACAGCACCGGCAAACCAACAGCAAACGTCACGAGAAGCTCCTCACATTCGAAAACAAAACGCCGAGCGGCGGATGCTGAATAGCAACTCGGCAT
>CAZNMS010000819.1:0-2879 GCA_964573505.1 uncultured Planctomycetaceae bacterium | reverse complement strand
GCCAAGTCGGAGGGCTCCGTCGAGCCGGAGCACTCCAGGAAAGATTCGACATGAGCGTCGTTGAACTTGCTGATGCCTACCTCGCCGGTGCTGCTGAACTGCGAGCGGCTGTTGCGGGCATGACGCGCGAGCAACTCATCGCGCGACCGATTGCTGGCAAGTGGAGCACACTCGAAGTCGTCGCTCACATCGCGGACTTCGAGACGGTCATGGCTGATCGCATCAAACGAGTGGCCTCGCACGACAACCCGACCATTTTGGGAGCGGACGAAAGTCTCTTCGCGTTGCACCTCGGCTATCACGATCGAGACCTCGAAGAAGAATTAGCCGTCGTCGAAGCCGTGCGTGCCTCAACCGCCAGAACCATCCGCAGCCTGCCCGCCGCAGCACTGAGCCGCATCGGAACTCACAACGAAGCGGGAGTGCTGACGCTCGAACAATGGATTCAGCGAGCGATCAACCACATCCCTCATCATATGAAGTTCATTCGTGAGAAACGTGATGCCTTGAAAACGAATGGCATGCGTTAAGCCAGATGTCACCAACGCATCACCGTCAGGAGCCCTTCATGCCGAGCCCACTTCAAATTGATCCCGAGACGCATGGCCGACTCGGCACAGAGATCTACGAGCAACTTCGTCCGATGCTAGAACGCTCCGACTTTGGCCGTGTCGTTGCGATTGATGTCGACTCAGGCGCCTATGAAGTAGCCGACGAGACAATCGAAGCGGCGACACGTTTGCGAGATCGGTATCCCGAAGCGCCCATCTGGTTTGTGCGAGTCGGGCAAGGTGCGGTTCATCGCTTAGGCATTGCGACAGCGGGAGCAATGCGATGATTAGCGGTGAAGTAAATCAGCAATCCGAAGCAACGATCCCTATCACCTTGATTGACGCCGTCGGAGCGCAACATGTTGTGACTGCCGTGATCGATACTGGGTTTGCCGGTGAGTTGACGCTGCCTCCGCAGACAATTCGAAACATGGGGCTTCAGTGGCTCGGTCGTCAGAGGATGATTCTGGGCGATGGCACGCAGCCGATGTTTGACGTCTATCAAGCTCGGCTCATCTGGGACGGTATTGAACGAAGGGTCGAAGCCGAATTGGCCGCGATGACCCCACTCGTCGGCATGAAACTATTACGCGACCATGAACTCACAATGCAGATTGCGCCCGGCGGAAAGGTGCATCTGCAGAAATTGACTTCTACTTGAACCAACCGATTTTCTTGGCAGGACTCATCATGCTAATTCGAATTGCTGTTCTTGTTTTGCTGTGTGCTTCGACTGCGTTGGCTCAAGAGAAGAAGGGCGATGCGGATAAGACTCCGAAGGGCACTAAGGAAGTGCTGACCTATAAAGACCATGTTGCTCCGTTGCTGAGGAAGCATTGCGGCAACTGTCATAATCCCGACAAGGCGACGTCGGACTTCAATGTCATGACCTATGCGACGCTCATGCAGGGCGGGGCGAGCGGTGAGGCCGTACAGCCGGGCAGTCCCGATCAGAGTCTGCTCTATAAGGTCATCGCGCATATCGACGAGCCCTTCATGCCGTCGAAGCAGCCGAAGTTGCCCGATGCGGAGATCATGCTCGTGAAGCGCTGGATCGAAGCGGGGGCTCCTGAGACGGCGGCTAGCGCGGCGAAGCTCAGCAGTCGCAAAGTCGAATTGGATGTAGCAGCGGTTACAGGCGGCAAGCCTGACGGGCCGGTGCCGATGCCCGAGAAGCTGCCATTGGTCGAGTTGCCGAAGACGTCGCGGCCTCATCCCGTGACGGCGATGGCGGCGTCTCCGTGGGCGCCGCTGGTGGCAGTTGCCGGGCACGAGCGGATCTCGCTCTACAACACCGAGACCTTGCAACTCATTGGCATGCTGCCGTTCCCCGAACGCATTCCGCACGTCCTGAAGTTCAGCCGCAATGGCAAGATCTTGCTCGCCGGCGGCGGACATGGAGCGGACTCGGGTAAGGTCGTGCTCTTCGATGTGATGACCGGTCAGCGCTTGCAGACGATTGGCGATGAGTCCGACAGCGTGCTCGGTGCGGATATCAGTCCCGATCACAAGTTGGTCGCTCTCGGAGGACCGGCAAAGCTCGTGAAGATCTTCGATACGAAGACCGGCGAGTTGAAAGCGAAGATCAAGAAGCACACCGACTGGGTGACGTCGATCGAGTTCAGCCCCAATGGCGAGTACCTCGCGAGCGGTGATCGCAACGGCGGCGTGTTTGTGTGGGAGGCCGAGACCGGCGGCATCGTCTTCACGCTCGGCGATCACAAGGACTGCATCACGGGACTCTCATGGCGCGCGGACTCGCAGATGCTGGCGTCATCGAGCGAAGACGGCCGCGTGATTTTGTGGTACGCGGAAGACGGATTCCCGACTCGCACGCTCGCAGCAACGTCAGCCAACAACGCCGCGAAGATCGCTCCGCCGCGCGGCAAGTCATTGGGAGCAACCGGCGTTGAGTACGCTCGCAACGGAGCGCTCGCGACGGTCGGACGAGATCGCAGCGCCAAGATCTGGGGCACCGATGGTAGCGTGAAATACACCGTCGAAGCCTTCAGCGACCTGCCAACACGAGCGGTCTTCACTCACGACGGAGAGCGCCTGATCGTCGGCGACTACACCGGCAAGGTGCAGGTTTGGAACGTGAAAGAGAAGACGCTGCTGGGCGAGCTCGCGGCGAAGTAAGGCTGATGTAGGTTCTCCTACACCAGCTCAGTGCGGCGTTGCGATCCTGTGTGAGTCGGGAACTCAGTGCATGGCAACGATCCAGTAGCTCGATCTCTCCGATCCGCCTTTGACGCTTTCTCCGCGCCGAATCTTGACGGCGTTCTCGGACCTTGTTTGAGAACCTCATCCCGCTGAGGCTCGGGATGG
>CAZNMS010000818.1:0-2883 GCA_964573505.1 uncultured Planctomycetaceae bacterium | reverse complement strand
GCGAGCGAATCGAGATGCTCGGAGTCGAGCCCCGTCGGACGATCGGTGAAGCGCAGTGCTTCACTCAACGTGTTGAGATTGACCTGCGACGTACCGCCGGAGAACGGAGCCATCGCGGCATCGGCGATATCGAGCCCGACTTCAGCTGCGGCCAAGATCGATGCCGCTTGAATGCCAGCGGTGTCGTGCGTGTGAAGGTGAATCGGAATGCCGATCTCTTCCTTCAACGCTTTGACGAGCACTCGCGCGGCCGACGGCTTGAGCAGTCCCGCCATGTCCTTAATCGCGAGAATGTGCGCACCCATCTTTTCAAGCTCTTTGGCGAGCTCGACATAGTACTTGAGGTCGTACTTCGGACGGTTCGGGTTGAGGATGTCGCCGGTGTAGCAGATGGCCGGTTCGCAGATGCCGCCGGTCTCAAGCACCGACTCCATCGCGACGCGCATGTTCGGCACCCAATTGAGTGCGTCGAAAATACGGAACACATCCATGCCCGCTGAGACCGCTTCCTTCACGAACTCGCGCACGACGTTGTCGGGATAGTTTGTGTAGCCGACGGCGTTTGAAGCTCGCAGCAGCATTTGGAAGAGGATGTTCGGAGCCTTCTCGCGCATCTTGGCGAGTCGTCCCCACGGGCACTCTTTGAGGAACCGCATCGACGTATCGAAGGTCGCTCCGCCCCAGTTTTCGAGCGAGAACATCTGCGGCGTGAGTCGCGAATACGCTTCGCTGATGTTGACGAGATCCTTCGTGCGCATGCGGGTCGCGAGCAGCGATTGATGCGCGTCGCGCATCGTCGTGTCGGTGATGAGCAAGCGCTTTTGATCTCGAACCCAGTCGGCAAATCCCTTTGGCCCGAGCTTGATCAGCAGATCGCGCGTGCCTTCGGGACGAGCAGCCGTTGAGTCGTAAGCCGGGATCGGAGCCGGAGTACGTCGAGTCGCGGCAGGACGACCCGCAACCAACGGATTGCCATTCACAATCACATCACCAATGAACGACAGCAGTTTTTGGGCGCGATTTTGTCGCGGCGTGATCTTCGTGAGTTCGGGGTTCTCGTCGATGAACCGCGTCGTGCAGTCACCGGCAACGAACTGCGGATGCTTCAGCAGTTTGAGCAAGAACGGGATATTCGTTTTGACGCCGCGCACTCGGAACTCAGCGAGGCAGCGCTCCATGCGCCGCACAGCATCAATCCAACGTCGACCGCGGGCTGACACCTTCACGAGCAGCGAGTCATAAAACGGATACACGACCGCGCCCGAGAACGCCGAACCGGCATCGAGTCGCACGCCCATGCCGCTCGCCGAGCGGTAGTGAGTGATGCGGCCATAGTCCGGAAGAAAGTTGTTCGTCGGATCTTCGGTCGTCACGCGGCATTGAACCGCGAAGCCCGTCGTCGCGACCTTGTCTTGCGACTCGAGCCCAATCTCGGGATTGCTCAGCAACTCACCCTGCGACACGAGGATCTGAGCTTTCACGATGTCGATGCCGGTGACTTCTTCCGTCACGGTGTGCTCGACCTGAATGCGCGGATTGACCTCGATGAAGTAGTACTGATTGGTGTCAGCATCGACGAGAAACTCGACGGTGCCCGCGTGCGAGTACCCGACTTGCTTACCGATCTTGATCGCGGCATCGCACAGAGCATCCCGAACCTTGCGATCGAGATTCGGAGCCGGCGCGATCTCGACGACTTTTTGATGGCGTCGCTGCACCGAGCAATCGCGCTCAAACAGATGCACGAGATTGCCATGCAAGTCGCCGAGCAACTGCACCTCAATGTGCCGTGCTCTTGAAATGAACTTCTCAACGAAGATGTCCGGGCTACCGAACGCCGTCAGCGACTCGCGCTGAGCTTGCTCGAAGTTCGGAATGAACTCTGCCTCAGTCTTGACGACGCGCATGCCGCGACCGCCGCCACCATGAGCCGCTTTGAGAATGACCGGAAACCCGAGCTGCTTCGCCGTCGCAATGCCATCGTTGACATCTTTGATCGCTCCCGCCGAACCGCCGAGGATCGGAACTTTGGCCTGATGAGCAATCTCCCGCGCCTCGGTCTTGTCGCCGAGCTTATGCAGGATCTCGACACTGGGTCCGATGAAGGTGATCCCAGCATCCTTACAAGCCTGAGCGAACGCCGGATTCTCTGACAGGAATCCATACCCCGGATGAATAGCGTCGACTTCGGCCTTCTTGGCGATCGCGATGATGGACGCGATATCGAGATACGACTTAATGGGCTCGCCGGGCTTGCCGACCTGATAAGCCTCATCTGCCTTAAAGCGATGCAAAGCGAAGCGGTCTTCATGGGCATAAATCGCAACCGTGCGAATGCCCAATTCGAAAGCAGAACGAAGAACTCGGATTGCGATTTCCGAACGATTAGCGACGAGCAGTTTTTGGATGGTCATGAGTGTGCAAGCAGTGAGAAGAACGCGCCAGAAAGAGGTCGATCGCCCGAAAGGCGGCGGACGGTAGCGACTCAATTTCAGAGTCAACAGCAACGGCTGAATGCGCCGCTTGCAACCTGCTGATGACCGCTGATCAATCGCCAATTAAAGACTGGCTGATTCGCAGTTGCGGAACCGCCGAAGCAACGAGTTCTTGAAACAGTCTAGTGTCGCTCGGAAGCGTCGTTCGAGAACTCCGCTGCGTGGGCAAGTCAATCGTGCGACGACACCGCGAAGTCATCGGTCGCCCGTCCCTGATTGGCCAATGCGACTTCGGTTCTTGAACAGCGACCGAGTACGGCCTCACTGACTATGACGGCCGTTTGCACTCAGTCTTATGAGCGTCCCGTCAGTTGCTCGGCTCGGCATTGCGAACCTGTGTGAGTTGGGAACTCGGGTGCCGCTTCTTGGAGTGCGGTGATTCATCACC
>CAZNMS010000817.1:0-2892 GCA_964573505.1 uncultured Planctomycetaceae bacterium | reverse complement strand
TCGCTCGACCGCTCTTACAGCCAGCGCATCAAAGAGTTCTCGTGCTCGTTGCAGCCGGACCGACTCGTGCTTTCGATCCCCGGCCTTGATGACGTCTCGCTCGAACAAGTCGCGTTGAAGCAGTCGGTCTCGCTGTTTGAAGAGACCTACGGGCTCTCTGTGCTGCTGCGCCGCTCGCGACTTTGAGAACGAACAGCGCCCGGAGTGTGCTCGGCAAATAGGAGCTTCGAATACGTCCTGCGTAACGACAGCGCGCCGTGCGCATCTTTGTACGACGGACTTGTAGTCCGTCGCAGCAGCGGCAGCAGCAGATCGACGGACTACAAGTCCGTCGTACTTTCTCTGAGATGCTCGCGGTGCCAGTCTTCGTAACAGTCGAGGAATGCCGTCCCGATTTGGACATGGTTCAGAGTGAGGTTGCAGAGCCGCGCCCGTCAGGAAGCGGAATCCGTTACGAAATAGCCAGAATACAGCTTCCTAACGGGCGCGGCTCTTCAACCCAATGAGAGACCGAAATGAACCGTGCCCCGATTTGTCGTCGCGTAGATCAGACGCCTACGTCCGACAGCGACGCAGCACGGACGTAGGCGTCCATGCTACGAACACGCGACGTTGCTCACCGGCGTCTTCTTAGCCATTGAGCGTCAAGCGATCGCTCTACTCAGCTTCGATGTCGATCCAGCTTTCGAACGACGCCCCCGGAGCGAGGACTTGCCATCCGGCTTTGATGCCTCGCGCCTCGAGATTGATGGCGTCGGTCATACAGGTGTAGGGCTCGAAGCAGATCGAGTTGCGATTCGGCGGAGTGTAGATGACGAGCTCGGGGTAATGGCCGGGAGTTTTCTGCTTCACAACGAGACCGGCGGCTTCATCGGTCAGCGAGCAACACAACTCTGCGGCGGGTTCGACGCCGAAACCGTTGTCGAAGGGACGCACTCCAAAACGCTGCCCGTGCGCGAGATCAAGATCGCTCGAAAGTGGCAGCCGACGACCGCTCGGCAAGCAGTCGTTGATGTCCCATAAATCCTTCGCCGGAGCACGAACGACGCACTGCTGCGGCTGCGAGTCAGCACCGAGCGGCACCTTGAAGTAAGGATGCGTCCCGAAGCCAAACGGCAGCGGCTTCGAGTCGGGATTGTGAATCTCGATGTCCGCTCGCAGCTTCGCACCGAGCACCGAGTACTTGATGCGAATCACACAATCCGCCGGCCAGCAGCCGAGTCGATCCGGAGCATCTTTGCTCAGCCAAAACTCGCCCGTCGCAGAGGACTCGGTCTGCTCGATAACGCGCCAGGGACGCTCGACGCACAGACCGTGAATCGCATTGCCGGTGTTGTCGAACATCACCGTCTCGGGCCGCAGGACATAATTATTACCCGCCCATGAATAGCGACCGCTCGTGATGCGATTGGGATAAGGGAACAAGATCGGAATCCCGTTGCCGCTCGGCCGCCCTGCCCCGCTCTCGAAGTCCGGGACAGCATCGAGCACATCAACCGTGCGAGCACCGACGACGGCTTTGAACTCGTAGCAGTTGAAGCCGCGATCAACCGCAATGCGGGCAAAAGAACCGGAGCTGCGATCTGTAATTGTCACGATCGACATAGAGCTGACCTTACTGAGGACTGAGAGACTGAAAGTTGCTGACCCAATCGACTTGCCGAGAGCAACGATTCATTGGCTAGCTGGACAGCGCCATGTTCAGCATTTCGTTTAACCGCGTGCCCAACGGGCCGCGCTTTGCGGATTCAAACTCACGCTCCGCCAACAAACAGTCGCCGATCTCAAGCCAGCCTTCCAACTTGCCTGATTTGCTGCAAAACAGGCACATTGGAAGCTGAATTTGCCGATCGTTTGTTGTCGGAACGAGAGCTTGACACCGAGCAGCGCGGGCCGTTGGCCACGCGGTTAAACGAGCGAAGGACTTGGCGCTGTCGAACTTGCGAGCCTCAGCCTCCGACCGACGAGTCTGCGAAAGACGGATTAAGATTAAGAGTACGATTAAGATTAAGAAGACTCACAACTGACGCGGGGTCAGTGGAGAGCGCGCCCATCGAATCCGTTTGTGTCAGGAATGTTGAATTGCGAAGCGGCTTTACTGACCGGAGGACGCCTCTGCGGACGGAGCGGACTTCGGCTGCGAGGCAGCGTGCAACTGATGCACGACGCCATCAAGGAACGTCGCGAGACTCTTTGCTGCAACCTCAGCGTGATCGCGCAGCTTGAGCATGTCTTTCATGCTGCCCGGTCGTTTCCACAACGCGCCAATGACCGCTCCGACACGCACCGCTCCACTGCCGCCCATCACCGAAAGCACTTCGCTCGGTAAGTCTGCTGACATGTCGTCGCTGATGGCTCGAATGCCCATAAAGCGAACGCGTCGCTCGCGCGCGACCTGCGCTACAGCAAGGCTTTCAAGATCAACCGCAATCGCGCCGAGCTTCTCATGCAACGCCTGCTTCTCGGCGACAGTCCGCACGATCTCATCAGCGGTCAGAATGCGACCGACATAGAGCCCCTGCGCTTCGTTCGTCGTCGCCTTTAGGTCGATCGCGAACTGCTGACCGTGCTGATCGACAATCTCATTCGCCATCACGATCTGCCCGAGCTTCATCTCGGGCAACAACGCTCCTGAGAACCCGCAGCTCAGCAGCCAACTCGGTGAGTGGCCTTCAATCAACGCCTCAGTCGCACGCCTTGCCCGCGCATAGCCCATGCCACATTCAACGACCGCAATGCGGATGCCGTCATACCGACCGCCTTTGAACGTGAAGTCGCCGCCACTGTAAGTCGCGACCTTCTGACAGCGTTTGAGAAACGGCTCTAGCTCAAGCGGCAATGCGCACACGATGCCGATGTCGGCATGAGCGTAGTCAGGTCTCGGCTGCGGCT
>CAZNMS010000816.1:0-2897 GCA_964573505.1 uncultured Planctomycetaceae bacterium | reverse complement strand
AAGCCGCCGCCGAGCCATCACACTGGCCCACCGCCGCGCAACGAAAAACTCCGCCACGAGTTAAAAGTTTCATCAGGCCACCGCTGGCGTCCCTTTGCTGTGCGGGCAGACCTTTTTTGCGAAGCCATCGTGCAAACCTTTCGGTGCACCAAACATGCACCAACCCGGCTGCTCGCGGCCAAAGAAAAAGCCGCAACTCATTGCAAGGCAATAAGTTGCGGCAGTCAGCAACATCAAAAAGCGGAGAGAGAGGGATTCTTCTGGGGGCGGTTTCGCAACATCCTGAAGAGTCTGGAGTTACGACGCAAGGTGTTGCGGCGGGCCAAGTTGCCAACTCTCGAATGCCTCGGGGTGTTTCCGGTTATTTGGGGGCGGGTGGCGTTGGCTTCAGCTCAGTTTCAGCACAGCGGACTCAGCCAACCCCTGCGGACGCTTGCTTCGGTGAAGACGAGAATGACGTTGAAGACCTGCGGCCTCTGGCGGCTTGTTACTCACGCTACAGCTCTGACAATCAGGCTGAAAGCAGCATTGTCGATCAGCAGCGGATCTGTGCTGAGAAAGCGCTCGCTCACGACTTTCACATTCCGGCAGAGTTCCAGTTTGTCGATGAAGCGATCTCGGGGACGGTGCGGAAGCGTGATGGCCTCGACCGCATGCTTGAGGCGGCCAAACGCAAGGAGTTTCAAGTTGTCTTTTTTCACAACTTGAGTCGGCTGGCGCGAGAGTCGGTGATCTCGATGCCGATCCTAAAGACCCTCGTGCATAGCTTTGGCGTGCGGTTTATCAGCGTGAGCGAAGGGATCGATTCAAACCAACTCGGATGGGAGACAATGGCCACCGTGCTGTGTCTCCACCACGAGATGTTTATCCGCGATCTCTCGGCGAATGTGTTCAAGGGGCAGGCTGGGGCAGTACTCGCGGGATTCTCAGTCGGCGATTACCCGTTCGGCTACCAGACTGTGCCCTCACCGGGCGGCGAGATTGTTGGACGAGGCCGAAACGCCAAACCGCGCATGGTCTATCGCCTGCATCCAGAGTACGCGGATGTCGTCCGAAACGTGTTTCGATGGTTTGTCGAGGACCGTAAGAACCTCTCGGAGATTCTCCGGGAATTGAACCGTCTGAAGATACCGAAGAACCATCGAGCATCGACATCAGGATGGACTCGACCGTGCCTCATTCGCTTATTGCGTAATGTTAAATACATCGGCGTATGGCCGTGGGGCAAGAAGCGGACACGACGCGATCCGACCACTGGTAAGACGCGTCAAGAATTGCGGGGTGAGTCGGAGTTCTCGCAATGGCTCCGACATCGTCCCGAGCTGCGAATCATCGACGACGAGACCTACGCGAAAGCCCAAGAGCTGCTCGAACTGAACAATGCTCGCGTCGAAGCTATGCGGCAATCCAACGGGAAGTTGGGTGGAGCCAAGCAAGGACTCCGCGGGCCGAAGATGTTGTCGGGATTGATTCGATGTGGGTCTTGCGGAGCGCTCTTCTATGTCGGTGGAGCCTTTGGACGAAATCTGTTCTGTCCCAATAGCCGTAACGGCATTTGCTCATGCCGCACGACACTCAATCAAGAGCGTGCCGAACGCATGATTGTTGGAGCGATCAGTCAGCGCATCCTGGCCGACGAGCAATGGTTTCAGGCGGTCGTTGAGGCAACTCTCGAAGCGTGGACTGATCCTGATCTCCGACAGCGCGATGAGACGCCACAGCTAAAGCAACACCTTGAGCAGCTCGATCGCAAGGTCGCCAAGCTGCTCGATCTGCTTGAAGGCGATGACGGCGACACGGATGAAATTCGCGAGCGACTCAAGTCGCGGCGACGCGAAAAGGAAAAGCTCGAGCGGCGACTCAAGGAACTGGATTCCGCGCCGCAGATTCCGATCGATCCGCCGACGCCGGAATGGATTCGCGAGCAATTAGGGCGCCTGGAGCAATCCTTACACGCAGAACCGCGCCGTGCTCGTGAGGCACTCTTGGAACTTTTGGATGGTCCCATCACGGTTGAAGAAGTGCCGATTGAAGATCGGAAACGAAAGATGCTGCGCGGCACGTTGCGGCTGCCGCCCAATCGGATGTCACAGCTCATAACCAACTGGCAGTCTCCTCCGAACTCTCTGTGCGATGCGACCGACGCAGACGTCATCGTCTTGGAATTTCGCGACCGATTGAAACGCGAAGTGCAGGGCGATGAGGCTCTGGAGCTTTATGGACAGGGAATCTGTCTGAAGGACATCGCGGTCCGACTGGGTTGCGACCCCAGCAGGCTGACGAAGATCTTGAAGTCTGCGGCCAAGCAACGAGGAATCACGTTGGAGGACGGTAATGCTCGCCGGGCGCGTTTGAACCTCGATCGGGCAGCAAAGTTTGAGCGTCTGATCGACCCTGCGATCAACCTCTTTGAAAAAGGCATGCTCATCCATCAAATCGCTAGCGAACTCGGTACAGACCGATCAACAGCCACAAAGGCTTTGCAGGCGTGGCATGACCAACAAGGGTTGGAGATGCCAGATGGCCGCAATCGCAGAGCGACTCTTCCGATCAAGACCGATCCAATGCGATCGAAGACGATTGACGTAACGGAGCAGGCCGTACCCGACATAGCGGCGGAAGACATGTCTTTTGCTGACGATGGAGATCCCAACAGACCGAACGAATCCATCGCGAGTTGAGCAGTATTCGGAGTACTTTCACTTACACACAACCAAAGCTTGAGGCCGCAGTGCGTTGATCTGAACCACTGCGGCTTTTTCGTTTTCAACCTCTGTAAGGAGATGAATCGTGTCACACATTGTTCGCGTGCAGACGCAGGTGAGGGATGCTGTCGCTGTGGCGGCGGCTTGTCGGCGGCGGGAGTTGGCGGAGCCGGAAATGGGGGAGCATCTCGT
>CAZNMS010000815.1:0-2913 GCA_964573505.1 uncultured Planctomycetaceae bacterium | reverse complement strand
TCGCTAATTCAATCCACTTGGAAGCGCACTAGCATGGACTTCCAGTCCGTGCTGCTCCTTCTTCGCCGGTGTGTCTTTTCGATCGTGCGAACTCGTTCGACTGCGGCTCAGCACGGACTGGAAGTCCATGCTACGGGCTCTATTTCGTAGCTCGACTCGCGGAGTCGAGCAGCCTCTTCATTGCGGCTTCGCCGCGTAAGGTCTTGTCGCTCGCATGCCGCTTTCTACCGAACATCAATCGCAACTCCTTGAAGCTCTCAATCGCTATTGGGGCTACGAGTCGTTCCGTCCGTTGCAGGCGGAGTCGATGCATTGCGTCCTCACGAATCGTGACTCGGTCGTCGTGCTGCCGACGGGCGGGGGTAAGTCGCTGTGCTATCAAGTGCCGGCGGTCTGCTCGGACGGGCTTGCGATTATTGTCTCGCCACTGATCGCGCTCATGAAGGATCAAGTGGACGGGCTGAAGACATGCGGCGTGCCGGCGGCATTCATCAACAGCACGCAGTCGGCGAGTGAGCGAGCCAATGTCGCGAATGACGTTCGCTCCGGGCGATTGAAGCTGCTTTACATCTCGCCCGAGCGGCTCGTGCAGGACAAGACGATCGAGTTCTTGCGCGAGTGCAATGTCCGCTTCATCGCGATCGACGAAGCGCACTGCATTAGCGAATGGGGTCACGACTTCCGCGTCGAGTACCGGCAGCTCAACGTGCTGCGCGAGCAGTTCCCGCAAGTCGGCATTCATGCCTTTACGGCAACGGCGACGGATCAAGTGCGACGCGACATCGCGCGGCAACTCAAGCTGCGTGATCCTGAAGTGCTCGTCGGCTCGTTCGATCGTCCGAATCTCGTCTATCGAGCGGACCGACGAGACAACGTCAGCGAGCAGATTCAGAGCATCATCGACCGGCATCGCAACGAGTCGGGTATTATTTATTGCACGTCGCGGCGCGAGACTGAAGAAGTCGCCGCGATGCTCAATGCTCTCGGCTACAAAGCGTTGCCGTATCACGCGGGTATGGACGATTACAGCCGGCGCGAGAATCAAGAGTCGTTCATCTCGGAGTCCGTCGACATCATCGTCGCGACGGTCGCGTTCGGAATGGGCATCGACAAATCGAACGTGCGGTTCGTCATTCATATCGGCATGCCGAAGTCGCTCGAAAACTATCAGCAAGAAAGCGGACGCGGCGGACGCGACGGTCTGCTCGCGGAGTGCTGCTTGATCTATTCGATGCAGGACTTCATGCGCTGGAAGCGAACGGTCGAAGAGGGCTCGAATGAGAGTCGCGGCCCGGCGATGCGTTCGCTGCAAGCAATGGCCGACTACGCGAGCGGCATCGTCTGCCGACATCGCAAGCTCGTCAGTTATTTCGGACAGGAGTACGACAAAGAGAACTGCGGCGCCTGCGACCTCTGCATGCAGGAATTGAACTTTGTCGAGAACCCATTGATCATCGGACAGAAGATTCTGTCGAGCGTTTATCGACAGGATCAGAGGTTCGGGGTCGAGCACACGATGCTCGTCCTGAAAGGTTCGAAGGCCGAGCAGGTGCTGAAGCACGGGCACGACAAACTCACGACTTACGGCCTGCTGAAAGACGAAGCTCAAGCAACGATCCGCGAATGGATCGAGCAATTGGTGTCACAAGAATTCCTCGTGCGCAGCGGCGAGTACAACTTGCTCGAGATCACGCAACGCGGATGGCAGTTGATCAAAGGTGAAATCACTCCGCGTTTGATGAAGCCGACCGACACATCGGTGACCGAACGCAATAAGTCGCGCGCCGCAAAGGTTGCTGCAAGTTGGGAAGGCGTCGACCGCGCGCTGTTCGACGAACTGCGTATCACTCGGCACGATCTCGCGATCGAGCATGACGTGCCGGCCTATGTCATCTTCACCGACGAAACGCTCCGCGACATGACTCGCTTTCGTCCGTCGAGGCTTGATGGTCTCGCTCAGATTAAAGGCGTCGGTGAGAAGCGATTGCAGGACTACGGCGAAGCGTTGCTGAGCACGATTCGTGACTACTGCGAGACGGCAAAGTTGCCGCTCGACAACTGGCCGCAGGAAAGCAACTCGCGCCGCGAAAGCACTTCAACCCGCACGGCATCTCGAACCTCTGCGCCGGCGACGGTTCCTGCAAAGGCGCTTGCTCTGCAGATGTTTGCCGACGGTAAGACGATCGAAGAGGCGATGAATGCAACATCGCGAGCGCGTTCAACGTGCGTCGGTTATCTCTGCGAGTACATCCGGCATGCCGCCATTCTCGACGCGTCGCCATGGATCGGAGCCGACGTAGCCGCACGCATCAATCAAATCGCCGCAGAGATTGGACATGAGGCTCTCAAACCCATCTTCGATCGCCTGAATGCCGAAGTGCCGTATGAGTCGATTCACATCGCGATCGAGTGCTATCGCAATCAGAAAGAGTTCGATGGCGCGTCGTAGATCGATGCGATGAGTGGCTTCGAGCGATGCTGACTCTTCTCGTTTAA
The DNA here is from genome assembly GCA_964573505.1 of uncultured Planctomycetaceae bacterium. Classification (GTDB taxonomy): domain Bacteria; phylum Planctomycetota; class Planctomycetia; order Planctomycetales; family Planctomycetaceae; genus AM-0621. The sequence continues at coordinate 417 of CAZNMS010000815.1, read as the reverse complement.
CCGCATCGCCATCGGCGTGCGTTTTTCCGGCTTGAGTGATGTAACGAGTCTTACTCGCGCAGAACGCCGCACGGATGAGCGGGCAGTCAAAAGCACGCCGGCTTCTGCTGTTCCGGCTCTCGTCATGTAACGGCTCTTACTCGCGAAAAGCGCGGCCCGATGGGCACGCAGCTAAACGAGAGCGGCAAAGCAGCAACCATTGTGGTCCGACGCTCCGCGTCGGAAGTCGCGACGCGGAGCGTCGCACCACACTGAGCAAGCCGACAAGAAATCGAGAAAGCGTAGTACGACGCCGGCTTCTGCTGTTCCGGCTCTCGTCATGTAACAGCTCTTACTCGCGAAAAGCGCGGCCCGATGGGCACGCGGTTAAACGAGCGCGGCGACTATCTGCTCATAGAGGCAAGACTCTCAGCTACG
>CAZNMS010000814.1:0-2916 GCA_964573505.1 uncultured Planctomycetaceae bacterium | reverse complement strand
CCCTGGGCTTGTCCCAGTGGTTTAGCGGCTTCTGCGCTACTCGAACTTTCCAGTATTCGAAGTAGCGCAAAAGCCGTTGAAGCCCCGACGCAAGTTCGGGGGCGTTTAATTCACAGCCTCTCCGAGTCGAGCACTCTTCAAACACAGGCTCGACTCAGAGAGTCAAGCTACGTCTCGATTGCGCAATGAACCTACCGAGACTGAATGCGAGAGGATGCTTGTCAGGTTGATGGATGGCCCCGATTCTTGGGCGCTCCGTTGCAGCCTGTGCTCTTGAGATTTGATGACTTTATCCAATCATCTCACGATGTAATGCGTCTTACCCATTGGCCGCTGCGAGCTTCGCCTGTCACTTCAGAGATTCATGCAACATGCCCGACTCACAACCCGCCCCAACACTTCCTCGCGTCTTCCTCTCACACAACAGCGAAGAGAAAGACCTCGTTATCAAGGTGCAGCAGCTCTTGGAGAACGGAGCGCGTCCTGTGCCTTGCTGGCTTGATAAGGACGACTTTCGTTCGACTGACACATGGATGAGTCAGCTTGAAGAAGTCCTCAAGGAAACCGAGGTCGCGTTGGTCTTCATCGGCGAACGCGGTGAAGGACCGATTCACAAGAAGGAAAAACAATTACTCATCAATCGGGAATCGCGTACTCCGGATAAGTGCCGGATCATTCCGGTGCTGCTGCCGCCTCATTCTCCGAATGCTGAGACTACGGGCTCAGCGCCGACCGTCGTACCGAATGCGCGCAATAGCAACACGCCGCTTCAAACTCCGCCCGAACTGACGGGATTTCTCGGCCAATACAACTGGGTCGACTTCAGGGCCGGCCTTGATGACGGTCCTGCGTTCGAGAAGTTAGTGGCGCTCATTCATGGCGAGGCTCCTCGCATCGGTGATGGCAGTGATCCGCTCGTTCCCAAAGCCGAGCCCTATCGCGGACTGGAACGCTTCGAGGGCATTCATTCCGAGTTCTACTTCGGTCGCGATGAGCAGATCGTCGAACTCTGTGGCTGCTTGGAGAAATGGCCTTTCACGACGGTGATGGGCGGTTCGGGCAGCGGTAAGTCGTCGTTGGTTCGAGCCGGACTTCGCACCACTTTGGCACGGGCGACGAGGCCGGTGCTCGTCGATCGCACCACCATCATCACGGTGTTACCCGGCTCGAAGCCGATCGATGCGTTGGCCCAACAACTTGTCGAAGCGGTGCCGACTGAGTTCTTAGACGGAATGGTTCGCGAAGACTTGAAAGAGCCCTTCGTCAAACGGCTCAGCACCGATGACAGCGGCTTGCTGACGATCTTGCAGAGCCGCTTCCGGACCGAAGGTCAGCACGTTCTGTTAGTTATCGACCAGTTTGAAGAACTCTTCACGCAGGCCACTCGCGACACCGAGCAGACCAGCGACAACAGCAAGGCTCGCCAGTCCGAAGCCGAGCAATTCGTGAAGCTGCTTTCGGCATTGGCGAAGTTCACGGACCACAAGCGTTTTCGCATCGTGGCGACGTTGCGAGCCGACTTCTTCCACTGCTGCCTGAGCTTGCCGGTGCTGGTGCCTTTAGTCGCCAATCAATTGCTCTTGGGAGAGATGAGTCACGAGGCCCTGCGCACGGTGATCGTGCAACCGGCTCAGCATGTGAAGGCGATGTTCGAGAAGGGCTTGGTCGCTCGGATTTTGAAGGATGTCGAAGACCAACGAGGTTCATTGCCCTTGCTGCAACATGCGTTGAAAGAACTGTGGGCCAAGCGGCAGTACGGCTGGCTGACCGATAATGGCTACAACGAGACAGGCGGAGTGATCAACGCCTTGAAGCAGCGTGCCGACGAGACCTTGAAAAATCTCAGTCCCGAGCAGCAAGACATCGCCAAGCACATCTTCTTGCGACTCACGACGCTGGGCGAAGGAGTCAGCGACACTCGCCGCCGAGCAACCTTAACCGAGCTCTACCCCGCCAATGTCGAGCACTCGCAAGTCGACGCCGTGATCAAAGTCCTGAGCGGCCCTGAAGCTCGGTTGATCGTGACCAACGAAGACCAGCAAACCCTCGAAGTCGCGCACGAAGCCTTGATCCGCAAATGGGACACATTGATTGAGTGGCTAAGAACAAGTCGTAACGACAAGCGGATTCTCGATAAGCTGCGCGACGCCGCTGGGGACTGGCGATCCACCGCCCCCACGATCCCCGAGCAGCGCGACGCCACCATGCTCTGGGATGGTGGCCGCTTGGAGTCAGTTGAGCGCCTAGACGCTCGGCAGCCCCTTTGGATGTCCTCCCAAGAACGCGAGTTCTTCGAAGCCAGCCTCACCAAACGCCAACGCCTTGCCGATGAAGTCGAAACCGCACGGTTAGAGAAGGAACGCCGACAAGCCGAACTACTTCAAGCCCAAACAGAACGACTCGCGGCGGAGAAGCGCCGAGCCAAGACGTTCTCTCGCATGCTCATCGCAGTGGCGCTCGTCGCCATTGTCGCTGCAGTGTTTGGTGGCATTGCGAAGCTCGCTGAGAAACGAGCAGTGGATGCTGAGAAGGAAGCCAAAGTCGCGGCCACGGTCGCCAACGAACAACGAATTAAGGCAGTCGGACAAGAGAAGATTGCCAAGAAGAACGAGCAACTCTCCAACGTACGGCTCTATATCAACCAATTCGCAGATGCCAAACGAGAGTTGGAGAAGGGTGACAGCGTGCTCGCCCGGCAGCGATTGGATCAAACACGTTGGGATCTGCGTGGTTGGGAGTATGGCTACCTTGATCGCCTCATCAGTCCGCCGCATTTCACGTTAAACGGCCACTCGAACGAGGTGGTGAGCGTGAGTTTTAGCCGGGATGGGAAGCGGATCGTCAGTGGTAGCACTGACAACACGGTGAAGGTGTGGGATGCCGCGACGGGCCAGGAGACGCTCACTCTCAAAGGTC
>CAZNMS010000813.1:0-2919 GCA_964573505.1 uncultured Planctomycetaceae bacterium | reverse complement strand
GTAGCTGCCAGTCGTTGGTCCCGACGGGACAAGCCCGCCGGAGACCGCGCCGGAACGCCGGTTACACCCAATCGAAAAGCCGTGACATCGCGGGCGACTCTGTCTCGTAACAGTATGTTATTCGTCGACTGCTCCTGAGGATGGCACTGCAGTCGGCGGTTTTAACCATCGTGCTTCGACAGACCGGCAAATACGCCGACGCCAATCAGCCTTTGTGATGCCGATGCACATGCCGGTTACGACGCACGGCGGCAGACACTAAGGATCGCCAAACATTATGAGCAACGCTTGCGTCGCATGCGGAGAAGCAGTCGTTCAAACATCGGGACCGAGCAGATGAAAGGCACGTGCTGCCGCTCGGTCATGAGCCTCTGCCCGCACCGCCCAATCTACGGCGCTGACCATTGTCATCATTGTGCGACCTGACAAATCGCGTGCTCATGACAAACTGATGCATCGAGTCAGTCGGAATTCGCAAAGTGGGTCGATAGCCTTCCCCGCCGTTTTGCGACCGGACATGTGCTCGAAATGTGGAGTCGAGCATCCGGTCACAGACTGTAACGATTCCGACATATCCGTCGCTGAGGTCGTCAGACTTCAGACACTGGCGCGAAGGCATTTGAATTCCGACGAATTCCCCGACGCCACTCAAAGCGCCGAGACCAATGTCGGAAGCGTCAACCCTGCTTCATCAAGCTCAAACGGCTGCGTAGATCTCAACAGCCGAGCCCCCCAATCGAGTCTTCTCAAAGGAGTGTTCATGAAGAAGCCATTGCTGAGTGCCCTCGTGCTCTCAAGCTTCGCCGCAGCGACACATGCGGCCGATCTCCCGCAGCCCATTGTGACCGGGCTCAAGAATCCCGAGTCCGTTTGTCTCGGCAAGGACGGCGCGATCGTCGTCACTGAGATTGGCGAGTTCGGCAAAGACGGTGACGGACAAGTCACGCTGATCGTCGACGGCAAAGCAAAGCCGCTCGCGACCGGACTTAACGACCCGAAAGGCATCGTCTTCTTTAGGGATGCCTATTACCTCACCGACAAAACGCGCGTTGTGAAAGTCGATCTCGCGGGCAACGCGACGACCTTTGTCGCCGCCGACAAGATCGTCCCGGCTCCGCAGTTCTTGAACGACATCGCGGTCGAGCCGGAATCAGGAACGCTCTTCATCAGTGACTCGGGCGACCTCAAAGACGCCGGCGGTGCCGTGCATCGCATCGACGTGAAGACGGCAAAGGTCGAACTGCTTGCGGACGCGAAGTCGATCCCCGGATTGAAGACGCCGAACGGACTCGCGCTCGACGGCGCATCGAGTCTCTTGCTCGTCGACTTCAATGGCGGCGACTTCTATCGCATCAATCTCAATGACAAATCCGCGAAGAAGATCAGCGAAGGCTTCGACGGCGGCGACGGCATCACATGGGACAAGTTCGGACGCCTGTTCGTCACCTCATGGAAGCACGGCAAAGTTTGGGGCGTGCCGCGTCCCGGTCAGAAGCCCGTCTTGATCTGCGACAAGTTTCAACAGTCAGCGGACTCGTGCCTCGATGCCTCGGGACGCAACCTGCTGGTCCCCGACATGAAGGCCGGCACGTTGACCGCGCTGCCGACGACGATCGCCGGATGGGAAGTTGATGACTCGCCATTGGCCGTCGGGACCGAGCTTGCCTTTCCGAACTTGAAGTGGACCGGATGGCAAGCAGTCACTGACGCTGGCAAGCCCGACCCGCTGCGTCCGATCTTGCTGACGCACCTCGGTGACGGTTCGAACCGAGTCGTCGTGCCGACTCAGCAAGGCGTCATTCACGTCTTCAAGAACGATGACGCTCCGCAAGCAACGAGCATCCTGCTCGATATCCGCGATCGAGTGCGCTACGTCGACAAGATGAATGAGGAAGGTCTGCTCGGTCTCGCGTTTCATCCGATGTTCAAGACGAACGGCGAGTTCTTCGTCTTCTACACCGACGTCAAAGCCGAAATGGCGAACGTGCTCTCGCGCTTCCGCATGAGCAAGACTGACCCGACAAAGGCTGACCCGGCATCAGAAGAGCAACTCATTCGCTTCGAAAAGCCCTTCTGGAATCACGACGGCGGAACGATCGCGTTCGGTCCTGACGGCTATCTCTATCTGACTCACGGAGACGGCGGCAAAGGCGGCGACCCTTACGAGAACGGCCAGAATCTCGGCACGCTGCTCGGCAAGGTGCTGCGATTGGACGTCGACACCAAAGAGAACGGCAAGAACTACGGCATCCCGAAGGACAACCCGTTCTTAAAGACTGCCGGAGCAAAGCCCGAGCTATGGGCGACCGGTCTCCGCAACGTTTGGCGCATGTCGTTTGACCGCAAGACGGGTCAGCTTTGGGCGGGAGAGGTCGGACAAAACCTCTACGAAGAAATCAATCTCTTCAAAGCTGGCGGCAACTACGGCTGGAGCGTGCGCGAATCGTTACATCCCTTCGGTGCAAAGGGAGTCGACGTGCAAGCCGGTCTGACAGACCCCATTTGGGAGTATCATCATGACATCGGTAAGTCGATCACAGGCGGCACGGTCTATCGCGGATCGAAGGTGCCCGAGCTTGAGGGCCTCTATGTCTACGCCGACTACATCAGCATGAAAATGTGGGCGTTGAAGTACGACGAAGCCAAAGGCCGAGTCGTCGCCAATCGCGAGATCCCGTCACCGGGAGTGCAAGTGCTCTCTTTCGGCGAAGACGAAAAAGGAGAGGTCTACTTCTTGTCGGTCGCTCCGAACGGTCAAGGCATCCGTCGCTTCGTGAAGGCCGCGAAGTAGTGAAGTCGTAGCATGGACTTCCAGTCCGTGCGGTCTTCTGTCTTTCGGGTGAGGTTCATTTCGGTCTCACATTGGGGCGCAGAGCCGCGCCCGTTAGGAAGCGGAGTTTTGGCTATGTCGTAACGGAT
>CAZNMS010000812.1:0-2926 GCA_964573505.1 uncultured Planctomycetaceae bacterium | reverse complement strand
GCCCGGACGCTGCGGCTTTTCTTTAGCTATTGAAGGAAGGCCATAGCCGTTGGACGCCTCATCTCACGCCTTAGGCGAGCGGCAGTTGAGAACCTACCGGCGAACTCTTGTACGACGGACTTGTAGTCCGTCGAGCCTCGTCTGCGACGGACTACAAGTCCGTCGTACCGGTACAAACTCATTCGCCGCTCGCCTTAGCAAGCCCGATGGCGATTCCGGCTTAACTACGAGCGAGGTCATTTCCTGCGACGCGGGAATATCACGATCGCTGCGGCGGTGAATGGAGCCGCAGCGACCTTCGCTCGGCTGGCTTCACGCGGAGCGATGAAGGCTACATTTTCGAAAGCTACATTCCGCTAACCACTGACAACGAGACATCCATCACGGGCACCCCATGACCAGAGAAGAAGCCGATCGACTGATAGCCTTGGCGCGCGAGCGCTGGGTGAAAGGCGAACTCACCAAGCACGAGTACGACGACCTCGTGGGCTCGATCCAAGCCGAGTATCACGCCGCGAATCCGCAACCGCAGAAGCCTCGGATGAGACCGGGAGATGACGGCCCGAGTATCGAGACGCGGGTCGGCGATCGCGTGCCGAGTCTGGGGAAGATCGAGTCCGGTGGTCCCGACTCTCCGCCGGGAGATGGTGAAGGTCCCTTCGAGACTTCGACCGAGGTCGTGTTTGGATTGGAAGCCACCTTCGAACTCATCAGCGAGTTGGGCTCAGGCGGCTTCGGCAAGGTGTTTCAAGCGCGGCATCGGTTGTTGGGACAGATGCGGGCGGTGAAGCGTTTGCGGCCTCAGCCGGGACAGACTGCCGAGCAAGCCTCTGCGGGACGATCACGATTCTTGTTCGAGGCGCGGGCTCTGGCGGCGCTGGAGCATCCGGGAATCGTGCGGGTGTTTGAGTGTGGCGACGACAAGCACGGGCTGTTCTTGGTGATGGAGTACGTTGACGGTCCGACGTTGCAGCAAACGTTTGATGACGGGCGGCTGTATTCGTTGGAGGAGACCGTCGAACTCGGGCTGCGGCTGTGTGAAGCATTACAGTTCGCGCATGAGCGGGGCGTGATTCATCGCGACATCAAGCCGGCGAACATCCTGTTGATGCCGCGTGGCGATAGCCGTGGTTAGCTCCGCGAACCAACGTCGGTTCGCGGAGCGAACCACGACTATCTGCCGAAGCTGGCGGACTTCGGTTTGGCGCGGAGTCTCGACAGTGCTGCGGCCTCCAACGGCAGCAGTCAGTTGGAGCGTGTGGCATCCTCGCGGATTCAGAGATCGGGTCAGACAGAAAGCGGAGTGGGCATGGGCACTCCGGGCTTCATGGCTCCGGAGCAGAAGCAATCGGCGAACAAAGCGGATGCGCGGAGCGATGTGTTCTCACTGGGTCGGACGTTGTATTGCGTGGTGACGGGCGAACTGCCGGAGATGCTCGATATGGAGCTGGTGCCGGATGCGCTGCGGTCCGTGTTGCGCACCGCGATGGCGCGGCATCCCGAGAAGCGCTTTCAGAGCATGCGCGAATTCGCTGCGGCGCTGCAGGCAGTCTCCGCCGGGCTTGCCCCGGCGCTCGCTTCAAACTCCATCGGGCTTGCCCCGATGGAATCACGCCTCATAGCTACCAACGCAGGCTCAGCGGCAACCGAGGATGTAGCCATGAGGCAGGGGACCATCGGCACGAGGCCGATGGGGATTGAGCTACCAGAATCCGAGCCCGAGCCCGACCTCGCCAAGATCTTCGCGGAGATGCAGGCGAAGTCGGAGAAGATCCGCGCCGCCGCCGAGGCGAGCATGGCGGAGCACAACTACGCGCAAGCGGTGAGCTTGCTGGAACAGATCCCCGAGGGCCTTCGAGCTGAAGTGGCCGGGCTGCTGAGCGAAGCGACGACCAAGCGTGATCGGGTGCAGGCTCTCAACCAAAGCGTGAAGGACGCCACTCCGAAGATGCAGTTGGAAGTGCTGCGTCCGGCGGTGGAAGAGTTATTGCAACTGCAACCGCAGCATGAAGGCATGCAGCGGCTGAAGGCACAGATCGCGAAGCTGACTCCCCAAGTGGTGGCCCGGAAAGCGGGCGAGGTGTTTAAGAACGGTCTGGGGATGTCGTTGGCATACATCCCGTCGGGCGAGTTCTTGATGGGAGCCCCTAAGGGTGAAGCCGACGCCAGCGGCGACGAGCAGCCGCAACATCGGGTGAAGCTGACGAAGGGTTTTGGGTTGGGTGTGTATCAAGTCACACAGGCCCAATTCGAAGCGGTGTTGAAACGCAATCCGTCGCACTTCACGAGCGTAGCTGGGCAGAACACGGCGAACTTTCCGGTGGAGCAGGCGAGGTGGTTCGATGCGGTCGAGTTCTGTAACGCGTTGAGTCAACGCGAGGGTTTGCAGCCGTGTTATGAGTTGCACGACCTCACTCGCGGGGATGGAGGATGTATTACAGCGGCGAGCGTGGAGCGAATCGCGGGGACGGGCTATCGGCTGCCGACGGAGGCGGAGTGGGAGTATGCGTGCCGGGCCGGGACGACGAGCCCATTCCATTTTGGCAAGGAACTCAATGGGAAGCAGGCGAATGTGGATGGGAACAATCCCTACGGAACCACAACGAAGGGGCCATACTTGCAGCGACCGACGGCAGTGGGTTCCTACGCAGCGAATGCGTGGGGCTTGTACGACATGCATGGGAACGTGTGGGAATGGTGCTGGGACAGGTTCGACGCGGGGTACTACGAGCAGTCGCCTGACAAAGATCCGCAGGGTCCAAGTAAAGGCGCGTATCGCGTGTTGCGTGGGGGCGGTTGGCGCAGCAGCAGCCGCGGCGCCCGCGCCGCCTTTCGCTTCAGGTACCCTCCCGACTACCGTTACTGCGCCTGCGGCTTCCGTGTGTTGTGTGAGCGTGTTGGCTGAGGACTTACTGCTTCGCGGCTT
>CAZNMS010000811.1:0-2929 GCA_964573505.1 uncultured Planctomycetaceae bacterium | reverse complement strand
AAAGAAGACGGCTCCGCCGAATGCGAAAGCGGTGATGAATCACCGCACTCCAAAACGGTCCTCGGCGGAGCCGTCGTTGTTTTTGCATTCTGCTCTTCGTCTCACCCAATCAGCCCGGGCGCAGCAGTGAGTTGAGTTCCCGCTTGCATCCGTGCTCAGTCTGCCCGCGAGGGAAAAAGAAGACGGCTCCGCCGAATGCGAAAGCGGTGATGAATCACCGCACTCCAAAACGGTCCTCGGCGGAGCCGTCGTTGTTTTTGCATTCTGCTCTTCGTCTCACCCAATCAGCCCGGGCGCAGCAGTGAGTTGAGTTCCCGCTTGCATCCGTGCTCAGTCTGCCCGCGAGGGAAAAAGAAGACGGCTCCGCCGAATGCGAAAGCGGTGATGAATCACCGCACTCCAAATGTGGCTCAGCCGATGTGGAAGAGTGCGAGTGATCACGTCATGGCTACAGTTCGTGCGAATTGAGCTTGAGGCGCATGCGGCGTTGTGACCGCAATTGGGACAGTGATGCGTCCTGTAATTGTTTCCTACATCGGGAACTCGGGCGAGTTCGAGAACCCAATAGCGAAGGCAGACTGACTCATGAAATCTCTCTTCACCGCAACGAGTCTTCGATCGTTTCTGGGACGCTGCATGCTGGCCGCGTTGCTCACGGCGCCTGCGGCAATTGCTCTGGGTGAGGACTCTGACGCGCGCGTTGCTGTTCCCGATGCGGCGGTTGAAATGAAGACGCTCAGCGAGGTCAAACAAATCTTCGCTGACGACTACGCGAAGGCGAAGAAGCCCGAAGATAAGAACGGGTCCGCTAGCAACCTGCTCAATCAAGCTGAGGATCAGAAGGACGACCCGGTCGCGCGGTATGTGCTCTTCAAGGAGAAGCGCTGCGACTTGCTCAAGACGGGGGCGATCCCGAGACGTCGTTGTTGTGCATTGAGTCACTTGGCAAGGAGCATGGGCCGATTGCTTAATTATTGAATGGTTAGCTTTCAAATAATTCATACATACCCGCTCCCTCATAGCCATTCGCAACCCATTTCACAACCAAGAGTATCCCGCCGCCCTTTAAGTTGTATCGAACCGCATCCATCCGCCCACGTTCTCGCGGATGCACAGAGCATTGTATTCTCCCCCTCCAGATCTCCATCTCGCCTTCCAGTTCCGGCACAAGCACGGCTAGATACTTTCCGTCTGGCTCTGTCCAATCAATTGCGATTCTAGTTTGAGTTATCTTGGCATCATCAATTAGCGAAGTGCATTCCGTCAGACGAAACTCGTCACTGTTATTGCCGAACTCCGTATAAGTTCCAGACCATTTTTTCATACATTACCCTTCTTATTTGCGAGAGTCGCACGAACTTGACAGCGCGGACAAATTCTATTCCGCAATAAAAACGTGCTATCCACCAAAAGAGGCCAGTGGTATTTGATGATAGCGAAATGGGCATGGTAAATGTTGGGGATGGCGCATTTCAGAGTGATACCGGTTTCTGTAGTCGTAGGCGAGATGTTGCAGTATGCCGCTTTTGTGCAAAGCCTTCAGTTTTGGCCAGGCGATTGCCTCAACTTGACGCTCAATCGTCGCCCGCCAAGAAATGCAGCCAACCTTTCCTCCAATTTTCGAGATCCTCACTCCTCGGTTGAATTCAGCCCGCTTGCTTGAGCACGCCGGCTTTTACGCTCGTTGGATGCTGGGGCGAGCGATGGATGCGGTGCGTTGCTTTCTTAAAGTCGTCGGGCGTTGCGAAGTAGATGTTGGGCACAAAGGTCTGAGGGTTCCGGTCGATCAGCGGGAACCATGTGCTTTGAATCTGCACCATCAAACGATGCCCCTTCTTAAAGCGGTGCAGCACGTCGAGTAATTCAAATTTCACCTTTGTCGGCTCGTTCGGCACAAAGGCTTCCGGCGTTGAATAGCTGTTGCGGAAGCGGCCTCGGAACGACTCGCTCCGCACCATGATTTGATGACTGGCGAGCGGCGTCGGATCGGGAGCATCGGGATGCACGTCGATCAGCTTCACGATCCAGTCGGCGTCAGTGCCGCTGGTCGAGCACCACAACTCCACTTCAAGCGGTCCGGCCAGCACGAGGTCTTCGGTCATCACGTCCGTCTGATAGACGAGCACATCAGGACGCCGAGCTGCGAAGCGCTGATCGTCGGTCATGTATTCGATCAGCATCTTGTTCGTGATCGTTGCCGAGTACGGGACGGGGCGATTCGGATCGCTGATGAACTCGTCGTAAGCGGGTTCCTTTGAGGGCAACGCAGCGGGGGCGGACGTTGTGAGCTTGCCGCCATCCTGTAGGAAGAATTGCCGCGTTTCGGTGTTGCGCGGCGGCCATTTGTCGAACGTGCGCCAGGAGTTCGAGCCGGTCTCAAAGACGGTCGCTTCCGCCGGAGCCGGGACGTCTTTGCCTTTCAGATACTTCTCGAAGAACGGCAGCTCGATCTCGGCTCGATAGAACTGGCCCGTCTTCGAACCGAAGTTGACGACGCCCAATTGATCGCCATCAACCGACGCCCATCCGCCGTGATGCCACGGCCCGACAACGAGCACGTTATGGGCTTTCGGATTCCGAGCTTCGACGGACTGATAGACCTTGAAGGAACCGTAGAGATCTTCGGCGTCGTACCAGCCTGTAACAGTCATGACAGCCGGCGCGACGTTCTTGAGGTGCGGCATGAGAGCTCGCTTCTCCCAAAACTCGTCGCGATTGGGATGCTCCATCATGTCTTTCCAAAACGGGATCGTGTCCTTCAAGTAGAGCTTGTTGATGTTCTCGATCGAGCCCGCATCCAGAAACAGCTTGTAGCCATCAGGCGTCGGATAAACGAAGGGCTTGACGGGATCGCTCGTCGGCTTCGGTCGCTCGGTCGCGTTCGACGTCAGCCAACGAAAGGCATGCGCGAGAAAGAATGTGCCGTGAT
>CAZNMS010000810.1:0-2935 GCA_964573505.1 uncultured Planctomycetaceae bacterium | reverse complement strand
ATCGCAACACCGGACGGCTTGCGCCGTTCCGCTACTTTGACGACTTGTTTTGGCGAAGCGCCTAACCTCGAAGTGGCGCAACCGATTGATCAAACAAGAACCACTGCATCACCCCCAGCCATCAGCCGTTTCATCAGGCCGTAGCGAGGCTGCTGCTGGCACCGCAGTCCGTGAACCTCACCGTGAGCAGTGTCGCAATTGTTACACCGCCAACAGAATGTCGATGGCGTCTTCCAAGATGGAATCCAAGACGTCATGGCGGATGTAGTCGAGTTCATCCGCACCGCCATCGAGCGAGTCTCGATCGCGACCTCCTTCAAGGATGTCCGTGCCAACTCCACCGACGACGGTATCGTCGCCCGCGTCGCCGATCAGGAAGTCGTTTCCGGCGTTTCCTTGAAGCTCATCGTTGCCATCGCCGCCGACGAGCACGTCAGCCGCAGCACCGCCCACGAGTGTGTCGTTGCCACCGAGACCTCGCAGGACCACGCTTCCGGTGAAGAGCGAGGCGTCAATTCGATTGCCGCTCACACCACCTGCGAGCGTTGCGTATTCGAGACCGGTCAATTGGTCGGTGCCGAGTCCGATAAGTTGAGTGTCTGACAGAGTGAAGTTCACGTCGCCCGTTTCAACGAGTCGATCGTTTCCAGCACCTCCATCGATCACATCAAAGCCGCTGCCGCCAGAGAGTTCATCGGCACCGCTTTCGCCAAAGAGGTTGTCATCGCCGCCGCTTCCATTGAGAGTGTCATTTCCCAGTCCGCCCTGCAGACGATCGTTATCGGGGCCACCATCAAGAACGTCGTTAGCGTCGCCACCCGTCAGGGTGTCATTGCCCGGCCCGCCGAGCAACGTCACTGCGAACGACGTCGATCCAGCAAGCGCCGCAGCCGAGAGCACATCATCTGATCCTGCGCCATCAACGACCAATCGCCCGCTGAGCCGAGTTCTGAGCGACGCATCGAGAGTCACGGTATCTTGTCCTGCACCCGCTTGAATCAGCACGTTCTTCGTTAACGTAGGCCCTTGTCCGACCGCCTTGAGTCTTACGGCATCATTGCCGAGACCGGAGTCGATGGTGATGTCGTTACCAAGCACCTTTTGAAACGGCACCGAGAGCGTGTGCTCGTCGATCACGACTGATCCGGGAATGTTGGTCATCACCAACGAATTCGGGGCTGCGATGACATAGTTCTTGTCCGCGTTGTCGATCGTCACAGTCAGCGAATCCGCTGTGTCCTCCGTCTTCGTGTCGACGATTCGCAGATTGCCAGATTGATCACGAGTCACCGCGATTCCCGTTCGAATGCGGACCGTGCCGCTCGTCTCACTGGGGAGTGACACATTTGCAGCCTTGTCGCGAGCAGCACCGGCGTTGATCGAGATGCCGATCGTGCCTGAACCAGTGAAGTTGCTCAGCGTCACCAACTGAGTTTTGCCAGTGCTGCTTGAGACTTGAACGGATGCCGTTGCTGTGCCGGTCGCATGCAGGACCACACCTGATGCCGACAGCGAATTGCTTAGGAAGTTGATGTCATCAAAGGTGACCGGAAATGTGACGACGCCCAGATCAACCTCACTGGCTGATGGGCTGCCGATAGACACCGTCGGTGCGACATGGTCCGCAACTACGGTAGCCGCTGCGGCTCGATTGAGGTTTCCGGCAACATCTCGCGCGAATCGTTGCGCGACATTCACCGTGACCGCGCCATCGGCTGTGGGAGTGACGGTGAGCCGATAGGTCGAGCCATTGACCATCGAGAACTCGCCCTTCGTGGCGTTCGTGACCTCGATATCGGCGGCGTCGAATCCCGAGACGGCTTCGCTGAAGACGTAGGTGAAAGTGAGCGAGTCTGCCTTCGAAAAGGCGAAGGCAGGCGAGATCGCCAACGTCGGTCGAGTGCGGTCTGATGTGAAGGAAACACTGGTCTCGGCATTGCGATTGGCGGCCGCATCTCGCAATCGATTTTCGAGTACCGTCACCGTGACGACTCCATCTCCAGTCGGAACGACCTGCATCCCGTAAGTCAGCGGCCCCGTCGAGCGAAACGCCTGCTTGGTGCCATTTGTCACCACGACATCTGCCGCGTTGAACCCAACAGCGGCTTCGCTCAACACAAAGCTGAAGTCGATCAAAGAAGCGTTCGTAACTCCGGCATTGGGAGTGATCGTTATCGTCGGGAGCACATGATCGAATCGGTAAGACTCATCGCGCGCTGGCTCGATCGCCGTAAGTGGATTGCCCGCAAAGTCCGTCACACTGAGCGACGAAGTGGCCAAGTTCAGGCTCAGTTCGCCATTGAACGTTGAAAGATTGCCGCCGCTAACCGTGACGTCATAGAGCAGCCCCGCATCTTGATCAGCGGAGGACACCGCACTGACAATCGCTGTAGACCCGCCGCCAACAACGAAGTCTGAAGAGCCCACTTCGAGTACAGGTTCGCTGAAGGCAACTTGGAAAGTGACCGACTGAGCGGCAGTCGGAACGTTGATCGCGGTCTTACGAGCGAAGGCGAGTACGGTGGGGGCAATCGAGTCGCTCAGCGGGCTGCCGAAAATCTTGTCGGCGCCACCGCCACCGTTGATGGTGACGGTCGTGAGATTGGGAAACAGAGTCTTGGTCACGGCCTGCAAGTTGATCCGATCATTGCCGCTGCTACCGACTACTTGAACGCTCGTCACCAAACCCACTTCGCTCGCTGCCAGCGTCCATAGTTGGTCGTCAATTCGCACTTCTGCCGTCGTGTGTGCTGCATTGGGAACGATTCTCACAAATGCCGCAGCCGGAGGTGTCACGCTCAGTTCGCCATTCACCAGTTGGACCTGCAATGGAGACTGCGGAGCGAGCGACAGCGTAACGGTCGCTGGTTGGCTGAAGATCGTGCCGTCCTTCAAGCGGTAAGAGAATTGGTCGTCTCCTTGGGCGGTCAGCCCG
>CAZNMS010000809.1:0-2945 GCA_964573505.1 uncultured Planctomycetaceae bacterium | reverse complement strand
AATCAACCCCCTCGCGACAACGGGAAGGGAGAGGGCCGCCTCTCCCTGACCCACTTGTGTTCCGAGTGTCTCGGCAAGGGCTGCATTGACGCGAACGGCCAGTCGGCTTCTTGCAAACCGAATCATCTGGATGCTTACCGGGCTCATCTCGAAGGCAAGAGCGGTACTCAAAAGCACATCCGTCAAACGATTGAACGAGTTCGGGTCATCTTGGCTGAATGTGGCTTTGGCGTGCTGAAAGACGTCAACGGCGGTCGAGTCACAGCATGGCTCAAGGATCGGCGACAAGCGGGCCTGAGTCCGGCAAGTTCAAATCACTACTTGACGGCGATCAAAGGCTTCGGGACTTGGCTGCTGAAAGATCGCCGATCACCAGAAAACCCATTTAGCTATCTGAGCCGGATCAATGCCAAAGTCAACGTGCGGATTGTTCGTCGCGCGTTGTTACAGAATGAACTTGAGCAACTGATTAACTCGGCATCGGTCGGTAAGTCGTTTCGCGAGCTAAGTGGTTCCGACCGAGCCATGCTTTACACGTTGGCGAGCTTCACTGGCTTGCGTGCTAGCGAATTGGCATCGCTGACTGAGAAGTCATTCGACCTCATGAGCGAGCCACCAACGCTGACGCTGGAAGCTGCATACTCAAAGCATCGTCGAGAGGACGTGCTTCCGCTGCATCCGATGCTTGCACAGAGACTGCGAGAGTGGCTCAATCTGCGACGTCGAAGTGAATCTCAACGCGATGTCATCCGCCTGACCTCGGCAATGACAGTGGTTAAATCCGAAGCGCCAAATCTGTTCCCCGGCACATGGCCGGAGAAGGCCGCGAAGATGCTTCGCAACGACTTGAATGCGGCCAGAGTGGAATGGATTCGCGAGGCAGCGACTGCTACCGAGCGGGCAGTGCGAGAGATGTCAGCGTTCCTGAAGTTCGAAACCGACGATGGTCGAGCCGACTTCCATTCGTTGCGTCACACCTTCATCAGCAACTTGGCGAGCAGTGGCGTGCATCCGAAGCTCGCGAAGGAACTCGCGCGGCACTCTACGATCACACTGACAATGGATCGTTTCGCTCATGTGGGCTTGTTAGACATGAACGCGGCATTGGAGTCACTACCAGCGATTCCCGAGCGAACCGGATCAAGGCATCAAGAACTCCGAGCCACCGGGACCGAACCGACTTTGGTTGCACCAATGATTGCACTCAATCCAGTGCAACCAAAGAGTTCTCAGGAGTTGTCAGTCGTTTCAACCGACGCTTGCGACTCAGACGGCAGCGTGCCGGAATCGCTAAGAATCAGGGGCAATTGCGAGCCCCTGACAACGTTTGAAAATCTACGCCCGGAGGGATTCGAACCCCCGACCGTCGGATTAGAAATCCGATGCTCTATCCGGCTGAGCTACGGGCGCGTGATTGTTGGTTGTCGGCTCTTGCAGCCTCGGGCGGAAAGCGGTTGGGCGATGATTCAGCGGAAGCAACCGCAGTGAAGGCGATGCTGATTCAAACAGCGTTCTTCTGTTCGTCGACAGGTTGTTTGAGCTGAATACTCGCTCGAAACCTGCGACCGCTGCCATTTGGCCCTCAAGTGCGGGCGGACTATCTCGAAGTCATAGAGCCCCTGCAAGCTGCGGAGTTCGGACCTAGGAGTTTGTCTAAGTAGGTCTCAAGTAGTCGTGGTTCGCTCCGAGCCTGTGATCTTTTCGCCCCCGGCCTTGTGCCGGGGCACCCTCTGGGGCGCGGGGGCGATTTAGTCACAGCCTCTCCGCGAACCACGACTATCAGCAACTCGGACCGTCTCCAGTCTGGATGTGCAAGGCTCCGGCTTCGCGCCGCACTGCATGTGCATTGAACTCTGCAGCGTGCATCGAAACGAGAAACGCGGTGCTTTGCATCTCGCGAGTTCTCGCGATGCTCCGCATTGGAAGTTGCGACTGGCCGTCGGGCCGGATTGCCGCGACGAAGTTGCTGCTGCAGCGACGAAGCAATCGCTACTCAGACATTTGCTCGGCAAGCCCCTCTGGCGCGAAAGTTGAATTGCAGCCGTCGATGACGATCCTGATGGATTTCGAAACTGAGGAAAGCAAACTTTTGCTGCTCACTCACGAAGCGGACTTTCCTCAGTTAAGCGTTTTCGTCGCATCGTCCTCAATCGCCTCGCGGGATTGAGGAGATCTTCAAAACGGGCCTTGCCTCATTCACTGAATCCTTAATTCTGCAATGTGTCTTCAACGGTTGAGCTTCCGGTAGCCGAAGTCGTGAACCTGCTGATCAAGCTTCGCGGCTACTCCGAATTCTTAGCCTTGAAGACGCAGTAGGAGAGATCCGATGAAGACTCGATCGTGCCTGAGTTTGTGTGCGTTGATCGTGACGAGCGGAGCGCTGTGCTTCGATTTGGCTCAGTCGCAAGACAAGCCCGCTGAGCCGACGAAGGCTCGGACTGAGTCGCCTGCTACTGCACCAACGGTCACAAGTGAGAAGCCGCGCGTGTCTGTCGCAGCAGCTCGTGAGCAGGCCAAACTCATGCACAACATCTACGAGACGACGATGGACGTGATGCATCGTCGCTACTTCCGAGCGGATCGATCGGTGCTGCCCGCTCGGGCTATGGAGGATGTCTTCAACGAGATCGGTCGCACGACAAACGCGAAGGCCAATTGGATCTCCGTCAACACAAAAGCGATGAGCATCAATCACGAGCCTGCGACAGAGTTCGAGAAGCAGGCCGCACGCGAGATCGCTGGCGGCAAAGAGAGCTTCGAACTGGTCGAGAACGGCGTCTATCAGCGAGCGGGCCGAATTCCGCTCGGCGGAAGCTGCATCAACTGCCATTCGAATTCGTTCCTGCCTCCATCGAACTTCAAGACACCGCGCTTTGCAGGATTGGTGATCCGCATCCCCGTTGAGAGCGAAGGCCAGAAGGTCTCTGCGAAGTAAAGATGATCCG
>CAZNMS010000808.1:0-2949 GCA_964573505.1 uncultured Planctomycetaceae bacterium | reverse complement strand
CCTCTGGATCGGCCTACGCCGCATGCTCGACTACTCCCGAGCATGGCAAACCTTCGGCCCTGACGTGACCCTTTGAGTTGTGTGTAAATGACAGACCACTTTCCTGACCCTACCGTATTGCAGGGGTCTTTGATCAAAAAGCCGGGTTGGTGATTGGCAGTTCTATTCTCAGACTTCTTCTTCTCACGGAGGAGGTCATGGGAATGGATGCTCAACCACGAACCCGGTCGGTGAACCGTGATGCGCCTCAGCAGGCGTCGCAACGGCAGCGCGGCGATCATCAGATCGTCATCCCAATGATGCGGCAGGAATATGACCGGATGTGGCATGACCCGGCGCACGTCCGCCAGCGGTTGCAGAAACTGCTCCAGGAATTTCCCGAGTTGTTTCCCGAGGGCTTCGACAAAGGCTTCACGCTCGACGGACTCCTGCGCGAGTCCAAGAAGTTACCCGGCGTGCGACTACGGAAGATCGTGCTCAACAACGGAGAGATCTACGAACTCCGGCCCAGCTTCGCTCTGTCGCACATGGTGGGCACTGTCGACGAGTTGGAGCATCCGTTACTGCTCCTATCGGTGGGCACTCCGTGTTGGGTGGTGACGAAAATCTTCGGCCACAACGACATGTTCTGGCAGCGAATCATGGAGCGAATGGGCCGCAATAGCTTGGTCGGAACGACTGTCCGCGATCCGGCGAAACTGCCGGAGAATCTGGTCGCTGATGAGCATCACTGCGACTGGGCCGGTGAGAAAGGTTACATCGCAACCACTGCCGGAGCCGGCTGCTTGCTGGGCGTCTCACTGACGAAGTCCGCTGATGAAGAGCATCTCACCGCCGCGTATCAAGACTTCGCGGACGAGGCTCGCGATGTGCGTTCCGACTATGCGCCGCAGACGGTCAACACGGATGGTTGGGCGGCGACTCAGAATGCTTTCACGACGCTCTTTGTGGGCATCAGTGTGATTGTCTGCTTCTTGCATGGCTTCCTGAAAATTCGCGACCGCTGTCGCAAGAACTTCGAGCTGGGTAAGCAGGTCTGGCACGCGTATCGAGCCGCTTCCGCAACGGAGTTTCGCGAACGCATGCAGTCTCTGAAGCAGTGGTGCCTGTCGCAAAAGCTCCCGACGATCGTGGGGGAAATGGTCGACAAGCTAATTCGTCGAACGGACGACTACGCGAAGGCTTTCGACAAGCCGGGCTGTCATCGCACGAGCAATCTGGTGGACCGCCTGATGAACCGCTTGTACCGAGTGCTCTACGCTGGCCGAGGTCTGCACGGCGATCAGATGAGTTCCGAGCGTCGCCTGCGAGGCTGGGCATTACTGCTGAACTATCGCCCGTTCGCTCCCCGCAGCGGCTTACATCGCGACTTCCACTGTCCTGCCGACCGACTCAACAATCGCTCGTATCACCAGAATTGGCTCCTTAACCTCAACATCGCGACACCCCTCATGGGCTATCGCAAACCTACCCCTGCAATCCGGTAGGGTCAGCCACTTTCCAATCCCCAACGATCAAGAAGCACTGGCTGTTTCTGGCGATCATGAAGTGGTCTCCATTGATAACCTTCGGCATACTTGCTCCTACAAACATGCCGAGGGTTATCAATCGTGACCGCAGTCATAACAAGCGACGCTGTATCGACTTACGCCATGTTGCCATAAACGAGCGATCGAAGTGTTGTCTGACGTCGAGCTAAATTACGGCTGAAATCCGGGTATATAAAGATGAGAGGCCATTAGCGGTTAGTGGCTCACAGAATCTCTTTTACTCGGAGTGTTTTCATGGGGACTCGTACGAAAAACTGCCCGACCGAACTTGCATCAAAGACGACTATCGCAGATGAAAAGAGACTTCGATTCGCCAGCGTGTTGGGCGTCTTCCTAGCGAAATCATGGATGCGCCGATCTCTGGGCAAACCAAGCAATGAGACGGCATCTGGACCTTCCAGCGAAACGCTCGGCCCGGTTCAAAAAGGCGAAGGAAAGCCGCATGTCGACCAAGAGCAATCGCAGCCCCAAATCTCCAGTTGTACCGTCCGAGAAAGCGGTCACTGAGTTACAAGAGGCTGTCCTTCGAGTTGAGCACTTCTCCGCCGCTCAGCTTCTATGGGACCGAGTTCTCACTCCGGGCGAACGTAAGCGTCTGAAAGGCGATCTCCCCACTGCATATCAGCAATGTGGCAGTACCGCTGGAATCTGGTGCGAGCTTCGCGGTGGTTGCGGTAAGAACGCCGTCATAGAGATCAATCACAAACTCGGATTGATGAACGATATGACCCGCGAGTGGTTACGGCGCGAGTTTGGCCTTTCGGATGCGAAAACGACGCCCGAATGTCACCTCGAATGGTGCAACAAAACGGGCGAGTTGCGACTAAACAACGAGGTCATTCGCAAGATTCGTCGCGGCGTATCGAAGAACGTGGACGTCGTTCTGGACGCCTTTCAAGAAGAGGATTGGCGGCAACACATCGACAATCCCCTAGCTGATTCCTCGGACCGGCTTCGCGAAACGGTTCGAAGCTTGAATAAGCGACTCCAGCGAATCCGCTTTGCCGCTGATGGTAGTGGCAAAGGCATCACATGGAAACTTATACCAACAACGTAACAAACCATCTCCCGCGCACGTCACATAGACCTCCCGCCATCTCCCGAAGATCGTCCCATTGCCGTCGGCAATTCAAGACCGACGAAGTGCAGCAATGGAGATCGAAATGCGCAAAAGAGACAACGGATTGGGACTGACCGCCACCGAAGTAGCCGCGCCCTTCTTGGGCTCAGATTCGGCGCGAAAATATCCGCCAATCATGACCGCGCAACAAGCCGCAGAATTACTACAGGTGCCGCTAAATACAATCTATGACTGGTCATCTCGCGGGCTGCTCAAGGGCTGCGCGGTAGCCGTTCACGGATCAGGTAACTGATATCGCAGCGGGATGAAGAATCTGCG
>CAZNMS010000807.1:0-2959 GCA_964573505.1 uncultured Planctomycetaceae bacterium | reverse complement strand
GCGGTGATGAATCACCGCACTCCAAGAAGCGGCGCCCGAGTTCCCAACTCACACAAGATCGCAACACGAACCGAGCAACTGAGGGTTGCGGTTCAACGTTGCGGTTCGGCGCGACTCTGTTGATTGAATCGTGAGTTAGTCATCTCGATGCGTCAGGTCGGAACTGAAGAAGTCGTCGAGTTCTCGGGCTCCGGGGTCCAGTGTTGGGGACATGAGACCTTCCTCGGAGTGCTCAGCACCGAGCGAGTGCAGGAGTTCGTGAGCGAGCACCGTGAGCAGGTCGTAGCCGTCTTCGGAGGAAGTCGGGGCCGCGTTGTCTGTGTGCCAACCGAGGCCGGTTCCGTCGTCGTCGAGGATGATCAGGTTGCTGGCCAGCGTTAGGCCGAGGGCACGCTGCTCGTTCATGTCGGCGATTGCGATGTTGATGGCGCTCAGGCGAGCGACTTCGTCGGCGGTCAGGGACGGGGCGAGCAGATTGATGATCGTGCTCAGCGCTTCGCGGGCTTTGGGCTCGGTGAGCTTTGTGATGTCGGTCGATGACGATCGGACTTCAGTCGCGGTGAGTGGTGCCGCTCCGGGGTCGGTTGCTCCGGTGCGGACGATGTCGAGGCCGTTGAGGGCCCAGCCGTTTTGCGCGCCGCCGAGGTCGGCGATTGAGATGCCGATGATGCCGTCGTTGTTGAGGTCACGGGCAGAGGCGAAGTAGAGGCTCGTGAAGAGCGAAGCTGTTGTGGCAACGAACTGTTGGCCGGCTCCTTCAACTGTGAGTTGCAGTTGATCGAAGGCGGTGCCGGTGTAGGAAACTCGGTCGAGATAGACGCGGACGTTGTAGGTTTGAGCCGATTGCGCTTCGACGTTGAAGGTGCGCTGCGGTTCAAGGGACGAGCCGTAGTGGCCGTCTTGATAAAGCGCGGTCGTCGTCTTTCCGGGGGCGATGTTGTTGTTGAAGCTGCTCGTCATCGAGTGCGTCCAACCGAAGCCGTTTGTTGCGGGCTTTGCGTCCGTTGAGACCGGGATGAAGCCGGGGGCGGTCGGGCTTTGATTGGCTCCGAGGCCCTTGTTGAAGTCGAGCCGGCGGACGCTCGGGATCACGAAGTCGAGGAATGCGCCGCTCGCGAGCGTTGTGTGATAGAGGCCGTTGATCGAGTGCAGGTCGATTGTCGGCGTGCCGGACTTCGTCGGGCTTTGTAGTTGGAATGTGATGCTGCCATTCGTCACCAGTACTTGAGTGCCAAGATAATTGGCATTGGCGTCCGGCGTTGTGATCGTGCCGAGCGAAGTGCTCAGCGTGATGAGCGTGCCGTTTGCGGCTCCGGGGACGGCGGCTGTGATTGTTGTTACCTGAGAGCCGTTCGCGTCGATCGCTCCGAAGCTTGTTGTTGGAGTGATCGGCAAGACGGCAGACAGCGGGACGATTTCGAGACCGCTGACGCTCCATCGTCGGTCGTAGAAGTTGCCGTCGTTGTGCGAGAACGTGAGGTCGAGCAGGCCGCCGCTGACGGTCACGTTGAATGTCGTTTCGATGTAGTTGCCGTGCTTCAGCGGCATGTTCGAGACGACCGGCGTGCCGTTCGCGACGAGCGTCAGTCCTTGATGGTCGCCGACTCCGCCGATCGTTGCGTGAACCGAGTAATCGCCGTCGGGAAGGGCGACGCGGAAGGTGCCGGGAGCGGTGCCGCGATGTGCGTCGCGGACGAGATCGGAGGTCGCGAGACCCGCGATCGGGCCTTGCGCGTTGCTGTCGGGCTGCGTCAGCCATCCGTAGCCGCGGGCTTCGGTGAAGAGGTCCGACGGGATGACTCCGAGATAGCCGTTTGGATTCGTGACGGCGTTGAACGGGCTATAGGTCGAAGAGTTCGGACTGTTGAAGTCGAAGTTACGCGCGGTCGCTGCTCCGTATTCGATCGCGATGCTGCTGTAGGCTTCGCCGCTCGGCGTCTTGAGTTCGACGGCGGCGATGCCTGCACCGCTCGGACGACGCAGTGAGAACGTTGCTTGTCCGAGTGTATTTGTTGCTACCTGAAAACCGTCGAAGCGCGTGCTGGCGTCCGTGCTGACGAGCGTGCCCATTGTGGGAGTGAGCGTCACGAGGCTGTTGGCCGGGGCGTTGAAGATCGTGAAGGTGTCGACCGTCGTGCCGTCGGCGGTGAGCGGGCCACTGACGTCGAAGCCCATTGTCAGCAGCACGGCGGGGACGATCTCGATGCCGTGAATGCTGATGCGGCGGTTGTCGTCTTCGGACGGATCTTTGAAACGCAGATCGAGGCTGCCGTCTTGCACTCGGGTCACGAAGCTGACGCTGTTCGACTTGCCGTTCGCGGTTGTGAGGTTGCTCGCGAGCAACTGGCCGTTGTCGCCGTTGAGAATTTGGAAGCCGGTGTTGGCCGCGTTGAACGAGCCATAAGCAACGGTCACGAGGACGAAGCCGTTCGGCACGTTGGCCGTGAAGGTGCGCCATTGCGCCGGGTTCGGGATGTCGAAGAAGTGGCCGTCGTCACTGAGGTCCGCGAGCGGGCCGGTCGTCGTCGGTCGATTCACGAAGCTCGTCACCGCTCGGTCCCATCCGAACGTGCCGGGAGTTCCGGGGGCTCCGATTGCTGTCGCACGGTAGACGGTGTCTTGCGCGACCCCGATGAAGCCAGCCTGCGTCGCGGTCTGAGTGCCGTTCGAGAACTTCTCATTCATGTCGAACTTCAGCGGCCCGGTCATCGGCGAGACCGGGATGATCGGAAGGCGTTGAATGCCGATAACGGTGATCGGCTTGAAGGCGGTCGGGACTCCGCCTTGCACGAGGATCGTTGGCGCGACGAGCGAGAACGAGTTGCCGAAAGGATCGAGGTTCAGAGTGTTGCCGGGCGGCGCGCCGGGGCCGGCGTATCCGGGGGCTCCGCCGTCGATCGTGATGGGTTGCAGGATCGAAGGCTGCAAGTGGATCACGTCGTTGCCTGCGAGGCCGTTG
>CAZNMS010000806.1:0-2962 GCA_964573505.1 uncultured Planctomycetaceae bacterium | reverse complement strand
GCCCCCGAGTTCACCTCGGGGGTTTAACGGCCTCTGCGCCAGTCGAATTCGAACTGATTCGAACTTGCGCAAAGGCCGTCAAGCCCCCGGCACAAGGCCGGGGGCGAAGTTTTCATCACGCCAGCCGCAGCCCGCACGAACTGCTGACGGGCGAGTGTGAAAGCCACTGGCTCGACGAGCTGACCAGAGTCAGTCCACTCCCCGCCTGAGTAACGCCGAGGGAATCCGACGCCGAGTTACTGGCGCAGCATGCGGGCTTCGAGGGCGGCGGTGATCGCTTCTCGGACGTCTCGCAATTTCACCGGCTGCTTGAGGGCTCGGACGCTACCAGTCAGGTTCAGCTTCTCGATGCAGTCGTAGTCTTTCACAGGCAACACGAGCACGCAGGCGACGTTCTTCGCGTGACACCATCGAACGGCTTCGTCGTAGACAGCATTGGCACCGCCGGGGAAGGCGTCGCCCATCACGAGTAAGCAATCGGGCGGATTGGTCTTCAGCCGCTCAAGAGCTCGCTGCCATGTACTGAGCATTAAGACGCGGTAGTCATGCTTCGTCAGGTACTCACGCAGCATGTCTTGATGCTGAGTTCGGTTCTCAACGCAGAGCACGGTTGAGATTGTCTCAGCCGCGACTTTCGCAACGGCGTTGACCTTCGAGTCGCCGCCAAACTGAGCGAGCGCCGATCGCATGTCGGCGAGCAGCGTCTTGTAGTCGGGATAACGCTCGTGCGGATTCGTTCGCAGCATCCGATCAATGATCTCGCAGGCTCGAGTCGGGATGCCGGGATTGACTTGCCGCAACGGGCGGATGCCGGTGTAGCGTGAGAAGCGCTTTCGCTCTTCGTAGGAAGATGTCGGAGCATACGGAGGCACGCCCGAGATCAGCTCATACAGGACTCCTCCGAGGAAGAAGATATCGCTGCGCGGATCGTTGCGGGGAGCACCGGTGTTCTTTTCGAGTGTCGCGTACTCGACGGCATGGACCGAGTTATCGGTCCCCGCGCCTTCATCGCCGGCGAGGCCGAAGTCGACGAGCTTTGCGACTCCGGTGCTGCTCATCAGCACGTTGGTCAGCTTGAAGTCGCGATGGGTCATGCCTTGAGTCAGCGCGTAGGCAAGTCCTTCAGCCATATCGATGCCGAAGCGAAACGTCTCAGCCGGAGACAGTTTGGTGCGAATGGCTAAGAAGTCTTTCAGGTTCCCGCCTTCAACGAACTCCATCGTGAAGAAGTGGAACCCATCGTCTTCACCGACTTCGTAGATCGGCACGATGTTGCGGTGCTTGAGCTTCATGCAGAGGTCGGCTTCGCGCTGAAAGTGCAGCACGGCTTGAGCGTCCTCGGCATAACGCTGCCTTAGAACTTTGATGCCGACCATTTCACCGTTGTCCGTGCGGCATCCGCGAAACACGCGAGCAAAGCTGCCCGACGCGTTCTGATACATGAGCTTCGTCGCTCCGAGAACCAATGGGTACTTCTCGTCGGAGCGCAATGCCTTCGCTTGATAGACGGTGATGTGATGACCGTCCTCCAGCGTCTTGATCAGCGTCTCAGGATCAGACGTGATGTGCGAATGCTGAATGGCCTCATGCAACTGAGCTTGGCTGAGCAGCTTCAGTCGGCTGATTTCCTGAGTCAGTTCTTCGGTGGTCTGAAAACGCATCGAATTTGAAACCGCAGCAAGACGACGTCGGGGAGTAATGAGAAGCATGGCGTTCGAGCTCCACAAGAAAGGGGATTCGAACTCCAACCGCCAAACACATGCCGTCTCGATACCGTGTCTGCGGGAGTCGCTTCTCAGGGGCTCAAGCAGCAATCACAGCCGAGCTGAAAGATCAACACGGCGCGAAATAACTGCCTGAATTGAAGAGGCAGCCGTGAGTGAAATCGGTCCCCGTCACTGTGCCCGAGGTCGATTGGCGGGCGGACTATAGAAACGCATTCGACCGCATTCGAGTTCCGCAGTTCAATAACGCCCGAAAACAGTTCAAATCTGGAGCACGCTGTCGCCGCATCAAATCGACGTGCCCAATCGTCCTTTTCGACGCAGGCCGCTGCCCGTCCAACGACGCGTCCTGCTGCGAAGAGTTCGTTCTTCCTGCGTTCCTCGAAGGCAAGCACCGCCGAGAACTCATAGACCGAGTCTCGTTCTTTGGGTTTTGGGACTGCGGCAGCCCTGCTGCCGCTTTCGGTACATGGCAGCCTGCTGCCATGTGCGGGGTCACGTTGGGGACGATGAGCAGGTTGACGGTGTCTCACAGCAGGCTGTGAGACGGAAAGCGGCAGCAGGGCTGCCGCAGTCCCAAAGTGGGCAGCAAGAAAAAATACATGCTCGCTGCTTAGCCTTGATCGCTTTCGTAGTAGCGCACGAGGGCTTGATTATCGAGGCGGTTGATTTCCACTGCGACGGGTTGCATGTCTTGCGGGAGTTCGAAGAGCAGCGGCATGAGGTCGTTGCTCAGATAGCGCAGCGGCGAAGTCAAGTCGCTGCTTAGGGCGCGCGGGGTCTTGATTGGGTGATGGCTCGCGAGGACGAAGCCCCACTCGCCGAAGGAGGGGACCGTTGCGTGATAGGGAGCAACGCTGAAGCCGGCGGCTTCGAGGGTTCTCACGATGCACCAGTACGAACGCCGCGCCATTAACGGCGATGTGCATTGCATCGAGAGCACGGCATTGTCGCTTAGTCGCTGCTTAAGCAACCGGAAGAAGCGCGTTGTGTAGAGCTTGCCTAAGGCGAATGTGTTGGGGTCCGGCAAGTCGATGATGACCGCGTCAAAGGATGCTTGCTGGGACTCGATCCAAATCATCGCGTCGTCATGCACGAGCCGGACGCGCGGGTCTTTCAGAGCTTCTTGATTCAAACGCGCGAGCGGCGGAAATGCGGTCGGCAGGTTTGTCATCGCCGGGTCAATGTCGACCAATGTGATGGACTCGATGCCGCGATAGCGCAGCACTTCTCGCACG
>CAZNMS010000805.1:0-2964 GCA_964573505.1 uncultured Planctomycetaceae bacterium | reverse complement strand
TTGGGATTCCATCCCGAGCCGCAGCGGGACGACGTTCACTTTCACGAGTTGAATTCGCCGTCACGAGAGATCTCGCAGTCTCGTTTTCATCCCCGCCAACGTCCATCGAACATTGGGCTCTGCCTCGGAGCCGTCGCATGGACTTTCAGTCCGTGCGGTCTTCTGGAATGGTCGCGGTCTTTTGGAACGCTCGCCGGACAGCACGGGCTAGAAGCCCATGCTACTTAACCCGTCATCGCGGCGATGAGGTAGTTGAGTTCTTGCTGGACCTCGACCGGGTCTTCGACGGTGTTGGCGATCTGCTCGATGACGATCTGCCGAAAGCGTTTTCGCAGGCGATGCACTGCGACCTTGAAGGCTCCGTCAGTCATGTCCAATGAGCGGGCTGCTGTCACCGCCGTGCCGGGATCAGCCGGAGTGACGAGCCATCCTTGCAAGACGGCGAAGCGTGCGGTGTCGCCGCTTGCATCTGCTTCTGCACGCAGCGCAGACATCGCTTGCCCGACAACTGCCAGTGCCCATTGATGGTCGAAGTACGAGTCCGGCGGGAAGCCATTGGGATCGACGATGTCCCGCACGTCGAGTTGCTCAGCGCCGTTTAAAGTGGCGCGAGTCGAGCGATCGAGCGACTCAATGACTTGTCCGCCGCCTCGTTTGAGAGAAGTTTCGCGGTCGTGCTGATCGGCCAGAAAGTGCTTCACTGCTCCGAGCAGATAGGTTCGAAAGCGGCCCCGAGTCCGGTCGGCTCGATCAAGACTCCCGCCTTCGAGCAGCTTTGCGAAGAACTCCTGCGTGAGATCTCGCGCCTCATCAGTGCCGCTTGCGGAGACATGACTGCGATAGCGACGGATGAAGAACTCGACGGGGGAGTAATAAGTCTCACACAGCCGGCGCAAGGCATCGCGAGCCTCCGGCGTTGCTCCTTGAGCGGCAACAACCTGAGTCCAATGCGTCGTGTTAAAGCCGTGCGCGGGCATGAGTGACTTTCGGATGCGACTCTTAGGCGAGCGGCAGGTGAGTTCATACCAGTACGACGGACTTGTAGTCCGTCGATCTGCGACTGCGACGGACTACAAGTCCGTCGTACAGAAGATCGCCGGTAACTTCTCGTCTGCCGCTCGCCTTATCGAGCTTCGACCTGCGTGCGATGTCCCAATTCCAGTGACACGTTCTTGAACTCGATCCATTGGTACTTCCGCGACTGCACGTGAAAGCGGCGGATGCGGTCGTACTCGGCTTTCGGCATTGTCGCGATGCCTTGATTGAGTCCGTTGTGAGCTTCGAGTCCTTCGACCTTCAGGACTTCAAGCGTGCCGTCGAACCGTTCGTAGGCGATCCGCGTTTCATGGTTCTGACTGGCGGTGTAGCTAACTGCGAGCGGCAGGGTGTCGCCCAGTTCTCGCGTCGTTCGAACCGATCCCGACCAGTTGCCTTCAATGCCTCCGAAGGTGCTGCGACTGTGATGCGACTGACCGACGATGCGCTCGAACGGCAGCGACGAGCGCCAGTTGCCGTCAGCGACTCCGACCTCAATCGTCATCTCGCGCGCTTCCGGCGGACACGCGAGGACAATGGCAAGCGAGCCGTATGACTGCTTCTCATCCGGGCGTTGATACGAGTAGCCCATGCTTGAGATGCCGGACTTCTGCGGGAACCGAAAAACAGGCATCGAAGCCAATTGCGTGTCGCTATGAACTTGCAGCACGAGTTCTTTCATGGCTTGCTTAGCCGACCAACTGCTGCCGCCGACTTCGGGCACATTGGCATTCAGGAGCGGTTCGCCATTCGGCAGCCAATGCGGATGACCTTTCGCCGGATGCGAACCGAGCGCCACAAGCTTGATGCGTCCGTCGTCATAGGCTCCTTCGAACGGGCCAACTTGCCGCGCGGCAGGGGCTTCAATCGTCTTGTAATGAGGACCGCCGTAGTACGTGACGAGCGAGTCGGGGCTCTGCCCCTCCGGCAGCATCATCAATGTCGCAGAGACGTTGATGAGGTCTTCGGTCGTGAAGGCCATCAATGGGAAGCCGCGATTCGGACCGAGCGTGAAAGTGTGACCTTCGCGCGGGGGTAACGAAGCTTCCATCCGGCCGCGTCCTTCGTCGGTCGTTGGCATGTGCTCCAATGGGATTCTCAAGCGATTGCGACCAACAAGCTTGATCTGCGAGCGATTGATCAACGCTGGCGCCGGGTCGCCAACCTGCAGCTCACGTCTCTGTAATTTGTAATTCTCAACGATCATCCAAACGGATTGGCCGGGCGTTTCTTTCACGGTGTAACTGAGACTGAGGTGATCGTTCTCAATCACGGCTTCGCGGCACATGACGTCGACGCTCGGCTTCTCGTAGGTCAAAAGGGGAATGAGAACGATCAACGCAATCGTCGTGATGAAGACAAACCAAAGTCCGCGACGATGGGCTCGTTGTCGCGTGCGGTCAGCGAGTGAGTCGCCCGTCGGAGCGGTCATTCTCGAACGCGCTTGCCACAAGATGACGCTCGACCAAAGCGGGCAGAACGCCAAGAAGAAGATCGGCACCGCGACGCTCCATGTGATGCCGTTCATCAAGACCGATCCCGACAGCGCACCGCTTCCGAGTCCGATCAAGAACAGTCCGAGCAGCAGCGTCTCTACAAAGCCGACGACAGCAACGACGCACAGCCATTTGAAGAGCGATGTGTTGGAAGACGCCGCCGGATCGACGTCATTCGCCTCAACAAGCTTCATCAAACGGCTCGACACCAATCGCCCCGGCACGACGGATGACACCAACAAGAACAGCGTGAGGGCGATCCACTCATAGTCGTAGCGAAAACGAATCTCAGTGGCTTTGAGCGAGACGGTGCCGAGCAACAGCGCCGTGACGAACCACAAGATCGAGGTCGCGAGCGCGATCTTGTGACGCTGTGCTTTCTGGTCCGTGAGTTGTCCCGGCGCTGTCGGCTGGTTGCGAAGATGCCAGTGCT
>CAZNMS010000804.1:0-2985 GCA_964573505.1 uncultured Planctomycetaceae bacterium | reverse complement strand
CCGTACTCCAAAAGATGCCCCTTCGGGGCGAAAAACAATGAGTTCCCGAAGAGTTGTTCGGCTCGGCATTGCGATCCTGTGTGAGTTGGGAACTCGGGCGCCGCTTCTTGGAGTGCGGTGATTCATCACCGCTTTCCATTTCGGCGGAGCCGTCTTCAACGCCATTCAATCCGGCGTCGAATGGCTCTTCCCATTCTTTCTGCCAAAGAAAAGGCGGCTTCGCCGCAATCCAAAACGGCGATGAATCGCCGTACTCCAAAAGATGCCCCTTCGGGGCGAAAGACAATGATTTCGCGAAGAGGGCACGATCAGGCGGACTCCATTTTCTTAGGGCGGCGCTCCCGTTGGTCGCTGGCCCTAGGCTGATTTCCGCTGCCCCGTTGGGGCAAAGAGCCCCTTAGTTTTTCGAGGAATTCGAGTTACCCCTGCAATCCGTTAGGGTCAGAAAAGTTTCATCAGGCCAGCCTGCTGTTGCCATTGCATTGCCTTGTTGTTGAATTCGCGAGCTCATCGAAAGCCGTTCTTCGGTTGACCTTCCCTTGCCCATCGAACGAGGTCCGAGCCCTCAATGAGTCGAACGCGGTCGGATTGAGCGGCACAGGCGATGGCCTCTTGAGTGAAGCGACTGGTTGTCACGAAGTAGCCTCGAAACGCTTTCCGTTCTTCGATGACGCCTTTGAATTGCTGGATGGCCGGACGCCCAACCGGGTTGTCGAGCGAGTACCGCTTGCATTGCACAACGACAACGCCGTCCGGGTGAAACGCGAAGCCATCGACTCCGAAGCCATCGACTCCGAAGTCATTCGATCTCGCAGTCAATCCGGTCGGACGGCCTTCATCTGCGAAGTAGCTCATCACATGCCGCTCGAACGCGATGGGATCACACGCGAGCAATCCTGCGAGAATGTCGGCATCGGCCCCGCTCAACTCGGCTCGCTCGGGAACCGTCGCATCGGCTCGCAGAGCATCGAGCAATTCCTTCTTCGCGCGGCGAGTGGTCTCGTATCAGCAACAACTTCGTCAGCGGGTCTCTCACATTGCGATCGCGAATGAAGGCTTCGATGACGGTCGTGACTCCCGCCGTTCCGAGAAACAACGTCGCGACAACCGGAAGCCCGATGGCATTGCCCATCGCGACGATGCGGCGATCAGCAGCACATAAGCGGTGAGATGCCTGTGGTGACGAGTCTCACCGGATTCTTCCATTGCGTCCTTGCGCCTTGGCGACTTTGCGTTAAGAAATTTCTTTCAACGCAAAGGCGCCAAGACGCAAGGGCGCAAAGGGAAGACGGGGAGTGGAAGTCTTATTCCCGAGGTCGGCTGAGGGCGGTGGCGGCAAGCACCAGCACATACGCGGCGAGCGACCAGAGGGCGACGCTGGAGAGCGGCGTGCTCCGTTTCTGTGGCTCATCGCCACTCGACGAGGCGGGACGGGAGTCCGGGGCCGGGCGAGCGGGGTTCGCTGAGGACGACTCGTCCGGCGCGGCCACACTCCGAGGAGCGTCTGGGGTCTGGTGAGCAGCCTCACCACTCGCAGCCGGGCTGGAGTCGCTGCTCTGCCCCGCACTCGCCGGAGCTGGCATCGAAACCGGAGCCGACCGAGCCGCCTGCAACCAAACCTTCACCTCGCCGATGCCGTTGCCACTTACGACCTTCGTCCCATCCGGACTGAATCGCGGATTGATCACTCCATCGGGATCAAAGCCCGTGAAGAGCACCTCGTCCGGTTGGCCCGGCTTGACCCGCTTGATGATCAGCTTCCTTCGGTCGATCTTGTCCGTCTCGACCACGCGATCATCGGCCTGCGAGGTTGAAGGTGCATCGACTCGTAACAAGTCCGCGTCAGTTTTTTCGAGCAGCAACGGCAAACCGGTCACTGCGTCCCAAACAAGGGTCTGACTTGGAAGCCCGCGATCATCGAACTCGCCGCTGCCGCTAACGATCCGCTTCCCGTCTAGGCTGAAACTCAGACTATTCACACCAACCGAGTGACCTTTAAGTGTGAGCGTCTCCTGGCGAGTCGCGGCATTCCACACCTTCACCGTTCCGTCCTCACTACCGCTAACGATCTGCTTCCCATTGGGGCTGAAACTCACGCTATTCACCCAGTTCGAATGACCTTTCAGACTGAGTACCTCTTGGCCCGTTACGGCATCCCAGAGCTTCAATGTGTTGTCATAGCTACCACTGACGATCCGTGTTCCGTCCGGGCTAAAACTCGCAGTCAACACAAAGCCGTTGTGTCCTTCGAGCGCTAGCATTTGATCGCCCGTCGAGGCGTCCCACACCTTAAGAGTTTTGTCAAAGCCGCCACTGACAATCCGCTTTCCGTCCGGGCTAAAATTCACCGTTTCCACATTCCCACGGTGCCCTTTGAGGTCGAGCAGAATATTGCCTGTCGTCGCATCCCATACTTTCAGAGATTTGTCCTCGCTGCCGCTTACGATTCGCATCCCGTCAGGGCTAAAAGCGACACAAAAAACTGCCCCCGAGTGTCCTCTGAGAGTGAGTGTCTCTCTGCCTGTTTTGGCATCCCACACCTTAAGGGTGCTGTCAAAGCTGCCGCTGACGATTCGCTTCCCGTCCGGGCTGAAATCTACACAACTTACAGAGCTAGAGTGGCCTTCGAGAGTGCGGGTCTCGTGTCCCGTTCTGACATCCCAAATCTTTAGAGTGTTGTCCCAACTTCCGCTCGCAATCTGTTTACCGTTCGGGCTGAATTTCACACTATTCACAGTCCCCGAGTGGCCATTGAAATCGAGCGTCTCCAAGCCCGTGGTGACATCCCACATCCTCAATGTTGAGCCTAGGCCACCGCTAACAATGCGGTTTCCATCCGGACTAAAACTTGCGCTGTTTACCGCGAAACGGTCACCTTTGAGTGTGAGCGTCTCCTGTCCCGTCGCGGCATCCCACACCGTAAGTGTCTTGTCACCGCTGCCGCTGACGATCCGCTGCCCGTCCGGGCTGAAACTCACGCTACTC
>CAZNMS010000803.1:0-2987 GCA_964573505.1 uncultured Planctomycetaceae bacterium | reverse complement strand
GACCGGCAGTTCTTCCTCGCGCCGGATGCGCAGCGCCTCGTCCAGCTCGCCCCGCTCGAACAACACGTCCGCAGTAAGCCCCCAAGCTTCCGCACGATCTGCCTCGGGCAGAGACGAGTTGCCGAGAAGTTCATGACAGATCTGAAGGCAGTCATCCCACGCCCCCAGCGACTGTAAGTGTTCGGCCAGTTCCAGCGACCAGCGAGCCGTCTTCCCGCGAGGCTCTAACGCAGCCGCAGCCAACCAACTCCTGAGTTGCTCGATGCGTGCGCGACGCTCGGCTTCTGAGAGAGTCCAACGTTCCTCGTCCCGCATAACCGCTAGCATTGGGGGCTCTGAAGACCTTTCCTCCAAGAAGAACCAAGTACCAACACGCCAGTTCAAGAAGTCGGGCGCGTCGCGTCCGATGATGGCCAAGAGGTACTCCGGCACCCACAACAGAAGTGGTCGAGCCAGCGCCGCGCGGATCTCTTCGCGGCGATGATTGAGCGCTCCGATGCGCGGGTGAATTCCGCCCAATCGCACGTCGGTTTCTAACCCTGTGAGGCTGACGCACGCGGCAGGCGAAAGAGCAGCAACGTGCTCGGCCAACAACGGAACCAAGTCGACGCAGTCCGGCGGAATGGCGACGGACACCAATGGCTGCTCGATCGCCTGAGTCAGCCGAGCGATCAAAGCATCGCGCCGCGCGGGCGAATGAAAGACAGCAACTAACAACTGAAAGCCCGAGGCTCGCATCAAACTGCGTTGCAACGACAAGAACTCATCCGTGTCGCCCTCGCGCCATTGAGACAGTTCATGAGTCGACAATGTCGGTCGCGAGTTAGCCATTACCGAACCGATTCAAAGTACGGATGACGGGATTCACTTCGTACCACTGCCGACCGTTTTGGTACTCAAGGACGTAGAGGTAATACAGCAGCGCCTGATGATCGCCATCACGTGGGATATCTGACTGAGGTTGTCCAAACTTCCGCAGCAGGGGCCACGACGCATCGGGGATCTGTCGCAGCAAACTATTGGCGTAAGTCTGAACTGCCTTGTTGACCTCGCGTATGGAGATCGGCAGCTCATCAATCTGCGATGCCGCTGAATTCACCAGCATCAGAAGGTGCCGAGGATGCCCGCCGCTCATCTCGCACAACTTCTGCCACGTCTCGTCGTCCTTGAAGGCTTCTGCGAACTTGACGCCGGCGTACTGGCAACGCAGGTCGAGAAGCTCCCAGAGCTTCTGCATGCCGATCGACTCCGGAGTGACATCGGCGTCACGACTCGGTCGCACCTTGATCATGGGCACGGGCAT
Organism: uncultured Planctomycetaceae bacterium; assembly: GCA_964573505.1. Taxonomy (GTDB): domain Bacteria; phylum Planctomycetota; class Planctomycetia; order Planctomycetales; family Planctomycetaceae; genus AM-0621. Next base: position 1,684 of record CAZNMS010000803.1, on the reverse strand, counting down.
GCTGAACTCACCGAAGGCTTGCTCCAAGATTTGCGCTCGTTCGGAGTAATAGAGCGAGATCGGCACGGTGTAGATGGTACTCGCCGCAATACTCGCCAGTTGCGGACTGCGCTGAATGAAGAGCCGATCGTGAGTCGAGACACCATCGCTCAACTGCCGCAAGCTGATCTTCTCCAAGCCATCGACAATCAGCACCAAGCCGCCGTGTTGTTCGTCCTGTCGTAACACGGTGTTGGCATCGGCGAGCAATTCGTTGAGAGCACCCAGCAGTTCCGTCGAAAGCCGCTCGACTCCCTCACGTAGCTTTTGTCGCGAGGTCGGTCGATTCTTGAACTCCAAAGTGAGTGATCCGAAGGGAACATCCACTTCCGCTTCCTTCAGTTGGACCTCGCTGCCCATCAACGATTTGAAGCTGTCCCACAAACTCTTCATTCGAATGGAGAACTCGGAAAAGCCTTTCGCATGGCTGTTCTTCATCGTGCGTTGCACCTCTGCGGCAACCAACACGAGCAGATCCGGGAAGTCGAGATCGTTCGGATCGAGTTGCTTGGTGGTGTCGATCCACACGACCAAGAAACGCTTCTTCTTCGGATCCTCACGCTCCAAATTCGCCTTCAATCGCTTTAGCAAGCTGCTCTTTCCAATCCCGATATGGCCAGCGAAGAGCAAATGCTCGCACTTCTCACCGGCCCGTCGAATCTTACGTTCGACGACATCAATGACGTTCTCTCCACGCGCCTCGGTGAAGTCGACGAACCGAGGATCAGTCGGATCGAGTTCCTCACTGGGATTGCATGCTTGAGTCAGTCGAGCGATTGGATCCGGTTGCATTGGATGTCTTTCCTATCTGCCGAGAACGAAGCCGGGGACATGCGGCGAACTGTCTCGAACTGCTGCAGTTCAAGCAATTCGGGTTTGCTCGAACCTAAGCCCCGATAGCCATTCTCCGTGAGCACCGCACGCAGACACAACAACGTGCCAAACACGAAATGCGCTGCGTCCACAAAGAGCATGTGCTCTTGCCCCGCTTGAGCCGCGGCTCATGCAGGACGGAGTTGCTCATCCATAAACCGCGCTTGCGCTGCGGCATGTTCTTCCAAGTTTTCTGGGCGGCACCGGGATTGCGCGGACCGTCTGCCACTTGACCCCCATGCTCAGCAAGAACTGTCGGACTTGCGAGGGCTTTCGTTCGATGCCTGTGAGGTGTCTTTGATCCGCTGGCAGGCTTCCGCGATGGTCCGCACCGGGTGCTGTTTGAGTGACTGCCGGATTTCTTCCTGATGCGCAGTCGGCGCACTGGTCGGTCGGTACTCGCGTTTCGATCCGCAATGCAGCAGTCACAAGACAAACAAACGCCTGCGGACGACCGGATCCTGATGCAACTCAGGCTCGCTCTGCACAATCCGCTGCTCCTGGGCCGTCAACTCGATCCGTAACCATCCCCTGATCCGCATCCTTGCGAAGACTTCACGGTCGTCATGGCCGACGACTTCAAATCTCGCAAAGAACTCGCCTCTCCGGGAACGTCTCATTCAGACCCGCGCGGGGTATAACTCGCAGCCGTGCGCGACGAATTGCCTATACGCCCTCGCCTTCGCCAGCGGGTTAAAGGACGCGGCGAAGCCGCTTCGATAGTCGCCTTTCGCTCCGCGAAAGGAAGCTTTTGCGGAGCAAAAGCCCCGAG
>CAZNMS010000802.1:0-3000 GCA_964573505.1 uncultured Planctomycetaceae bacterium | reverse complement strand
TGACGAAGCGACTTACGAAGCGTCGCCCGCGAGTTCGTATTTGAGTTCGAACTGAGGGCCTTGAAGTTCCTTCGTTCTGCAAAATGCTCAGTCTCGGAGCGACTGAGCTACGAGTTCCCGAAGAGTTGCCCGGTCCAGCATTGCGCCCCTGTCTAAGTTCGAACTCGATCCGCCTTTCGCACCTTTTGCTGACCGCATATTGACGGGGTCTTCGTACCTTTCTTGACGACCTCATTCCGCTGAGGCTCGGGATGGAATCCCAAGCTACTTGTCGTCGGTCCCAGTCAATGCCTCGTTACGGATCCAGCAGTGAGTCGATGGCGTCGGGGACGATGAATTCGAATTCGCCCCAGAGGCTCGGGGAGACTCGCGCTTCCGACGGTTGATCGCCGAGCGTCACTTGCTTCTTGTTCGACCAATAGAACCGACCGACCGTGCTTTGACCGTTCGGGTCGGATTCCAAGATTCCGAGATCACCTAAGAGCGTCACGGTTTGCTTCGGTGCGGTTGCTCCTAATGACTTCCATGGCAACGCCGCTTCGATCGTCCAACCTTTGTCAGATCGCTCGATCGAAACTCGGGCGTCGGAGAGTTCAGTGATCGAAGCCACTGAGGTTTCTCCAACCGGCGAACGGAAAACTCGGGATGTCGTTTTCGTTGCAGCCGCTTGTCCCGGAGTGGCGACGTAGCGATAGAGCCTCGTGATCGGCGTTTCTCCGCTGGCCGAGAACAAGACTCGGAGATCACCGGCAGCGGCATCGTTGCGACCGAGCGTTGCTTTCGGATCGAGCCCCAAATGCAGATCAAACGCGTCGCCATGTTGGAACAAGACGTCCGGGTCCGTCGCGCTGTTGACTAACGGCGAGGCGTCAAGCGTTGTCGCCGCGACGTACAAGTTGTCGTTGTCGAACGCGAGCCGCGCTTGAGTCAGTTGTTGCACCTTGCCTTGCGCGTTCTTTGATGTGTGAACCGTGACCCACGGTTGCGCCGGCCAATCGGTCAGCACGTCTCCGTCGATCGTCGGCTTCTTCTTGAGGAACGTCACCGCGATTCGCTTCGAACCGTCGTCGTCCATGAAGCGTTCGATGCGCGTCTTCGTCGTCGCCCAATCTTGAGTGCGTGCCAGTTGCTCGCGCGACACATCGACCGTACCGCTGAAGCGCTGCATGCGTTCGAGTCCATCAACGCGCATCAGCGTCACATGATTCTTGCCTGCGATCGCATAGACCTTTCCGTCGTCCGCGCGCGTCACATGACCATGAAAGTCTTCAACGGTCTTGCGCAAGTCGGATAGGTCGGTCTCGCCGGGCACGCAGTCCGCCATCGAGAAGAAGCGTCGGCCATAACCGCTCGGGCCACCCAAGATCGCAGCGGCCAGCAATCCATCCTTCGTGATCGCGTAGTAGTCGCCATTGTTACCGCCTACACAGAACAACGATTCGCCCGCGATCTCGAACTGACCGATCAAACCAAAACTGCCGGCGATCGTTCCCGCCGGTCGGTTGTAGAAGCCCCACGGAGTTTGATTCGACGCCTGCACGCCTCGGTAACGATCGGGATACGTCCACAACAACTTGCCGTCGGCCCCGAGCAACTTGTGAGCGAACACCAATGTCTCACCGCTCGACGACACCCAAACTTGATCGGTGATTTCTGGCACCAGTTCCAACTTCGAAACGTCGTAGCGCGGCGCTTCGTCCAACGGCACATTCACCAATCGCAATCGAGCCCCGCCTTGCTGACGCGCGAAGTTCAACGACAAGTCATCGCCGATGTACGGCGGACGGTTCGTCGGGAAGTGTCGTAATAATTGCACTTCAGACGCTTGCACCTGCGAGTCGTTGTTCGCATCACTCCAAACAAACGCGGTGTCAGCGGGATTGATCTCCTTCGCCGCAGCCCTCAAGTCCGCATGCTTCGGGAACTCTTTCCAATCACCGAGCACTCCTGAGGCGACGACCGGAACCGCGACTCCCGCTCGCTCTTCGCAGATCACCGAGATCGGCCCGGCGTCACCAAACGGAGTGACGGTCGGTCGATCACCGACCAGGAATCGGCGCGGTGCTCGACCACTCTTATCGGATCGTTGCGCGAATGGTGTATTCGTTCCGACATACACGACTCGATCGGGCAAGAAGTAGTGACTGCCATACGGAGCGAGTCGGCTTTCCAACTTCCAAGTGCGAGTTGCGTAGTCGATTCGAAACTTCATCCCGAGATGATTGATGACGCTGCGGTCACCGGGATCGAGCATGCCACCGCCACCGTAATGAGTCGGTCCAAACAACTGCTTCTCGACCTCGCCCGTCTTCGCCCAACGCGTGATTCGCTTCGGCTGAAAATGCTGCTCGACGATCCACAGTTTGTCTGAGCTATCGAACGCCATTGCGACGGGCACGCTGAGTTCTTGCGGCTCATAAGGACCGACCTTGCCGCCGGGCTTACCGAACTCGCGAACCAGTTTGCTGTTCTTCGCCGAGACATCGAACACGCGCACGCTTTGCCGCGCTCCATCGAGTGCATACAGCAAGCCGGTTTGATCAAACGCCAAAGCACGCGGTCGTCCCGATTCGCTCAACGGAATTAGGGGCGCGGCGATGCGTGACGCGACTGTGTCGGAATTATTACCTCGCGAGGTTGCCGACGATGTAGGAACTGTTGCCGCACTCGCCGCGATCTCTCGCAACGATGCAGCGACATCGACTTTCACAATCCCGTCCGCACTGGCAACCAACAACTTCCCGTCACGATCAAACGTCAGTGCCGACGGTCGCTCAATGGGCAGATGCCCGAGCAACTTCGCATTCGATTTGTCGTCACCATTCGGCAACTGCAACACGGTGACGCGCTGCGACAGATCCTTTGGCAACACCGGATCGTTGCCAAGCGATTCGAACGTCAAAAAGTTCTCGAAGCCGCCCGAGACATGAGCGGCCGCGCGATAACCCGCTCCATTCGGAGGCTCGACAATGCGAATTCGCATCGCGCGGACATCAAGTG
>CAZNMS010000801.1:0-3004 GCA_964573505.1 uncultured Planctomycetaceae bacterium | reverse complement strand
GCGGCGGCGACATCCGCGTCTTTCACTACAGCGGACACGGGGCTCAGATCGCGAGCTACGGATCCCAATTGGAAGTGGACCGTATTGATGAGTGCCTTGTCCCGTATGACTTCAACTGGTCTGCCGAGACGGCGATCATCGACGATTGGCTGTTCGATCATTACAGCCAACTGCCCTACGACGCGCGGCTCGTAATGATCCTTGATTGCTGCCACTCAGGAGGCATGGCTCGAGGACAAGGCGTTCGCTCGCGCGGCCTGACTCCGCCGGATGACGTTCGACACCGATCACTGCGCTGGGACGCCGAGACTCAAATGTGGGTCGGTCGCAAGATCTCAAGTACGGTCAGCGATCTCTCGAAGCGAGCGATCTACACCGGCGGAGAACTTGGGCACGACATTGCAAAGATTGGTCGCGCGAACCGCCTGAGAAACCTTCCCGACAAAGAGTTCGACGAACTCCGGGCTCGCTTTGACCACAAGGGGCCGTTCTTACCGCTGATCTTCGAGGCCTGCCAAGAAGATGAGTTGGCAGAGGAGTATCAGCACGGAGCAACGTCCTTCGGAGCCTTCACATACTGCATCACTCAGGCGCTGCGCGATGCTCGCAAGAAGGGAGACGCGATCACGTTTCGGCAACTGATGGAGGCCACAACCGAACGGATCGAGCGACTGGGATACGCCCAACGTCCGGCCCTCATCGGCCCGGGCATCGAAGAGCTGCCGCACGCCGACTACATCGTCGATCACACCATTCCGATGCTGGTGAAACCGGGTAAGCCGGCGAAGAAGGCTGCGAAGCCTCGGAAAAAGTAAGCGGCGGCTCACATCGATGAGCCTCTAGTCGCGAACCGCAGTGTCGTAGGACGGCCGCCCTCGGCCGTCTTCTTCGTGTCGAGAGACCGAGTCGATTTCTTAGGGCCACTGATGAAACACAGATCGAACACAGATGAAGAGAGTGCGTAGCGAGCACGGGATGTAATTCTTCTTGTCCGTGTTTCATCTGGGTTTGATCTGTGGCCAAAGTCTTCGCCTCACGGGAACACCGGCTGAATGCAGGCTCGCAAGGTTCGAGTCGAAAGGAATGGGCGTTAACACTGTCGAGAGATCGCGGATGAGAAGACTCCGTGATGCTCGAAACCCTCGTCGATGCTCGTCAGCGGCTTGCTTCACCTTCGCAAACTGACTGGCAGGTCGGGTTCGAGGGACTGCAAATCAGCATCATTCGCCCATTCAAAAAGGCCGCTGCGCATGCCCCGTGAATCAAGTGCGACACCGAAGTACCGCCATCCTTCTGTCATCGTTCAATGGGGCGTGCTCTACGGAGCGATGTGGTCGTTGTTGCCAATGATCATCAGCGAAGTTTGGGATGATCTCGGCAAGACGGTGCTACTCGTTCTTGCCGGAGTCGGCTCAGGCATCGTTGTCACGAGCGTGCTGTGGCTCGGACTTCACCACTCGAAATCTTTTGCTGATCGCTACTGGGACTGCCTCACACTGCCGCTCGGAGCAGCGTTGTATGGCTTCTTCGTTTCGAGCCTTCACTGGTTCGTCTTCAACTATCTGGGAGCAGCCTTCTCGGCAGCGCATCGGACAACGGAGTTCCCCGGCTATCGATTCACGCCGATGAGCGACGCCTTCGAATACGCGGTAGGCAGCGTGATGCCGCCATACTCGTTGATGTGGGCACCACTCGCGGTCCTCACGACTCGCCACTTTCGAAGTCGTATGCATCGACTGCTGCCCATCGAGAAATGACTCGCCGAGAATGCAGCCGACGAGTCGCTCGACGTCGATGTGCTCGCAGTAAGCGCCTACAGCGCGGATGAATGTGAGTTTGAGTGATCGGTTGGCGGTCGTACCAAGATCGAAATATCACATCGCTGCCGTTTCTGGGGGCGCGATGGGGAACTTGCGATTGAGTCCGAAGGAGCGTTTTAGAGCTGAGGTCTTGGTGAAGGTTGGCAAGGGTGAGTTGAGCCTCGGCAAGACAGCGGACCTCACGCAGTTCAGCGTTGAGGCAAGGTCCAAAACGAACCTGCATCGGAGCCTTCCGCAAAGATCGAGCCTGAAACGCAACTTGTGCTACGAAGAGACGCGAGTGGTGCGGACCGACTGGACGGTGACTTCGTGCAACCGCCATGTCCAATTGCGCCGGAAGCACCTGACGCTGTCGTTAGCGTGCAAGAAGATCATGGTGCGTGAGATGTTGGATGGCCGAATCGAGCTGAGCTACGGCACGCGCTTGCTCACCGCGACGCAGATCTTCATTCGCCCGCCAAAGTCAAAGTCAACGTCCCGACCTTCGACTGGATGTAATCTACAATACACATCCTGCGGCAACCTATCCGTGGCGTCGCGGACGATGTGCAGACCAGCGCGGTCTGAGTCATGGAGAGAGCGGTTCGCTGCGCTCACTGCCTCTCCGGGATTCAAACTCCTAAGAGCCGTCGAGACTTTTCTCTCTGGGCCGAGAGTGCATATCGCAGCCTTCAGACTTCGTCTTGACGCATTTCGAAAAAGCCAAATAGCGTTGCCCCGAGCGCACTTCAGCTTTTCGACTCGCTCAGTCTGTCATCGAGGTCTGCGATGTCTCCTCTCTACACCGTCGTACTCACAAGTTGCGGGCGGTTCGATCTACTCGAACGCACGTTGGCCTCGCTGCTGCCGCGCCTCGATCGGAATTTGGCCGAGTTCGTGATCACGGAAGACTCCGGCGACTCAGCAATCTTCGATGTCACAAAGAAGTTTGCTGGCGACTTCCGAGTGTTGCTGAGCCCAAATCGTCGAGGACAACTCGCATGCGTTGATGCTGCGTATCAATCCGTCCGCACCGATTGGGTCTTTCACTGCGAGGACGACTGGGAGTTCTTCGGAGCGGACTTCATCGAACCATCCCGAGAATTGCTGACGCGATTCCCAAACCTCTCGCTGATATCACTGCGACCGCGCGACGAACTGAACCGCCTCATTCGCAACAGCGCAAGCCAAACACACGAGAGTAT
>CAZNMS010000800.1:0-3005 GCA_964573505.1 uncultured Planctomycetaceae bacterium | reverse complement strand
GGCGGACTCGCGTGCCGGCCTAAGTCCATGTCGTTCTCAACAACCGCGCCCGTTGTGGTGGATTGGTCTCCAGGGACTGATTCGCAGCAACGGGCGTTGTCATTTCTCATCCTTCATCGAATAGGAGCAACGCTCATGATTTGCCTGACTCGTTTGATCGCGAAGCAACTGCGCACGGCCCTGAAGCGGACGCTGCAATTGCCTTCGAACTCCTTGCAACACGTCGTCTGGCTGGAGACGACGACTCACGAACTGCGCGCCTTCAGTAGCTCGGCGCACGGCGCCGTCGAGTACCACCGACCGGGCTCGTTTCAGCCCGAACGACTGCCGATCACGCTCGCCGCGCTGGCGGCTTGCGAAGGAGCGAAAGGCACTGAGACCGTCGAGTTTATTCGGCAATCTGACACGCAAGTGCTCGCGCGTTGGCAGGACCGCAACGTGCCGCAGTCGTTGGTGATTGAAGTCGGACCAGCCGAGTTCGAGCCGCCGCCAAGTCTCCCGAGCGTCTGGGCGGACAACTCTCCGCAGCTCTCACTGGCGCTGGCCGACGCGATGGAGGTCACGGACGAGAGCACGGCGCGATACTCATTGAACTGCGTGCAACTCCGAGCCAGCGATGGTCGCATCGCCGCGACGGATAGCTCGCAATTGTTATTACAGCACGGCTTCAACTTCCCGTGGGACGGCGAGGCGTTGGTGCCGCGCAGTGCCATCTTCAAACAGAAGGAGTTCTGGTCGGGAGCAACCATTCGGATCGGCAAGACCGCAGACAGCGTCGTCTTCGACACCGCCCCGTGGACGATCTGGCTGACGACCAACAAAGACGGTCGCTTCCCGCGCGTGGAAGACATCGTTCCGGCTGCCGACTCCGCCACAACGCGGATGGTCATCGCGGATCGCGACGTCGACTTCCTGCTCAACACGCTGCCGCGTCTGCCGCTGACCGAGAGTGTGCATCGAGCCGTGACCGTGGAACTCAACGGACACGTGGCCTTGCTCGCGCGGGGCGAAGACTCCTCGCCGGTGACGCGAGCGATCCTGAGTCACGCGCATCGCGAAGGTGACGAGCTGCGTTGGCTGACGAACCGCGACTACCTGCAACACGCCGTGGAACTTGGCTTCCGCACGGTCGAACTGCGCGGGAACGAAGCTCCGGCTGTGTGTCGTGATGCCAGTCGCGTGTTTGTGTGGACCTTGCTCACTCCGAGTGAAGCCATCGCGGGTGGCGGTGAAGTCCTTGATGTTGTGTCAGACGAATCGGCAAGCGAACCGTCGCCTGTCACATCGAGAACGGCATCAGCAGCCGCTGTCGTTCCCGCTTCAACCGGTGTCGCTGCTGCTGTCACGCAGACCTCATCAACGGCGACTTCCGAGCAACCACCAATCGCTCCTGCACGTGTCGCTATTCCTACCACAGACGACTTCGCGTCCTCGGTGCGAGTGCGAACGCCGCGTGCCACGAACCGAGTCGCAGCCACCTTCGCAGCGATGGATGCCAAAGCGGAAGTAACAGAGAAGCTGACGAACTCGTCGCTGTCCTCATCACGCATGCCGGATGCAAGTGGGTCTGTAACACGCACTACAGCCGATTCGGCCTGCAACATCACGGCGGTCCTGCAAGAAGCCGAAGCCCTGAAGACCTCGTTGAGAACAGCTCACACCAACGTCAGCCGCCTGATCTCAGCGCTAAAGCGACAACGCCGCCAATCCAAGTTGATGAACAGCACGCTGGCCTCGCTGTGGCAGTTGCAAACGCTGGATGCCTGACGAAGTGGAATGCGCTGACGTCAGCAAATCGCATCTGAGACCGGGCACGTTGCAAACATGCCCCACGCAGAACTGTGAAGCCGCGATTTCAGCGGGCACTCAGCCGCCGAAGTTGCGGCTTCTGTTGTTAGTGAACTCGAACTTCTCACATGAGGAGCACACCCATGGGAGCACGACACAAACTTAACGGCATCTACTTTGGCGGATCGGCATTCGTCGCGGCGTTGTTCGGACTCGCGGCTCAGTCTTGGAGCATCTTCGGGCTCGTGTTGCTCGGTCTGTTTGCCGCTCAAGTCATCAGCGGCCACATCCGTTTGCCATCTCGCTGACCCATGTTGGTCGAATTGCCGAGGACGCAATCTTCAAGAATCTCCTGTCACAAGGAATACACCACATGGACTCGTTCTTCGCCATCGTCATGGCACTGAGTGCGGCCTACATGGCATTCAAGCACGGCAAGCAGCTCGGCAGTCGTCAAGCCTTCGGATGCGGACGGCGTCTGAGTGGTCGCCATTGATCACTACGTCGCCGCCGTCGCTGACTGAGCCATCGAAGCTGCTCCTTTCATTCCGTTACCAAGCATTCAATTCGAGGAGTCATCATGCCGCTGACCGTTTCGGAGAAAGAACACTGGCGAGAGCGCATCGCCAAACGCATCGACAAGAAGATTGCCGTCATCACGAGCCAACATCGTCACAACTTCCTGCGTCTGCAAACTGTCGCTCGCGAACGAGCGATTGCAGCTCTCGGTTTGACGGAACTCTTGGCAGAGCAACAACGCATCGAGCAGGACAAGAAGACGCTCGAAGGTCGTGAGATAGAAGTCTGCCGCCAGCTCTTGGCCAAAGTGCGGGGAGTCTCGGTGGAGGAAATCGATGGCTACAGTCGCTACTCCACCGATCCCGAAGTCATCAAAGCCATCAAGGCCCGCCAGTCCCAACACGAAGAGGAACTGTTGGCCGAGCACGAAGTCGGGCAAGAAGTCCTGAAGCTGCGACTCGAAAAGGAGAACCTGCTGGACACGGTCTTCTTGGCGACATCCCCAACTCAAGTCCGCACGCTATGGCAGCAAGTCTCTGATCTGCTCGGTGACGAGTTATCGCAATTGCAGAAAGCTGCGATGCAGATCTCACCCTCTGTCGAATGATCCTTGGAAACGGAACACCGTCCGGGCTCGTATTGAGCCCGGACGCTGCGGCTTTTCTTTAGCTATTGAAGGAAGGCCATAGCCGTTGGAC
>CAZNMS010000799.1:0-3015 GCA_964573505.1 uncultured Planctomycetaceae bacterium | reverse complement strand
ACTTCCTCGCCGAAGTAGTATTTGGCGTAACGACTTAGTGTGATTTAGCCCTGGGATGCGCTCGCACATAGTCAATGAGCTGCGGTGTCGCCGATCTGAAGCTGAGCGGATCGTTCGGATCCCCAGCATACGAATGAAATTGCACATGCGCGAAATGGCCGCGATGTCCTTCGAGGCTCTCCATCGTGTGCTGCGTTGTTTCCCAGTTGCCGGGTATACCGAGGTTGTTGCAGTGGATATGCACGGAGTGCGGTAGCTTGAGCCGATCACTTGCGGCAGCCAGTTCACGCACGATCGCTCGGGGCGTCACGTTGAAGTGCGGCACAGGTTCATCGAGCTGCTGCATCGACATGCGGCTGATCTGCTTCCAGCTCTCAACACCGCCCGGATTAACGATCTTGATGGTGTAGCCCTTCGCGGATTCCAACATCCAACTGCAATAGGCATCAAGCTGCTCGCGCTCGGCCTCACGAATGCGGTCCATCACGTAATGATTATTACCGAAGAGCACGAAGAAGCCTTTATCGAGCTGCGGCGTATCGGCGAATTCTTCATGAGCATGCCGCGCGAGCAGCCCCGGAATGGCTGCATCGAAGGCCGTCGTGTAGCCCATCTGGCTATAGAGATAACCGGTAGCAAAGGTGCTCGGCACCGGCCCAATGGTTCCCGAGCGCGTAATGGGGCCTCGCTTTACGACAGGGCCGTTGCGCTTCATCTCGGGGATCATCTTACGACCGACATTTACTTTCGGACCGGCAATGTGACAGTGCATGTCGATCCCGCCGGGCATGATCACATACCCGCGCACGTCGAGTTCTCGATCCGGACGCTCGCCATTTATCGGAACGTCGATGATCGAACCGTCGCGCATCCACACATCGCGAATTTCACCATTAACCCCGTGCTGCGGGTCATAAACCGTCCCGCCCGAGAGCTTGAACAACATGCCGAATCACCTCGCGTCGTAGCGTAGATGTAGAGTTTGTAAGTATTAATTCTGCATCGCACCATGTAGCTGAAATCGTGAGATTTCAGGCATTTCAGCGATCCGAAATCTGACGATTTCGGCTACGAGAACGCGAAGGTGTGCTGTGGAATTAATCTCGATCGAATAAGTATGAACCGAGAGTCGTGTGACACGAGATGGAACCCCTTGCGACACCGCAACGCTTCAAGCAACTCGATGACGAGCCGAACGGCCTTGATCGCTCTCGCGCACGACCGAATGGTCGACTCAAAAATCAACAATCAGGCAGAGTCGACGTTTCCCTTTCGGGACTTCAGGCGAGAGATGATGCACTGAATCCCGATGGCGACTGTGCTTGTGCCCTTTAAGAAACACAAATGCGTACAGCGGCGCCTGTTGGATCTCCGACTCGCCGACGAATCGGTACTCGGTCGGCGGTCCGCAGTAGGTTGTCACCAACCGGACGCAGACGTTGTCGCAATGAAACTTGGGGCACGTGCAGGAGTCGACAACCTCAATTCGCAGGTTCGCTCGTGTCACTGAGAACTGAGCCATAAATGACTGCGCGACCGAACTCATGTCAGCCGCGAGAACGCCGTCGGGTATCTCAAGTGTTCGCAGCCCCGCCTCAATGTATGAGTCGATGCTCTGGCGATGAACGACGGAGCGCACCTCGCGAACTGGGACTCGGCCAAGCTTGAGATCGAGCGTCAGGCTTCGCTCTACCACAAGAATATCATTTGATCCCGCGTCAAAGTCTCGGACTTGCGCTGTCGGCCATGCCGAGACTTCCACCTGTTGAAGTTGCTCAGGAACCATTCCATTGTCTCCATGAGTTTATGAGCGAAAGAGAGTGAGAACTGCGGGGTCTCAGAGTGAATGGCGATCAGCCGAACGGCCTTGATCGCTCTCACACCCGAGTGGGATTGGGGGCGTCCCCATAAACCGCCTGCGGGTCAAAGACCTTCAGAGTCTCGACAAACTGCAAGGCTTGAGGCTCCTGCGAGCCGATCGGCACTGAGCGGTAGAAGCACGAGCGATAGCCGACATGACAGCTCGCCCCGCCTTGCACGTCGACGCGCAGCCAAATGCAGTCTTGATCGTAGTCAATGCGGATCTCTCGCACGCGTTGCACGAGTCCGCTTGTGGCCCCTTTGTGCCACAATTCCTGACGACTGCGCGACCAATAGACGGCATCTCCCAGTTCGATCGTGCGAGCCAACGCGTCGCTGTTCATGTAGGCGTGCATCAACACTTCGCCAGAAGCGAAATCCGTTGTCACACAAGGAATGAGCCCCGCTGCATCAAACTTCGGCGCAAGCTCTCGCCCCTCTTCAACCTGCTCGACGCTGACTCGCCGGGCAAACAATTCTGCCGAGCTGTTCACGACAGCACCCTCTGCTGACTCTCACTCCGAGTCCCGAGTTCCGACCGGTGCTGAGTGTGATGCCTAATGATGGCAATTGCAATGTGATTGCAAATAGGCCGTCAAACTACGCCCACAACATGGCCGAGTAGAACAGTCCGATTCCCAGAATGAGGGCCGCTCGCAGGTGTGCCCACGGAAGATTTGAGAAACGATCGAAGCGATTGCTCAAACGGGTGCCGAGAATTTGCAGCAGCACTCCTGTCCCGCTGAGCGAGCACGCAATACCGGCCGCGAACAGTCCGACAATCAGATAAGCCGTACTTGGCGAGCCCACTGAAAGTCCCGTGAAGTAAGCGGCTAATGCTGTCGGGCACGGCAAGAGACCGACGGCGAGTCCCAGTAGCACCGTCGTGCGGTAAGTCGATCGCGTCGACTTCGCAGGAGACGGCGGAACCGAAGGCGATGAGGCTCGTTGAGTCTCGCAAGATGCGGGCGGCGCGGGCGGAGCAAAGAGTTCCAATTGCACGAGATTCGCCGCGTCAGTCGGTTGCTCGGGATGGCGATGCACGTCGCAGTCAGTCGCGTGAGCATGTCCGTGACACGAGCAGGAAGCGACCGGCTTGCCTCGCAGCGCTTGCACCAGCAACGTCAAACCAACAACGACGACTAAGAGAGCACT
>CAZNMS010000798.1:0-3042 GCA_964573505.1 uncultured Planctomycetaceae bacterium | reverse complement strand
TTCGACGGACTACAAGTCCGTCGTACCAGTGTTCCTCGCCCATTGTGCCGGCCCGACCGGTGAAGAACTTCTCTGCTCCTCTCGGTCCCATTCGTCCTATGAGTCCTCGTGCTTGCCGCAGCGGAAACACCATGAATTCAACAAGAGCAAGCAAGCTGTTCGCGGCGGTGCTTGTCGCCAGTTTGTTCGTGCTCGGCATCGCGATCAGCACGACGGCGCGGGCCGACGAAGCGTTCTTCAAACGGCATTGCGTGAGTTGTCACAGCGGAACGAAGCCGGAAGCGGGGCTCAAGCTCGACGCGCTGTCGAGCGAACTCAACGACTCAGCCGTGATGGCGAACTGGGTGCGAGTGTTCGATCGCGTCGCGAAGTCCGAGATGCCTCCGCGAGATGCCGAGCAGCCGAGCGATGCAGACCGCGCGGCGTTCGTGAAATCCCTTCGTGCAAAATTGCATGAAGCCTCGTTCGCGAAGCAGCAGCGCGACGGACGAGTGCTCGTGCGACGGCTGAATCGATCCGAGTATCAAAACACCGTGCATGATCTCTTCGGGGTCACGACCGATGTGAAATCGTTATTACCCGAAGACAGCATCGTTGCTGGGTTCGACAACATCAGCAGCGGGCTCGAGACCTCCGCAACCCATTTAGTGCGCTATCAACAAGCGGCGGATCGCGTGCTCGAAGACGCTCTGCCGCCGGAGATCATTCCGAGCGAACCGTGGCGCTCGCGCATGACCGGGCGCGAGTTTCTCGACAGTCGCCCGAAGCCCAATCGTGACGGCACGGCCCCCTTCGTGAGGTTTGAAGGCGAGACGATCGTGCTCTGTGCTCAACTCTATAAGCACGGCAGCGTGCAGACTCCGCATACGCCGCGAGCCGGGCGGTATCGCTTCCGCGCGTCGATCGGTGCCGAGCAGAACGACGGCAAGCCGATCCCCGTGCTCATCGGCAAGATCAGCTCGGACCGCTTCGCGCATGAGAAGCTCGAACACATTCTCGCCGTGCAAGACGCTCCGTCCGACAAGCGCCGCGTGATCGAACTGGAATTTAACTTACCTCGCGGCGAGCAGGTTTATCTCGAAGGCGTCGGGCTCACGTTCTTTGGCGAGCTGAAGAAGCAGCTCAAAGATCAGCCGGTCGGTGATGACTTCAAAGGGCCGGGCCTCGCCGTTGATTGGATCGAGATTGAAGGACCGCTCGATGTCGGCGTTGCTTATCGGTCGTACTTCGGCGGACTGCCGCGCGTTCCTCATCGGTTCTACGGGGACATCGTCGCGGGCAAAGACCCGAAGCAAGACTGGAGCAAGTGGAACCCGGGCGAGTTCTCGAAGCCTCACAATCGACTGCGACTTGTTTCAAAGGATGCAAAGGCCGATGCAGAGCGACTGATCCGCAGCTTCTTGCCGAAAGCATTTCGTCGCTCCGTGTCGGAAGAATTACACAGCAGCTACGTCAAGCCGGCGCTGGCGCAGCTTGAGAAAGGTGAGCCGCTCGAAGACGTGCTCGTCGAAACGTTCAAAGCCGCGCTGTGCTCGCCGCACTTCTTGATGCTCATCGAGAAGCCGGGTTCGCTCGATGACTATGCCCTCGCGTCGCGGTTGTCGTACTTCTTGTGGAGTTCAGCACCGGACGACGAATTGTTGGCCGTCGCGGCGAAAGGCGAGCTATCGAAGGTCGACGTGCTCAAAGCTCAGACCGAACGCTTGCTGAAGCATCCGCGCGCGAAGCGCTTCGTCGAGAGCTTCACCGGGCAATGGCTCGAACTGCGTAAGATTCATGACATGAAGCCCGATGCGATGTATGTCGAATACGACGACTGGCTCGCATGGTCGATGCCCGAAGAGACGCGGGCCTTCTTCGAGGAAGTGCTGACTCACGATCTGCCGACGTCGTCGTTCCTGCACTCGAATTGGACGATGCTCAATGAGCGATTGGCGAAGCATTACGGGATCGCGCGCGACACAACGCTCGGGCTCGATTTGCGCAAGGTCGCGCTGCCGGCAGACTCACATCGCGGGGGCATCGTCACTCATGCGAGCGTGCTGAAGCTGACGACGAACGCGACCTACACATCGCCCGTGAAACGCGGTGCATGGATTCTCGATCGCATTCTCGGCACACCGCCCGCTCCGCCGCCGCCGAACGTTGCAGCGATCGAGCCCGACATTCGCGGTGCGGTCACGATCCGCGAGCAACTATCGAAGCACAAAGCGGTGCCGGTCTGCGCGAGCTGTCATCAGCACATCGACCCGCCGGGCTTTGCGTTTGAGAACTTCGATGTCGTCGGCGGCTGGCGCAAGTTCTATCGCAGCAAGCAAGGCGGCAACGGCAATCAGTTTGTCGAACTCGCGAACTATCCCGGTCGCAAAGTGTGGCTCGCAAAGCCGGTTGAAGCGTCGGGAGATCTCGCGACTGGCGAGCACTTCGCCAACGTCGACATGTGGAAGGAATTCTTATTACGCGACCGAGATCAACTCACCCGCAACCTCGCCGAGAAGCTGCTGATCTACGCAACCGGCAGCACGCTGCAATTCGCGGATCGAGAAGCCGTCGAGTCGATCGTTTCAAAGACGCGCGAGAAGCATCACGGCCTTCGCTCGCTCATTCACGAGGTCGTGCAGAGCCGCGCGTTTCGCATGAAGTAGATTGAGCGTCGCCTTTCGCTCCGCGAAAGTGCGTCCTTAAAGCATCCATGTAATAGCGATTCCGTGATCATTGGGACGCGTTTGAAGACGCTCTTTCGCGGAGCGAAAGGCGACCATTGAGCAGATGCGACGCGTCGCCGCAAGACCGTCGGACAAAAGGACGCTGAGCCTCGCAGTCAGAAAGAACTGGATCTTGACCGCATTAGGCACCCGCTTTGTCTCCGCGATCGAATACCTCTCGTTCGAACGTCAGGCCGAAGAGAAGCATGAACTGCATCACGGCGAAGTCATCGCGATGAGCGGTGCAAGCCGCGAGCACGGCCTGACCCTACAGCGCATCACGTAGCTGAAATCGTGAGATTTCAGGCATTTCGAGAGTCCGAAATCTGACGATTTC
>CAZNMS010000797.1:0-3050 GCA_964573505.1 uncultured Planctomycetaceae bacterium | reverse complement strand
CTGCGTTGAGCTCTCACAATCTCGCAGTTCAGACAATCGCTCGAAGCGGCTGCGAGTCGACAATCATTGGCGAGTCGGGGCGTCGTCCCGACCAACACATACGCTCGGGATCCTGTCCCTCGATTCGGGAGAATTCGAATGGCTCACTTCCTTGCTCAGAACTGGTTGCTCAATCGTCGGCATGTCCTCAAAGGACTCGGCGTCGCGATGGCGTTGCCGATGTTGGACTGCATGAAGCCGTTGCGAGCAGCGGACATCGCCTCGCGCCCGAAACGCAGCGTCTTCATCTATCTGCCCAATGGAGTGAATACGGCCGCTTATGAGATGCCGACATCCGGCAAGGACTATCAGCTTTCGAAGCCACTGGCGGCCTTAGAGAAGCATCGCTCGATCATCACTCCGATCAGTGGCATGCATCATCCGCATGGGCTCGGGCATCATCACAACTGCAGCACCATTTGGCTGACGGGCGGGAAGATCGGACAGTCCGAGCGTAACACTGTCTCGGTCGATCAATTGATGGCGACGGTCACCGCTCCGCAGACGCGGTTCAACTCGATCGAGCTAAGCAATCAAGGTCACTCGTTGTCATGGAGCGCGGACGGCATTCAGTTACCGTCGCAGGGCAATCCCGGCGTCGTCTTTCGCGAACTGTTTCAAGAGCCCGCAGGCGGCACGCTCGCTCAACGCCGCAACCTGCAACGGCGCGGCAGCATTCTCGACGCGGTGCTTGATGAGGCGAAGTCGCTCGGCAATCAGTTAGGGCAAGACGATCGCGGCCGCTTAGAGCAGTATCTGACTTCAGTGCGCGAGATCGAGATTCGCACTCAACGCGCCGACAAGTGGCTCGATACGCCCCGACCGAAAGTCGAACCGGCAGTGCAATCGAAGCTGAATCGCGACATCTCGCTGGAGCAGCTCGGCGAGTATCTCCGCACGATGTATGACATCCTCGTGCTCTCGTTTCAGACGGACCTCACGCGCGTCGCGACATTCAGCACGGGCAATGAAGGCACCGGTCCCGCCGTGCCAGAGATCGGGGTGAAGCAAGATCGTCACTCGCTCTCGCATCACAACGGCAATCCGAAGTTGATGCAGGATCTCGCCGACAGCGACGCCTTCAACGTGAAGCAGTTCGCGTACTTGCTCGACCGACTGAGCGAAACAAAAGACGCCGACGGCCCGCTGATCGAGACGACAATGGCGCTGTATGGCAGCGGCATGGCCTACGGTCACAGTCACGGCAACGCGAGCCTGCCAATCGTTCTCGCCGGCGGCACGCAACTCGACTTCAAGCACGGTCAGCACGTCGACTTCAATTTGACGAAAGACTTCAAAGGCTACGGCAAGCACGCAGGCATCTATCACAACCCCGTGAATACGAAAGCTCGCTTAAGCAACCTGCTGCTGACGATGGCTCAAAAGATGGACGTGAAAACCGAACGCTTCGGCGACAGCACCGGAGTCGTCTCGGAAGTGCTGACGTGATGCAGAAGAATGTCGCGCTTTACGTCGCTCGGATTCATGCGATCCGAGATGCCGATCCAATCGCTTGAGCGTCTTGTTTGCAGACTCGTAATGAATGGAACTGAGACGATGCAGATTCGAAGCCACTTCGATTGCAAACCCTTTCGAACGGAGTGGCGTTGCCGCTCGTCAATGATTTGCGGCTTGCTCTTAGCCGTGCTCAGCGGCTTGACCGTGCTCGCGTCTGCTGAGGACTACGTGCCGCAGCAGGGCAAGTTTCCTCCGGCGGATTCGGGGACTTATCTGTCGGGCGAATTGGTGCTCGTTGACGGGGCCAATCGACGTGGGGGAATTCGGCTCGACGGGAGCAGGCCGAATGATCGTTATCACAACGGGCCGCTGCATTACTTCGCGCTCTTGCCGTATGGCACGGTCTCGTTGCATGGGGCTCCGGCGGAATTGAAAGACATTCCGCTCGGCACTCATGTGCATGGCTACTTTCATCTGCCGCCCGTCGGTGACGAAGCAACGATCCCGCCGCTGCCGAAGGACTTCGAGAAGTTCGCGATCAAACACAATCACGCGGTCTCGATCGAAGACGACTTCAGCTTCTATGCGCGGCGCGGGCAAAGTTGGAAGGTCGTGTCGCTCGATGTCGAGAAGGGCAAGCTCAATGTCGAACCGCACGGCGAGCGAGCGAAAGATGGTGTCAATTCTTCTTACACCTTCGACATCAATGAGGTGACTCGAATTTGGAAAGGCCGCACCGTCGTTGAGTTAAGCGACATCGCGCCCGGGCAAGTGGTGCAGTTCAATCTCGGATGGTCGCAAGGTTGGCGCGATAAGGAGTTCACCGTCAGCGAGCTGTGGCTCGACGACGTTGCTCGTCAGTACGCGACGGAGCAGCAACGCAAGAAGCATGTCCGCTATCAGCAGCAGCGCTGGTTGCCCGGATGGATTGATCGCGTCGAGCACAATGACTTCGGCGGGGGTGTCATAACTCTGACATTGTTCGGCGGAATGGATGCGTCGCTGTATGCCGACTTGAAGAAGACTCAAGACAAAGGCTTCGGAGTCGCGACGGCCGAGAAGACTTTGCGAACATGGTTCCATCGAGCGGACAAGAAGATCGGGCAAGTGCTCGAATGGAAAGAGACGCCCAATCCGCCGCCCGGAAGCAGCGGCATTCAAGTCCGCTTGCAGATGGCCGAGTTGCTCGAAGGCTACCGTCCGGGCCGCTGCGTCCGCGTGAAGTGCCATGATTGGATCTTCGTGACGATGCCGACCGAAGAGCGCATCAAGTCGCTTGAAGATCAGAAACGCTCGGCAGTCTTCGCGATTCCTTAGTCGTAGCTTGGGATTCCATCCCGAGCTGATGCGGGCACAACGTCGCTCAAACGCGAAGCTTCGACGTCAAGAGCGACTTGCGTCAGCGACGTCTGACGACCAATCACAATGCATAAGGGGCTCGTTCCCCGCTACGGCTCGGGATGGAATCCCAAGCTACTTGCTGCGGTGACGACGTCTCTCAGATGCAAAGCTTCAATGTAAAAAACGACCGGCGTCAGCGATGACTGACGACC
>CAZNMS010000796.1:0-3064 GCA_964573505.1 uncultured Planctomycetaceae bacterium | reverse complement strand
AATCATCGACCGACTTTCAGAAGGACTATTGGCGCGATCGCAACATCAAGATCATCGACCATGACCTGACAGAATTCGCGAAGGTCTTGGCTCGTGAGTTTGGTTTGGAGATTCCGCAGTTGGGCATTCGCAAGCCGGACACTGTTCCGCAAGGAGGAGCGTCATGAGCGGAGCTGAGCGCGATCCCTACAAGCTCTTCGACTATTACACGTTCGAGGACCACGATCTCTTCTTTGGCCGCGAGGACGAAGTCTTCCGCATGGTGGGCGAGGTGCTCTCGTCGCGGTTGCTGGTGTTGTTCTCGCAGTCGGGGTCGGGGAAGACCTCGTTGATCAACGCCGGAGTGCGGCCTGCGTTGGAGCGTCACGGTCCGCGCACGGTCTATGTCCGGCTTGAGAAAGACCCCGAGACCGCCATTCGTGAGGCCATCGCCAACGATCCCGTGCATGGCTTTCCTGAGTTCAAAGACATCGCGCCAACGGACTCGCTGCATGCGGACTTGTGCGCGCTCTATGCGAAGCTGAAGCGAGATGCCGAAGAGTCTGCGAATGCGGTCGAGATGGAATCGCGACCGACGGTTCCGTCGCTGGTCATCTTCATGGACCAGTTCGAAGAGTTCTTTCTCGTCTTCAATGCCGAGGTGCGGCAGCGGTTCATCAAGCAGTTGGCAGAGATCCGCTACGACCAAAACTTGCCGGTGCTAGTCGTGTTGTCGTTGCGCGATGACTACTTCGTGCAGCTCAATGAGTTCCGCGAGGACATCCCGTCGATCTTCCAGAACAACGCCAACATTCAGCTTGGCTCGTTGAGTCGCGAGAGCGCTCAGATGGCTTTGGTCGAGCCGGCCAAAGCGTGTGGAGCGACCTTTGATGCAGACCTCGTCGATCGCCTCTTGAAAGACCTCGCCGTCGAGTCCGCTGCGAGTCTTGGGAGGGCGAGGCTCCTGCCGAGCCGCAGCGGGAACGAGGCAGATTCTCAACCAAACGGCTCGGCGGGAGCCTCGCCCTCCCAGCAGGCAGAACCGACTGAAGTCTCGCCGATCATCTTGCAGATCGTGGCTCACACGTTGTGGCGCGAGCGAGGTAGCGAGAGCACGATCACGACCGCGACTTACGAACGACTGGGCGCTGCGAAAGGCATCTTGGGGCGGCATCTGCAAGCCGCGTTGAACTCGGTGAAGCCGCGTCCGATCAGTCTGATGCAGCGTCTCTTCCAAGCGTTGATGACGCCCGAGCAAACCAAACGCTTCCGCTCGCGCAGTTCGTTGATCAGTCTCGTACGCGTGCTGAGCACACGGCGCTTCGATCGTTTGTTAGAGCAACTCGTCAACGCGCACTTGCTGCGGAAAGAAGATCGCAACGGCGAAGCGTGGTACGAGTTCCGGCATGACTACCTCGTGCCCAAGTTGCGCGAGTGGATTGAAAGCCAACTCACGAAATTTGGTCGCACTCGTTGGATTATCCGCATTGTCTATGCCTTCATGCTTCCGGTTTATGTGGTCATATGGAAATACACGCACGACTATCGCACGTTCGAAGCTCGCTTTGCCGACCGAGCCTACGTGGAGCAGCGTCAAGAGGTCATCATCACCCGTCGCTGGGAGCCGCCGTGGACTGCGGAAGAAAATCAATTCCGACAAGGTACATGGATCTTCAAAGACGAGTGTCTTGACTATCACGCGGAGAACAAGCTCGGTAACAGATTCCAACTAAACGTCGGTGAGGATCCCGATTGGTCCCCACTCGTGCCATTGCTCGCCTACACGCGCCGCAGTCTCGCCGAACAGGAATGGCTGAGCCCACCGATCTCGGTCCCGAGCCCCGTTGTGAGTTCACTTCACTCGGCCGGTCGGGGCCGCGATCCCAACGAGAGTGGGACCGACGGTGTGATGAAGTCGCTTGTGGATCAAGCCAGCGACGTTTGCTCCGGCGTGACGGCGTCATTTGCGCAACAGGGGAATAGTGATGCTCACGTGATCGAGGCGCTCGTCGCGTATCTCAAGCATCAGGACGGAAACGTGCGCGCGAATTTCGTAAATTCAATTGGACTTCTTGGTCAGAAGAGGAGTGATTGGACTGACGAGCGGATGTTGGCGGACCTCGCCGATAATGACTCGTTGGTGCGGGAGCGGGCGGGGATTGTTTTGGCTTATCGGCATCAGCAGGTCGGGGATAACCGGCCCGATCCGCAGGTCGTCGAGCGGATCAAACTGCTCCGCAAAGATCATCGCCCGTGGGTCAAACAAGCCGCGCTGCATGCCCTCTACCACATCGAGAAACGCAAAGCCGAACTCGAAGAGGAAGCCCAGAAAGCCAACGAGCCAAAGTCGCTCGACGACGAATAGGCGCAGATCGTCGTGGTTCGCTCCGCAAACCAACGTCTGACGTTGAAGACCATCGGAATTCGTAGACGTCAAAAGCGTTGGTTCGCGGAGAGGTTGTGATTAAATCGCCCCCGCGACCCAGAGAGTGCCCCGGCCTCGGGGGCTCAACGGCCTTTGCGCTACTACGATTTAGGGCAAATTCGGGCATGGTTCACGGTGAAGTTGCAGAGCCGCGCCCGTCAGGAAGCGGAATCCGTTACGACATAGCCAAAACTCCGCTTCCTAACGGGCGCGGTTCTGCGACCCAATGCGAGACCGAAATGAACCTCGCCCAAATTCGAATAGCGCAAAAGCCGCTAAACCCCCGGCACAAGGCCGGGGGCGAAAAGATCACAGCCTCGGAGCGAACCACGACTATCAACGACTCAGACGGCCACCGTGCCCGTGCTCAACGGCAGCCGTCATGCGATGGCGAATACCCAGAAGGCTGCACGGACTGGAAGTCCATGCTACGACGACAGCCTCGCTCGACGTTTCGATGAGATGTAACCGGCATTCCGGCACGGTCTCCGGCGGGCTTGCTCCGTCGGAACCAACGACTGGCAGCTACAGGAACGAGCTGATTTGATCACTCTCCGTCCGGCTCGCCCGGACGGGAGTCACGACGGAACCGCTACTCGCTCGCTGTGGTAGCGGAGCAGTCGTTGCTTCCAGTCCGGACAAGCCGGACGGAGAGCGAAA
>CAZNMS010000795.1:0-3070 GCA_964573505.1 uncultured Planctomycetaceae bacterium | reverse complement strand
ACGCAATTCGAAACAACAAAAGCTCTGGCCCGGCCCCCGACTTATACGGCTCGCAGTCTGAACTGAGGCCAATTCGTACCACTACTTCGCGATTTCTTGTCAGCTTGCGCAGATAGTCGCCTTTCGCTCTGCGAAAGGGATTGTCGGCTTTTGCTCGGCAAAAGCTTCCTTTCGCGGAGCGAAAGGCGACTATCGGGTGCAGCATCGCCTTGCCGTAAACAAGTCAGCCTGCATCGCGAGAGGTATAAACGGAGACGCTGACATTGCTCCCGTCGTTGTAATCAAAGCGCCGCGCCCTCGAACGCCATCACGAGCAACGCTCGGAATCGACTCAGTGGAAGACACGCAAAGGCGATGTAATTCGAACTGCACGCCGCACAATTCGAACCGCAGCCATTTCTTCGTCTGACCATTTCTTGCCGCCCGTCTTCAAAAGACGGAATGACGAAAAATTGAAGAGCGAAAAGAAGCACGGTTCAACGCTGCCGAATGGGCTCCTGTAACACGAATTCCATTCGCCGAGAACTGCCGCCGCATACGTCTCCGCATCTTGCTGCAGTTGCTTGCGGAAGACGCTTCTATTGAGCCTCCGGTTGCGGATTCTCATCGGGCTTCGCGGTCTCGCTCTTTTCGCGCGGGACGAAGTTCAAGGACGCCGAGTTCACACAGTACCTCAAGCCGGTCGGATTCGGGCCGTCTTCAAACACATGGCCTAAGTGCGCGTTGCACTTCTTGCAGGTGATCTCAGTGCGTTTTTGACGAAGCTTGAAGTCGTCGTGTTCGGCAACGACATCTTTCGCAATGGGTGAATAGAACGCCGGCCAACCGGAGCCCGAGTCGTACTTCGTCGTCGAGTCGAACAGCAATTCGTTGCATACGATGCAGCGATAAACGCCGTCGCGTTTGTTGTTCCAGTACTCGTTTCGAAAAGCGAGCTCCGTGCCCTTCTCGCAAGTCACTCGGTACTGCTCGGGAGTCAGTCGCTTTCGCAACTCAGCATTCGAGACGACGCCGTCCCCGTCCTCATCGAAGCTCGCATCCACTGGCGGAGCGACTGAAACAGTCGGCGGACGATCCGCATCAGACTCACTTGTTTGTGATCCGCAGCCAACACCGGCCGCGATCAACAAAGTGGCAACAACAAGATGACGCAGCACAAGCAGACTCCTCGAAAGGCATCACATCTCTCGGTCAGCGGCAAACCATCATCACTCGAAGACGCTGCCGCTTTCGTTTCAGCGAGGACTACATCAATCCTGCCGTCACAACGGAAGGGAACGAGCGACACCGTTCGCCATCGAGCGCCTCAAACAGCGCGCATCAACTCGACGGGCTTCGCTCGCAACAAAAGGTGATTGCGATTCAGCGCCAGTGCCCGCGCAGAAAAAAAGCAGCCCGACGCATGTCGGGCTGCTTCAAGTGTTATCGCGGTCTTATGGAGATCGACCAGCAAACTATTCGTCGTCGCCGAAGTCATCTCCGTCGTCGTCGAAGTCGTCTTCATCGTCGTCGAAGTCGTCTTCGTCGTCGTACTCGTCCTCATCGAAGTCGTCTTCTTCGACTTCCTCTTCATCCTCGAAGTCCTCTTCGTCTTCGAATTCTTCTTCGCCCTCTTCTTCCGCGAAGTCGTCTTCTTCATCGTCGAAGCCTTCTTCGTCATCGTCGCCGTAGCCGAAGCCGTCTTCCTCGTCTTCAACCGGTGCATTGAACCGTGTCGCTCGCACATCAACGGTGTCACCAACGACTTCAACCAGTTCCTTCTCAGCCCAAGCCACTGCCATGATCCGTTTCTCCAATCGCAAAAAGACTCGTGAATCCACACTCATGTGGGAATCTTTGGGGCCTAAGCGGCCTCAAGGGCGGCGGTGATTATTGTACCGCCAAAATGTTGTCAAGCTGCGCTTCTCAGGCGAACTACGCGCCCGGAACGCTCCTGTTTTCGGTGATGCCGAGCGGAACACAGTCCCGACTCTGACCAATCCAGAGCACCAACAATTCGGTCACTCCGAACGCAGCCATCACTCGAAGTTTGCAACTCGAGAAGAATCCGCGATCTCACACTGAAGACCGTCTCTGATTCTCAAGAGAAACCCCAACTCGCACGCAAACCTAGGCCGAACAATCCTGCAACAGCGGCGTGAGATACGCGACCGTGCTCGCCATTGTGACCAAGTTGCCATAGTGCTCTTCGGGAATTTGGACTCGGTACATCTTCCGGAGCTCCATCACGATGTCCAAGAAGTCCATACTGTCGAGTTCCATCTGATCGCGGAACGGCACCTCATCCTTAAGGTCCGACAGGTCTTCATCCGGCGCGATGCGTGCCAGAATTCCAAGAACAACCTGTCGTATCTGATCCGCAGTCATGAACCCGATCCCTATTGAGATTTGAAGACACCTCGAACGCAGCACTGCATTCGAGCAACTCGGTCGGCATCAATTGCCTTGATACTTCTTCACGATCAAGACCGAGTTGATTCCCAGCATTCCGAAAGAATTGTTGAGGATGCAACGCACGGCACCCATCTGTTTCGGTTGGTTGGCCACAATCTGAGTGAGCGGCACACGGGAATCTAGCTTATCCAAATTGATTGTAGCGTGGGCGAAACCATCGTCAAACGCGGGGATATTGCCCAAAAGTTCGAGCGCCCCTGCTGCTCCCATTGCATGACCGATGAAGCTTTTCGTGTTGTTAATGGCGACGTTCGGGCAGTCTTTGAAGACCTCATGCAAGGCCAAAGACTCCTCGATATCACCCTGCTCGGTTGCGGTCGCATGACTGCTCACAATGTCGATATCGCACGGAGTCAGTCCGGCACGTTTCAGTGCCAGTCGCATGCACTCAACCTGCCGATTGCGATCCGGCAACACAAAGTCGGTCGCGTCTGAATTCATGCCGTAGCCGACGATCTCACCGTAAATCTTAGCGCCGCGTGCGAGCGCATCAGGAAGCCGCTCCAGCGTGCAAACGGCTCCACCTTCGGCCACAACGATTCCATTGCGATCGACGTCAAACGGACGGCAAGCCTTTTGCGGTTCGTCATGCATTGCCAATGCGTTTTGACTCTTG
>CAZNMS010000794.1:0-3074 GCA_964573505.1 uncultured Planctomycetaceae bacterium | reverse complement strand
CTTTCACGAGTTGAATTTGCCGTCACGAGCGAACTCGCAGTCTCGTTTTCATCCCACACAACGTCCTTCGGACATCAGCAACTGCTTGCCGTCCTTGCATCTCGTAGCTTGCTCTGCCCCGAAAAGTAGCTTGGGATTCCATCCCGAGCCGCAGCGGGACGACGTTCACTTTCACGAGTTGAATTTGCCGTCACGAGCGAACTCGCAGTCTCGTTTTCATCCCACACAACGTCCTTCGGACATCAGCAACTGCTTGCCGTCCTTGCATCTCGTAGCTTGCTCTCAGAGTCGAGCCCCGTCGTCGCACACAACTCGACTCAGAGAACTCAAGCTACGTCTCACTGGCGTCTTCACCGCATTGATCACGAACGAGCAGCATGTTTCGAACAGCCGCGAAGTCATTGGCCGAGATCTCATTCCAAGAGCGCGGCATCCGGCGTTGATTCAGCAGCGCGAGCATCTTTGTCGTGATGATCGCCCATCGTTCGATGGTCTCTGCGTCAGCGAGGACGTCACTGCCGCCAATGCCTCGGTTCACTCCGTCTCTCAGCTCTCTTGCTTCGGTGATCCAATACTCTTGGTGCTTCATGCGTTCTTTGGGCTGGCTGATCCGCACTTCGTCCAGTACGACCAAGATGATCCGGCCGAGAAACTCCGCCGCATCTTCCAACGAGCGGTTGTAGAGATGATGCAGTTCGGTCATGCACGCGATCGATTGCAGGTACTTCTCGCTGAGAATCACCAACACCTTGTCGGCCCGGCCCAGTCGCTTCATGTAATCGTTGACACATTGGCCGTAGGCAATTTGGTCGCGGTCTCGGATCGGCTGATAGCCCCACTTCTTCAACTGCTTTTCGAGTTCATCGACGGCGAGCTGTCGACGCCGACCTGCCTCGGTCCGATCCTCGCCCCAGGCATACGAGATGAAGACTTGAGTGGCTTCATGCTCAGGTCGTGCAGGATGGGCCGAGACCGTGAAGCAGGCCTGCTGAGATTCCCGCCCCTCGGGCTTGTCCCAGGGGCTTGACGGCTTCTGCACTACTTCGATCGTGCTGCTCTTCTTCATCGGGCGCCGTTCAACGACCGCTCCAATGTGTGCTTCCAGCGCCAACGACGACGCAAGAGACATCTCGTGCCAATTGCGTTTGATCTGCGGAACAGCCCCCATCGAATTTGACTGCAACAGCTCGATCAATCGTTCGAGCATCTCGGAAGCGTGTAAGTCCCAGCTCTTGAGCGTGATCGCGCCTTGTCCCGATGAGCCGTCTTCTGAGTACTGCGATTCGATCAGCACTTGGCTCGCTGTCTGGCCATCGACGAACCAGCAGCCGTACTTCCAATAGATGGCGGCATCGCCCGCGACCTCACCAATCGCCGACAAGAATCCGCGTAGCACGCCTTCGTGTAAGAATTCAAACACAGCGACCGCCTGCACGACCGGCGGTTCCGCGCGGAGTCGCCCGAGCAACTGATCTTGCACGCCGCTCCAAGCGGGCAGCAGTTCGGGAGCGATGTATTCCCACTCCCAATAGCGGTCGTCACTGCGATCCTCATGGTGATGATCGTGACCTTCGCAACCGGGCCGCGGCACTCGCTTGACCGGGAAGCAGATGCCGCAGCTTTTCATCATCGAGAGGAACAGTTCTTGTTCTTTCTCCGAGTGCTGCGACCACACCAACTGAGCGAGTTCGCTGCGAGTGAATCGTCCGCCGTGTCGCTTGAGAATTGGTGCCGCGCGCTGGCGATCGAAGACCGCATACACCGCCTGCAAGGCCCAGGCTTGGTTGAGAATGATGAGTCCTTCGAACGCCGGCGGCTGATACATCACCACTCCGCAGCGGTGTAAGAAATCCAACAGCGCCAGCGGATCGCTGACCTTCTTCGTTTTCGTGCAGAGGCTCTTGAATTGCTTCACGGTCAGGCTGCGATGCTTCTTCTTGTCGTCAGGCAAGTCGCGATCGGCTTCGAGCCATTGCCGCAACTGATTGCGGACCTGCACGCGTCCCAGTCCGATGGGCAGCGGCGGTCGTCGAGTCAGCAGATCGCGTGCGGCTTCTTTGATCGTGGCTTTGAGCAAGTCGAGCCCCAGATCGGTCTTCGCGCTGAACGCCAACGTGCGCGGCGCGTCAGCTTTCGCTCCGAAACTGGGAAGAGATCGCCCCCGACCTTGCGTCGGGGGTTCAACGGCTTTTGCGCTACTTCGAATACCGTGAGAACCGGTATCACAAAAGCCGCTAAATCCTTGGGAAAACGCCACCGGTACTTCACACCGCATTGCCGCCGAATCGCACTGACTTTGGACGACGATCACCGGCACGTCGGCACCAGCCAAGTTCCGCACATAGTCGAGCCAATACGCGAGCGGTCGGTTCCGCATGGTGAGTCCATTCTGCTGGAACTCGCCGGTTTCCGAATCCGGTTTCCAGAGCAGCACAAACACCGCCGGACCTTGCAGGAACAGCGCGTGCGAACCCAGATAAATGTCTTGGCCGCCGAAGTCCCACACGTTGAGCCGCACGGGCACCTTGACTTCCGGCAGCTCAATGCACCAATGCCCGAGCTGCACGCCATGCGTCGTCGGGACCGAGTCATCAAACTCCTCACCGCGTAATCGCCGACACATCTGCGTCTTACCGACCCCGCCATTGCCGAGCACGCACACCTTGAGTTCCGCATCCGCCGTCGCCCCGTAAGCCTGATCCGCAAAGTGCGCTCGGACCTTGTCGATGACGTTGGCGAAAGGGCCTTCGCCACAGACCTCCGTCGGCAGATCCTCCCACGGGCAGCCGTAGACGGAGAGTTCATTCAACTGCCCCAGCAGCGGTTGCAACGGCGCAAACTGCCGCAGGCTGCCGCACTCACTGAGGTTGAGCATTTGGAGCGCGGTCAGACCGGCCAGCGGACTCACGTCGCTCAGGCTGCGGCACCAACTGAGGGCGAGCGATTGGAGGGCGGTCAGACCGGCCAACGGACTCACGTCACTCAGGCCGAAGCATAAACTGAAGTCGAGCGATTGGAGGGCGGTCAGAGCGGCCAGCGGACTCACGTCGCTCAGGCTGATGCACTGTTTGAGG
>CAZNMS010000793.1:0-3109 GCA_964573505.1 uncultured Planctomycetaceae bacterium | reverse complement strand
CGCAGGCACAACGATGCACGGTCTCAGCGTGATCGAGTCGCGGAAGCGTCGAGTCCAATACCAATGACGCATTCACTCCGAGTCCGCGAATGGAGTTCACGAGTTCGCTCGCAACATCAAGCGGGAGTTTGTTCGGCAGAATGCCCGGCACGAGGTTCCATGCAATGCGTGCATCGACCCGGTTCGTGCCCGTTGCTTCGATCATCGCATCGACAAACTCATCAGGTTCATCCGGCCGCGCGAAGACGACGACGCGATAAGCACCGACGGAGTTATTGCTGTCTGACATGACTGCGCCTTGCGAGGAAAAGAGAAGAAGCTCGCAGCGGCAGATCAGCCCGGCGCCGATCCGCCATTCGATTCTTGCGAGTGACACCACTTTGCGACGACGTCACTTCGCAAGCGAATGGCGGCAATCATTCCGCGTCGCTTCGTCGCAGCACAAGCACGGGACACTCAGCATGACGCAGCACGCGTTCGGCGACTGAGCCGAGCAAGATTCGTCGCACTCCGTGATAGCCGTGCGAAGGCATCACGATGAGATCGGCATGCATCTCTTTCGCGAACTCAGAAATCCCGAAGCCGGGATCTCCCACTCGCACATGAGCGACGACGCCATCAAGTTCGTGCCGCTTGAGAAACTCTTTGAGATGCGTCTCCGTCGCCGGGATGCGCGTCGCGTCATTCATCGGCGAGTAGAGACCGAGTTCCGATGTGTAATCCGGTCCGACGAGCACATGCAGCACGAGCACATCTTTGCCGTGCTCGACCATTTCAAGGGCCGTATGAATGGCCTGCACTGACGGCTCAGAAAAGTCGGTCGGCACGACAACACATTTCTTCGGAAGCCATTTCATGACGGATCTCCTTTGAGAAAGCGGGACGTCATCCATCAAGCAGGATGAATTGAGGATGCTAACGAGTCTTGCCCGTCAGGATGCGGAGTTGTCGACCGCATCCCGATTAACTCGGCAGTTATTTGATCTCAGTCATCGAAGACGCACGAAGAACCGTTCTCGATCCGACATTGCGACAGCAGTGCTCGATGAGCGCTGCCGTAGCTGAAGTCGTGAGACTTCAGACGCAGTCACTGCGGCCCCGAAATCTCACGATTTCGGCTACAGCCACTCGCCTTACTGATCGGCATTGCCGTCCGGCTCCGGCGCTGATTGTGTCTCAGCGCCTTCCGTAGCAACGGCGGTCTCTGCATTTGCTTCGGCTGCCGGCGCATCGCCCTCAGCAGCTTTGTCGTCCCCGCGCAGCCCGAACTTATCGAGCAAGCGATAGAGCTTGCGGCGGTGAATGCCCAATGTCCGAGCGGCTCGCGCTTTGTTGCCGTGATGCTGATTCAAGATCTGAATGACATGCGCCTTCTCAAGATCTTCAAGCCGCGTACTCGATCCGAAGTTTGCCGGCATCGGGTAGACCATTGTCGGCTGATGCGGCATCTGCGTCGGCATTGAGATTGGCAACATCGGCGCGACCGAATGCGGATAAGCCGCCGCAGCCGCCATTGGCGAGTAGCCCAGAATGATCTCGCGCGGCAGATCTTTCAGTCGCACGATGCGGTCGTCGGCCAGAATCGTTGCCCGCTCAATGGTGTTGATGAGTTGCCGCACGTTGCCCGGCCACTGATAGCGTTCGAGTGCCAGTCGAGCTTCCGGTTCGATCGTCCAACCGGCACCGAGGAAGTGATCAATCAAGACGGCAATGTCCCCCGTGCGTTCCCGCAGCGGCGGCAGTTCGATCATCAGCACGTTGATGCGGTAGTAGAGGTCTTCGCGGAAGCGACCGGCAACGACTTCTTTCGAAAGATCGCGATTCGTTGCTGCAATAATTCGCACATCAACGCGCCGCTCTTTGTGCGAGCCCACTCGGCGCATTGATCCGTCCTCAAGCACGCGGAGTAATTTTGGTTGCAGGGCAAGCGGCAGCTCTCCAATTTCGTCGATGAAGAGCGTGCCCCCGTCAGCCACTTCAAACAGTCCCGGCTTTGTTGCGGTTGCTCCGGTGAAGGAACCCTTCTCGTGACCGAAGAGCTCGCTCTCAACGAGCTGCTCGGGCAAAGCCGCGCAGTTCACGGTCACAAATGGCTTATCCCCGCGCGTGCTGCACGACTGCAGAGCGCGAGCAACGAGTTCTTTGCCCGTGCCACTCTCGCCTTGAATGAGGATCGCTTTGTCGGTCGGACCGGCTCGTTCAATCAGCCGCTTCACCTGATCCATTTGCGACGAACTGCCAATCATCTTCACGACCGGCCGGCTGCGTTCGATGATCGCTTTGAGCTGCCGATTCTCTTTTTGAAGTTGCCCGCGTTCGAAGGAGAGACGGCAACGCTTCTCAAGTTCCGGCAACGGGAACGGCTTGCAGAGATAGTCGGACGCGCCGAGTTTCATTGACTGCACGGCGGTTTCGACCGTTGCTTGCCCGGTCAGAATAATGACCTCAGTCTCGACATTCTCGGACTTCAATCGCTCAAGCACCTCGATTCCCGAGATGCCCGGCATGTTGAGATCAATCACTGCGACATCGAAATGTCGCCGGCCAAAGAGATGTAATGCTTCTTGCCCGTTAGGCGCTTGAGCAACCTCGTGCCCCTTGCGCGACATCCACAACGCACATGTTTCGCGAAATTCGTCGTCGTCTTCGACGAGCAGCAGGGACATCGCTTGAGGAGTGGTCAATTTCAAATCTCCGACAGCAGGAGCAAAGTGGGCGGCGCAAAGCGGACTCGCCCTTTGCGAACAGCATGCCGCAGCGATCGGCATTTTGAGACGCGGCAAGAACGCGACTGTCTCGCACCTCGAATCATGTCGCATCGCGGCAGAGATTTCGGCTGCAGCAAGACGCGGAGCGAATTGCCTACGTAGCTCAGTCGCACCGCGACCGAGACGGGCAAGCAAAAGATCCCGGTTTGAAGCCGACTTTTGCTCGCGGTAGCGCGCTGACGAAAACGTATCAGTTCGTCGAGCGCGCCAATTCGACCGCATGAAGCGTGCGTATTGTCGCGCTTTCGGTCGGATGCGATGTCCGAGCTGCCAATGGCGACGGCCCAATGAAGCATGCCTGAGTGCGTCACAAATAGTCGTGGTTCGCTCCGCGAACCAAC
>CAZNMS010000792.1:0-3111 GCA_964573505.1 uncultured Planctomycetaceae bacterium | reverse complement strand
ATAGGACTGGGGGAATTGGCTGCGGATCGGGCGAGCCCCAACGGGGCGCGATTCGATGGCCAGCATGAAGGTTCAACGCCGCTACGAGTTCAGCGTTGACTGACTGCCAAGCGGATTTCGAATCTCGCCCCGTTGGGGCTCGCGCCTTGATGCATCTCGTATTCCCAGTCCTATCGGACTGGGCTATCGAATCTTGCCCCTTTGGGGCTCGTAAGGCATCGGCCGAATCTCTGCGTTCTGAGCGCGAGGACCGATGAATTCCCGACGAGTCAGATGACACTTCGGTCGTCGTCGCGCTGTCTCAATACGTGATACCGAATCCTGCTCCGACGGCGAGTGCGCTCTTCACGCCGTCCTCGTGAAAGCCGTAGCCCCAATAGGCGCCGCAGTACGACGTGCGATTGATGTTGATCAACTCGTGATGTCGTTGCTGAGCCACGCGACGCCGAGTCGTGTAGATCGGATGCTCGTACTCGTAACGACCGATGATCTTGGACGGCGCGATGATGTCGTCTGAGTTCAAGGTCACGCTGAAGGTCTCGGGGGCATTGAGCCTCTGCAGGATGCTCATGTTGTAAGACAGAGTGGCGTTGGCCGGGGCTCCGTCGTTGCGGATGTGATAGTTCCAACTGGCCCATGCCAAACGGCGGCGCGGCAGCACGCTCGTGTCGGTATGCAGCACGGCCATGTTCCGCTGATAGGGGAACTCGCCGAGCACTTCTCGCTCGGTCTGTGTGGAGTGCTCGCCGAGCATCCTCAGTGCTTGATCGCTGTGACATGCGAAGACGACATGCTCGAACCGCTCAACGCTGCCGGCGTTCGAAGCACGCGGTGCGACTGTAATTTCGACTCCATCCTCGCTGCGAGCGACTCGCACGACCGGCGAGTTCAAACGGATACGCTCGCGATAGGGAGCTGTGAGCTTCTCAACGTACCGCTGAGACCCGCCGACGATCGTTCGCCACTGAGGCCGATTGGTCAGACTGAGTAATCCGTGATTGCGATAGAACTCGACGATGAACCGGATCGGGAATTGTCCGAACGTCTCCGGCGGGCACGACCAAATCGCGGCTCCCATTGGGATGAGGTACTGCTCGGCAAACTGGCGCGAGTAACCGTGCCGTTTGAGGTACTCGTCGATCGTGAGGTCTTCGCGATCGTCCTCAAGCACCGCAAGTGATTCGCGATTGAAACGCATGATGTCGAGCAGCATGCGATAGAAGCTCGGGCGAAAGAGATTGCTGCGTTGTGCAAACAGTCCATTGAGCGACGTGCCGTTGTATTCGATGCCCGTGCGATCGCAGCGCAAGCTGAAGCTCATCTCGGTCGGCTGCGACTCGACGCCGAGCCGGTCGAGCAGCCGAATGAAGTTCGGATAAGTGCGGTCGTTGAAGACGATGAAGCCGGTGTCGATCGAGTACGTCTGCCCGCCGAGCGGCACGTCGACGGTATGCGTATGCCCGCCGATGTAGTCATTGGCCTCGAAGACCGTGACGTCGTGCTGCTGATGCAAGAGATAGGCGGCGGTCATGCCGGAGATACCGGAGCCGATGATGGCAATCTTCATCCGTGAAATTCCCTGGAGTGCTCCGGCTCGACGGAGCCCTCCGACTTAGCGGCGCGTCGCTCGCAATTTCGAGAGTGACTTCGCCGTCAGTTACTACCTTGCTGCAACATGCCTTTGCGATTGTCTTCGAGCGCACAGAGCAAGTGCCAATCGCAGCCTGCGATCCAGTCTGAGGACGGCAGGCTGCCAAACGACAACAGTCGGAGGGCTCCGTCGAGCCGGAGCACTCCAAGTACGCGTTACTTCGCAGCCTTCAGGTACTGGTCGTTGAGCTTGTCGACCGACCACAACAAACCGCGCGTGACCATATCGAGGTAGCGAGCATCGCCGACTGTCTCGTTGTTGTGACCGAGAGTCGTGCTGAAGACTCGCGACTTGCCGAACTCATTGGTCCAAACAACGACGAAGTCATCGACCTTCTTGCCTGTGTCCTGACGGCCTCGAGCGAGCGGCTTCGCGGTGTCGAACAGGCGGACGTTGTTGTAAAGCTCTTCGTTAACAGTGGTCCAATTGCCGAGCGTCTTTGTGATGGCGTGATCCTTCTCAATGAAGGTGACGTCGATCGGCTTCTGAGGACCGTGCCCCGTCGAGTGGATGCCGACGAACTTGAACCAGTCGTCGGTGCCGGTGCGGTAGCAGTGCATCGCGCAGTGCAGATTGACCGCAGCAACGCCGTTCTTGTGAGCGTTGATGATGTTGTCGACATACGGCATCTCTTTGACGTCTGCCGAGCACTCGTCGTGAATGACGACATCAAAGCCGTCGGCCCAAGTGGCTTTCTCATAGCGGCTGAAGCGCGCCTTCGTGCTCTTGTCGTCCGAGTGATCGAGTTCAACTTGCACATGAGCGCGCGCTTCGATGCCGGTCTTCAGGATTTCCTTCTGCTTGGAATAGTCGTGACAGCAGCCGCCTGTAATAAGAAGTGCCTTAACGGGCTTCGGCGGATCAGCCGCTTGTGCGAACGACGCGAAAGACAGAATCGAAAGTGCCAAAACGGCGGCGAGACGCTTCATGAATGAGTCCTCGAAGTAGAGCCTGACAAAAGAAGGAGTAAGTCATTCGCTCGGCATGTCAGGGCCCCGAGCGACGGCGGGGCGGCAGGGTAGTAGCGGGCCAACAGTCGCGAAACGGAGCACGTCACCGACTGAGGAGGATCGGCATGTCGAGCATTGGTATGAAGAGCTGCGGCGAGCAGGACTCGTCTTTCGGCTGAGGGTTGCTGCCTCCGTCGAATCGCAAGCGGCACGCTCTCCACTGACCCCGCGTCAGTGGAAGCAACGACTGGCGAGCTAAGAGCGCCGGTCACACTCGGCATTGAACTCGCTCTCCACCGACCCCGTGTCGGTGGGAGCAACGACTGAGTGGCTAAGGGGTTCGAAATTAGAGTTCTTGCGATGCGGCGAAAGGTCGTCGTTCTCTGACGAATGGGGTTGCTCGAACGATCCTTAGCAGTCCAGTCGTTGCTCCCACCGACACGGGGTCGGTGGAGAGCGAAAGACATGTCGCAGTTTGCGAGTTGCTAGCTGACCAGTCGCTGCTTCCAC
>CAZNMS010000791.1:0-3114 GCA_964573505.1 uncultured Planctomycetaceae bacterium | reverse complement strand
CCAACGTTATCACCAGCCAAGCCTTCATCCAGCGTCTTGTTGAACATCTCAACGCCAGTGACTGTGGTTTCTACGGTGTCCTTCAGACCGACGATCTGAATTTTTTCGCCAACCTTGACCTTACCTTGCTCAATTCGCCCGGTCGCAACCGTGCCACGACCTTCAATTGAAAACACATCTTCGACGGCCATCAGGAACGGCTTGTCGATCGTGCGTTGTGGCTCAGGAATATGAGCATCAAGAGCTTCCATCAAACTCGTAACACATGCACTAAATGCAGGGTCGGCAGGATTATCCAATGCCCCCTTTGCATTTCCACGAACGATCGGAATTGTATCGCCGTTGTATCCGTAGTGAGTGAGAAGGTCGCGAACTTCCATCTCGACGAGTTCGAGCAACTCGGGATCATCAACCAGGTCACACTTATTGAGAAACACCACCA
This sequence comes from uncultured Planctomycetaceae bacterium, assembly GCA_964573505.1. Taxonomy (GTDB): domain Bacteria; phylum Planctomycetota; class Planctomycetia; order Planctomycetales; family Planctomycetaceae; genus AM-0621. The sequence goes on along the minus strand of CAZNMS010000791.1, from coordinate 2,672 downwards.
ACTCAGGAACGTTAACTTGGCGAGCCAAGAGAATGTGCTCACGAGTCTGAGGCATTGGGCCGTCACAAGCAGAGACGACAAGAATCGCCCCGTCCATCTGTGCGGCGCCGGTAATCATATTCTTGATATAGTCAGCGTGGCCCGGACAGTCGATGTGTGCGTAGTGACGATTTGGCGTCTCATACTCGACGTGGCTCACAGCAATCGTAACGGTCTTTGTCGCGTCACGAACGGTGCCACCCTTGGCGATATCCGAATAAGCCTTGAAGCGAGCCAAACCCTTTGCAGCCTGCACAGCGAGAATAGCCGCAGTAGTAGTCGTCTTACCGTGGTCAATGTGACCGATCGTTCCGACATTCACGTGAGGTTTTTTGCGCTCAAATGTTTCTTTTGCCATGACGTAACCTTGAATTTGAGTGACTTAAAAAATGAGACAAGAGAGCTGGTGACGAGATTTGAACTCGTGACCTCGTCCTTACCAAGGACGCGCTCTACCAACTGAGCTACACCAGCGAGAGAGCGGGTGAAGGGAATCGAACCCTCATGGCCAGCTTGGAAGGCTGGAGCTCTACCATTGAGCTACACCCGCGTCGATAAGGAGTGGGGAAGGCAGGATTCGAACCTGCGAAGGCGTAGCCACCAGATTTACAGTCTGGCCCCTTTGGCCGCTCGGGTACTCCCCCGCTTTCCGACTGCGGATAGGTTATCTCCATCCGGGGCCGAGACGGCGATCGTAGTTGCTCCGAAATTGAGTGGCAAGTCATCGACGGCGCGCGTGTTGCGACGGAGATTCTGCCATGCTTCGGCGTTCAAGCTGAAGCCATATTTGGCCGGAAGTACTGAGTGCGTGCAGAGTTGCGCCAATTCGACGAAGGCGCGATAAGTTTGGGGCTTCAGGCAGGCGAGCGGGAATTCTTAGATGCTGATTGGAGTTGCGGGCATTGGATGTTAGCCACGGATTGAATTATCGAGAGCTTATAGTAAGAGTCAGTCGGCCCGAATTTTTGCTCCCTTGTTCCGATGTGACGTTCGCGAGTGAGGCATTGTTGGTTTTGCTGGTATGTATAAGATTCTAAACTGGCGTGGGGTATGGATTCGCTTTAAAGGCGGAGTCAGGCAGGAGTGGGGGTTCGGTCCGGTTCGCTAGTGGCGTTCCCATCGCAGCGTTGAGGTGACTCAATGGATTGATGTTGATGGCTACTTCTCGAGACCCGTCTTCAGTGGCGGATTGGGTTCAACGGTGCCCTTCTCTGATTCGGCCCTCTTTGTCTCGTCCATTTCGTCTTTCAGTTCTTTCAGTTTCTCTTCGTCTAAATGGAACTGGGCGATCTCAAGCACCTTTGAGCTGAGTTTCTTGATGCGGTCTAGCGCCATTACGTTCTTTTTCGCTTCGGCTGCCTTGATCGCCGGAACCTGAATGAGGTCGACCATCTTCTTGAAGTCGTCGAATTTTGGTTGCTTGCTCAAAGACTCGAAGCCTTCAGCAACTCGTTCCCACTCGCTCTTCTTTGCCCGGGCTTTGATCATCGCAACTGTGACCGCTCGCTTTGCGATGACATCGACAAGTTCGCCTTCGAGCAGCGCGATTTGACCTTCAACATCGAGTCGCAGCGTGTCGTCCGGACAATTCGCCGTCATCTTGTCTTCAGCCCCTGCGACCATCGGGAACTTTGTCAGCAGTTCTTTTCCGCTGCGGATAAAGACCCATGACAACGGCTTTTCGGGATTCGCGGGCACATAGACATGACCGTCACGATCAGTCCGCATGAGCAAAGGCTGAGGACCGGAATCAATGGGCGTTTCTGCCTGAGACGGCTTCTTGTCGCCTTCTGCTTGTCCCTCGGCAGGAGCTTCAGTGACTGGCTTCTTCGGCGGGTCTTTCGGGAGTTCGTCGTAGACCGCGAGCATGTAGCCGACGAGTGGCTTCGCCGTCTTGCGTTGTGGCTTTACGGTGAGTTCGGTCTCTTTCAACGTGACCTTCAAAGTGAGTGCCCGCCAATCGACGCGTTTCTTCGGAGCGAACTTCACCCGCACTCCAGTATCGACGCGGCAATCGAGTCGAGAGCGTTCAACGTTCGTCGGTCCGAGATAGGTCCACGGGACAAATTGAATCGCTCGCAACGACCTATCACGGCCGTAATTGCGAGTGAATGGCACGAAGATCGAGTTGTCCGCTACCTGACTGAAGGCGGGATCGGCAGGCCAAAACTCGCCGGCGCGGATCTTCATGCGAGCGGTCGTATCCGTTCCGTCGTCGATGTGCGCAACCGACCGAAAGAGGCTCTGTAGCAATCGAAACACTTCGGTCGCGACCATCTTTCGATCGAGAGTTGTCACAGTTCTTACAGGCGACAGGATCTCGGACTCGCGACACCACTCACGCGTTGAGATCGCGTATTGGCCGCCATTCATCTCGATGGCGACGGGATAGATTTTGTCGAAGTCGCCCGCACTCGATCGCTCCTTCATTCGGGCTATCGTCACCCGTTCGACTGCCAACCGATTACGCGGCGTTAGCCATGCGGAGTCGGCAAGAGTGAGATTCCACATCGGCCCGACATTTCGATCTGCGATTGCGCGAACCTCACTGATGACTGAACGCTGAAAGGCGAGCCCGAGTTTCGCCGACTCTGCAAAGGCCAGCGTGAGTTCAACGTCATAAGGCCGCACTT
>CAZNMS010000790.1:0-3142 GCA_964573505.1 uncultured Planctomycetaceae bacterium | reverse complement strand
CGTCGGCACTCTCGGCGCGACGGACTCTGACCCGAACTCGTCATTCAGCTTCGCGCTCGTGACCGGCACCGGTTCGACGGACAACGCCAACTTCACGCTCAGCGGCAATCAGTTGCGAGTCGCCCCCGGCGCCTTCTTCGACTTTGAAACGCGTCCGACGCTTTCGATCCGAGTCCGCGCCAGCGACGGCGTCAACGCGATCGAGCGCACGTTTGCGGTCTCGGTGACCAACACGCTCGGCATCTTGACGATCAACACCGGCACCGATGCCGATGACGGAGTCGCCGACTCGCTCGACATCACACTTGGAGCCAGCACGCTGACCGTACTGCTCAACGGCGGCCCGCTGACGTTGCCGCTCGGTCGAGAAGACATCACCGGCCTCATCATCAACGGCTCGGGAGACGACGATCTCGTCTCGCTGACCTTCAACGCGGGCTTTGTCGCACTGACGAACGGCATCACCTTCAACGGCAGCGGCCAATCGACGAGCGATACCTTCACGCTCAACGGCACCGCGACAACGGTCACTCACAACATCACGAACGCGACGGCAGGCGCGCTGACGTTTGGCACTCAGACGGTGACATACACCGGTCTCGAAGCCGCGACCGACAACCTGAGCGCGGCCAATCGAGTCTTCAACTTCACCGCCGCTGCTGAAACGATCGTGCTGGCCGACACCGGCACGAACAACGACGGCCTCATGCGACTGACCGGCACGAACAATGTGCCGCTCACGTTCCAACGTCCGACAACGTCGCTGACGGCGAACACCGGCGACGGCAACGACAACTTCAGCATCGCCTCGCTCGACACGCTCTTTGCCCGAGGCGTCACGCTGGATGGCGGCAACGGCGACGACTCACTCGCATCACTCAACTTCGGCGACCTGATTCGAGGCGGCGCCGGCAACGACACCATCGCCGCCGGTAGCGGAAATGACACCATCTTCGGCGGGGACGGCAACGACTCGATCTTGGCTCAATCGGGAGCCGACAGTGTGCTGGGCGAAGCGGGCCGCGACACCGTCTTCGGCAGCACCGGCAACGACTTCATCGACGGCGGACTCGATAAGGACTCGCTGCTCGGGCAAGACGGCGATGACACCGTTCTCGGTCAAGATGGCGACGACAAGATCAACGGCGGCACGGGCAACGACAGCATCGACGGCGGCGCCGGAGCGGACGGTCTCGTCGGCGATGACGGCCTCGACACGATCAGCGGCGGTGCCGGAGCGGACCTGCTCTTCGGCGGAGCGGGCAACGATCGATTGCTGGGCGGCGACGACAACGACTCGCTCGACGGAGCCGCTGGCAACGACACGCTCGACGGCGGCAACGGCGACGATCAGTTGCGAGGCGGCTTCGGGACCGACGACATCGACGGCGGAGCGGGCAGCGATCGAGTGGCCGAAGGCTTCGCCGAAGATCCGGTTTCAACGTTCGTCATCGTCGGCCTGCAACTGACGAGTTCCCTCTACGGCACCGAAACGCCGCGCAACATCGAACGCTTCAACTTGAACGGCGGAGTGGGCAACGACCACCTCGACGCGCGACTGGCCACGGTGAAGACCGTGCTCAACGGCGGGGCTGGCAACGACACGCTGCTGGGCGGTGCGATGATCGACAACCTGCTCGGCGGTGACGGCGACGACGTGCTCTCCGGCGGCGGTAGCAACGACGTCTTCGATGGTGGCAACGGCAACGACACCTTCTACGAGAAAGCCAATACCAACTTCACGGTCAACGGCGGCCAAATCAGTTCCGCCGCCACCGGCACCGAGACCCCCTCGAACATCGAACAAATCGTGCTCATCGGCGGAGACAGTGCGAACTTGCTCGACGCCCGACTGGCCACCTTGAGAACCATCCTGCTGGGCGGCAAAGGCAACGACACCTTGCTGGGCGGTTCGCAAAACGACGTCCTGATCGGCGGCTCGCGCACTGTCACGCCAGCCACACTGGGCGGAGACGGCATGGACTCCCTCGACGGCGGCACGGGCTCGGACCAATACGACAACGACCCCCTCGACACCCGAGTCATCGGCCCCGGCGACACCGTCCTCGCCAACATCTTCGCCTCGCTCCCAAGTTGGCTGGACGCAATCTAGTAGCTTGGGATTCCATCCCGAGCCGCAGCGGGAGATCGCCCTCAAAAAGGAAAGAACCCGCCGTCAAGTTCGACTCGGCAAACCCGTCCGCCACGAGCAATCTCCAAAGCCACCTCCGAGCACCCCGATCTCTCCGCCCCTGGCATTTATGAAAGAATCATCGCCCCGCGCAAGCTGGTAAGACGGTCTCCCAGTCCGTCGAGAACTGCTCGACTTCTGAAACTCGACCGCACAACCCCAGCGAGTCTTACCGACGGCCCCGACACGAATTCGTTACTTCGGCTTCTGGTCGGCAAGTTGTACCGAGCAACGGAAGAGGGCGAGCGACTCAGCGCCGCCTCGCCGAATGCTCATATCAAAGAAGCCATTCGCCTGCGCCATCAGTTCCGATTTCAACGAGTGGTATTACTTGTCGGCCTACCCGAGCATGCCCGCAGAGTCAGAGTAGTAATATAGCAGTCTTGCCCTGGCGTGATGAAAACTTCGCCCCCGGCCTTGTGCCGGGGGCTTGACGGCCTTTGCGCAAGTCCGAGTCAGTTTGAATTCGACTTGCGCAGAGGCCATTAAACCCCCGCGACCCTGAGGGTGCCCTGACTCGGGGGCGAAGTTTGCATCAGGCCAGTCCTGCCCTGTTCGTAACTCACGCGAGGGAAACCGCGAGCCGGCTTGCTACATGCGGCCACTTCCGAGACCAGCGGCAAGAAGAGTTGGTTACCCACTCGCCAGCGCGTGGTATCACGAGCGGATCTCCCGGTATCATCGCCGCAACAAAACGTGTCGCTCGACGTTGAGGAGATCCCGTCATGACAAAACCGCGTCCGCACGAGCCGCTGGCAACCTTGGCTGCCGTATAAAATCGCAGACCCCAAACCATTCCGCCGCCGTAGCAAGCGGTCTAATACTCAACGAAGATAGTCGCCGAAGGCTTGTCGGTAGCCGTTCACAGGGCGGGATGCGCAGAATTAGGGACTGCCGGCGGTCACATATGTTTTCGCAGGCCGGTTAGGCAGTCGGTATTAATGACGGTAG
>CAZNMS010000789.1:0-3146 GCA_964573505.1 uncultured Planctomycetaceae bacterium | reverse complement strand
TCCGGTTCGGAGGGAGGGGGGACTGAACTCAATCAGTTCTCCCTACCCCTATCTCAGAGCCGCTCTTAGCGGGCTGATCTCGCGGCGATATGCTCCCGCCCGCTCGTCCCCTGAGGCGAATCTGCGAGACGTCGGTTGTGGCATTCTTGAGGCCAATTCACGGCGTTCCTCGCTCACTGCAATTGTGCCAATCCTCGTTACGGAGAACTGACGGATGTCTGACACCCTGCGTTATGCCCCTTCTGCTGCAAAGCAATACCTCTCGCCCGTTGCATGGGACTCGCTCGTTCCGCTGCTGGAGAACGCTCGCGCGGCCGTGAAAGCTGAGGTTGAACTCTTCAACTCGAAGGGGCCAATCCCCGCTCACATGCAGCCGCTTGATTCGGGCTTCATTGAATGGCCGCAGAAGCTACTCGACGAACACAAAGCGAAAGGCGACGCGAGTCAGATCGGTCAAATCATCCTCGCAGCAAAACGCATCCGCGAGAACTACGACCGAGTCGTGCTGCTCGGCATCGGCGGCTCATACATGGGAGCAAAGGCGTTGTTCGATGCGCTCTGTCATCCGTTCCATAACGAACTCTCACGCGATGCTCGGCGCGGAGTTCCGCGCATCTACTTCGAGGGCAACAACCTCGACAGCGACGCGCTCCGTTCGCTCGTAGAGATGCTGCCTCAAACGGCATCAGCTCCGAAGACATTGGCCGATCGTTGGGCCACAGTCGTGATCAGCAAGTCCGGCGGCACGCTCGAGACAGCGATCGCATTTCGCGTCTTTCGCAAAGCTGCTGAGGAGTACTACGGAGCCGGTTCCATCGACCTCAAGCAAGCGATCACGGCAGTCACTGGCGAAGAGGGCAAGCTTCGCAAAGTCACCAATCAGCAAGGCTACGAGTCCGCGTTTCCGATCCCTGATGGCATTGGCGGACGCTTCTCGATCCTGACGGCAGTCGGACTGTTACCGGCAGCGATTATGGGGCTCGATATCGTGAAGCTGCTGCAAGGCGCAGCGGACATGACGGCCTCATTCTTCAAAGCGCCGATCGGTAGCAACCCGGTGCTCGATTACACCGGGATCGGTCATCTTTTCGAGACGACCGGGCAAAACATCCGGCTGCTGTCGACATGGGGCAAGAAGCTCGAGTCCGTCGGCTTCTGGTACGACCAATTGCTCTCCGAGAGCATCGGCAAGGACGGCCGAGGTGCAACTCCGATTACAGTCGTCAATACACGCGACCTGCATAGTCGCGGACAGCAACATCAAGAAGGCTGCCGCGACAAGCTCATCACGAATGTGATCGTCGAGCAGCATGCACTCGGAGCCGTCGGTATCCCGAAGTTTGATCCCGATCTTGATGACCTCAATCAGTACGGGAAGAAGACCGTCACCGACGTGCTTACGGCTGCGATTCAAGGCACGAACGAAGCCTATGCCGCTGATCGCCGCCCAACGACGGACCTCGTGCTGCCGCGCATCAGCGAATACAGCCTCGGGCAAGTCTTCCAAATGCTGATGTTGGCGACGGTCGCTGAAGGCCGCTTGCTGGGGATCAACCCCTACGGTCAGCCCGGCGTCGAGGCTTACAAGAAGGCGACGATGCGCTTGCTCAAAGGCTGAGGAACGAGCACTCGCTGAATCCTTAGGCGAGCGGCAGATGAGTTTCTACCAGTACGACGGACTTGTAGTCCGTCGTACAAGAATTTGCTGGTAGGTTCTCAACTGCCGCTCGCCTTAGTGGGCAGCACAGACGGGGCTCGCTGCTTGATGTCCCCTCGTTGGACGAAGTCGAACTCAACGGCGGTTCTGACAGACGACACGGCTTGCTGAGAGCAACGCGCGAGTGCGCTAAGGTCGAGACCTGCAATCCGACGCCGCAGCAGACTTACTCGGCGGTCGAGGCTGCTTTCGATCGTTGCGGAGCATTCGCGAAGTGCGGTGCTCGCGCTGACGAGTGAGGTTGATCGACTCGTGTCGGGCGCTGGCGGAGTTGCTCGATCTGCTCGGAGAGCACTCGCATTCGCTCATCAACCAGCAGACGCATTTCGGCGGAGCTTTGCTCCATGCCGACGGTGACCGATGTCACCACTCCCAGTAGCAGCAGCATTTGCCCGAGCGTCGCGATCAGCCATCCGGTCGGAGCAAGGTGACTCGATCCTCCGAACGTGCCGAGCACCACTAGGGACAGTCCCAACGTAATGCCGAGAATGCCGACATACGAAAGCCCCTGACCGACGTTGCTCATCACTCCAAAGTTCTTGCGAGCCGTTGCGACCCAGTGCAACGGGCTCGCAGAACTCTGAAGAGTCGCAGGCTCGGTCGGAGCCTGCAGCGGCGGGTTAGTCGGCGACGGCAAGTGCGCATCGGGAACTCGCACCGCTGCGGCTTCGATGCGATGAGTTGTCGGAGCGGGCTCGACTGCCGATTGAACCGGAACAACAGCAGCGGTCGGCTCGTGCGCGGCAATCGGCTGCTCGGTGATCGTTGTCACCGGCAGAGAGGCAGAGGCGTCGTCGTTACTGGATGCTCGCGGCGACTCGCGGCTGAACTTCTCGACCCGCGCCAAGATCTCGTTCGTGAGCCGATCGAGTTCCGCATTCATCGCAGCGTCATTCAAACGCGACTCCGGGGCAGCAGTTGATGGCGTCGTCTCGGCGACGACTGGCTCGGGAGCGGGTGATCGCACGGGTTCGACTCGCGGTGCTTCAGCAGTTGGAGTGATTGTCGGAGTCGGCTGCAGCACATCATCGAAAGTGCGTTTGCGTGGAGGTCCGAAGGGATCGGTCTGCCGGCCATTCGCCCAACGATTGAGTAGCTCTCGTGCTTCTTGAGCACGGCTATTGCGTTGATTGGCGGGCTCCGTCTGAGAAGCCGCTGCCTCGCCCAGCGCACTACGGCAAGTCGCACAAATGACGCGCCGATTATCGGCGGCCAGTTCAGTTACGACATCACTTTGGCACTTGCCACACCACATCCCTGCATCCCGTTCGCTGCCCGAAAACGACGGTCAAAAACCGAGGCGAATCCTTCGCCGAGGCGGGATTATGAGAGCGTGCTCTTTTGACGCAATACCGCTTTCAGCGCGCTGAGCGAGTCCGAGAATGACTTCCCGAGTTCGTAGCATGGACGCCTACGTCCGTGCTGCGTC
>CAZNMS010000788.1:0-3152 GCA_964573505.1 uncultured Planctomycetaceae bacterium | reverse complement strand
CGCATTGAGCAACCCGCAACGACGAGCGATTCCGCGCTGCCGATGCTGTCGCTGCGAGTGCCCTTCGATGGCGGGGGCGAGTCACTCTTAAAAGCTGCGAAGATCAGCGCGGGTCGGCAGAGTGAAGTTGATACTGCGGCGCGCTTCGTGGTGGATGGGCAGATCGAAGAGTGGGTTGTTGATCCTCTGCCAGCGGCACGGTTGGTCGTCGTGTTGCGAGCCAGTTCGAATGGCGAGTTGCTTTGCAATAGTCGTTACACCGTCAAAGCCACGGACGAGGGCCTAACGCTCGAACCGCTTTCCGCTCGCTTGCCGTGGTGGCAACAAGCCGTGCTGCTGCCGGACTTTCAAGCGTCGCCGAACGCTTGGTTCTGGATGGTGCTGGCGCTGGTCTTGCCGTGGATGGTGCTGGAAGGCGTGTTCGCCTTGGTGAAGAAACAGTCGTGGTTGATGTGCTCGGTGCTCGCACTGGGATACCTCGCCGGTGTGGTCTGGTCCGCGAGGGAACTCGTGCAGCACTTCGACCAACAACGCGGCCTGTGGCTGATGCTGGTCTTAGGAAGCTGCTGGGTGCTGATGCACTTCGACGATCAACCCGCTCGACCTACCGAGGAATGTAGCCTTCATCGCTCCGCGTGAAGTCAGCCGAACGCGGGCAGACGCATCGCAAGCCAACCGCCTCGATCGTCAAGAACGACTCTCTCCAACGCAGTCTTCGCCACGATCACAGCGGCGGTTTGAAGGAGCCACCGCGCACTCCGCTCGGCTGGCTTCACGCGGAGCGATGAAGGCTACATTCTGTGCTCCTCAGTCCCAGATGCTCTCTCCTGAGATTTCCCTGATGACCAACTCAAACCCACAACCCGGCTCGCGACGCATCTCATCGTCGAATGACATCGAATCGTTCTCGCTGAGCGATCAACCGACCGACGCTTCCAACTCCGCCGAGCCGACGCCGCGTGATCCGTTTGTTTCGCTGCGTGGCGCGGTGACGGGCTCTGGGCCGACAGAGGCTCCGTTTGAACCGGCGGCACTCATTGAGGTCGGGCAAGTTGTGGCCGAGCGCTATGAGATCACCAAAGCGCTGGGCGAAGGCGGCATGGGCTTGGTGTTTCGAGCGAACGACAGGCATATGGGCCGAGATGTCGTGCTCAAGTTCATTCGCCGAGAACTCGCCGCTGACAAACGCATGGTGCAACGCTTGATGGAAGAGTCGACTGCTGCGGCTCGACTTCAGCATCCGCATATCGTGGCCATCTTCGATTGGGGCCGAGACGTCGTCGGTGACTTCTTGGTGATGGAGTATGTCGATGGTCCGAACCTGTGGGAGTTGCTGGTTGGCAACGGCGGCAAGCTGCCCGTCGAGCATGCCTTGCGCTACGTTCGCCAAGTGGGCGCGGCGCTCCAGACGGCTCATGAGAAAGACATCCTGCATCGCGACATCAAGCCCAGCAACGTGCTGATCGACCGCAAGCACAACATCGCCAAGTTGGCCGACTGGGGCTTGGCCCGGAACTTGGACAGCCAGAGTCTCACGGGTTCGGCAGCAGTGGTCGGCACGCTCGACTTCATGGCTCCCGAGGTGCAGCGTCAGGCGTCGAAAGCGAGCACCCGCAGCGACCTCTACAGCTTGGCCGCGATGCTGTATCAGCTCGTGACAGGCCGCTCGCCCAAGATGATGCACGAGAGCTTGATCCCCGAACCGCTGCGTGAGCCGATGCTCGCCGCGCTGGAAGACAACCCCGAGCACCGCCCCGCGAGCGTCACCGAGTTCCTCAAGAGCCTGCCCTCGACCAAAGAAGTGCGCGAGTACCGAGAGAAAGCCGAAGAAGCTGCTGCAACCGGCGAAGAACTCTCTTCTCCCGCTCGTCCCGGCAGCACGAATGGGACAACCGATGCCGCCTCCGACCTAGCCGCGATCTTCGCTCAAGCCCGCGCACGAGCGGCCGAACTCACCCAACAAGCCCAAGCCGCGCTCGCCGAGTATGAGTATGCGTCAGCGGCAAGCTTGCTCGAACAGATCCCCTAGGACGTGCGCGATCAAGCCTTGTATTCCGAGGCCGTGACTAAACGAGATCGCGTCATCGAACTCGATGAAGCCATTCGCGAAGCGGTTGCACAGATGCAGTTGGACGTGCTGCGTCCGGCTGTCAAAGAGTTGATGCAACTGCAACCGCATCGCCAAGACTTGGAACAACTGCGCCAGCAAATCGGGAAACTTCTCGCGGCCAAACGAGCCAACCCGGTACCAAAGCCGAAGTCCGAACCGCATCGGCCACCGGTCGAGCCTGCTTCGGCGGAGACACAATCGCGGCGTCGCTGGCTGGGCGGAGTCCTCGGATCTGCGGCTGGCGTGGCATTTGGCTATTCGTTGCGAGGCCGGACACCAACCATCACGAGCACCTCGCCGCTGCGCAATGGAACCAGTGCAGGCGAACGTTGGAGCTTCAAACTCGATAACATGGAAGTCGCGTTTCGGTGGTGCCCGCCGGGGAAGTTCACGATGGGCGACGCAGCTGGCAGCAGCGATGAGAAGCCGGTCGAAGTGACGCTCAGCAAGGGCTTCTGGATGCAGGAGACCGAGGTCACGCAGGGGATGTGGCGGGCAGTGATGGGCACGACGTTAGATTGGACGACGAAACACGGCAAAGGTCCGACGCATCCGGTCTACAACGTGAGTCACATTGATGCGATCGCGTTCTGCGACAAGTTGACTGTGTTGGTGAAGTCCATACCCGACGCAGGCGGGATGTCGGTTTCGTTACCTACGGAAGCTCAATGGGAGTATGCGTGCCGGGCCGGAACAACGACCATCTATTACTGGGGAGACAGCGATAGCCAAGCGGACTGGCATGCGTGGCACAACGGCAATTCGTCCGGCGCAACACAACCGGTCGGCTTGAGGACGGAAAATTCGTGGGGTTTGAAAGACATGTCGGGCAACGTGTGGGAATGGTGCAGCGACGGGCATGACTCGAAACTGGCTGGTGGTACGGACCCACGCGGCCCGGCAACGGCCTCGGACCGAGTCTACCGTGGCGGGAGCTGGGGCAACGGCGCGGCGAATTGCCGATCGGCGTGTCGCGGCAGCAACTCCCCCGGCAGCCTGAGCTACTACCATGGCTTCCGCTTGGCCCTAGGTCCTGAGCTCA
>CAZNMS010000787.1:0-3161 GCA_964573505.1 uncultured Planctomycetaceae bacterium | reverse complement strand
CTCCCCTTGCATTCAAAGGACCGCTCAATGATTCGCTCGCGACTTCTGACTGCTTTCGTCCTGCTGCTGGCTGCGGCAGGTTCGCTCCGCGCGGATGAAGCGTTGCGCAATGAAGCCCGACGCGCGATGCAACGCGCGGTTGCGTTCTTCTCAAAGGAGGTCGCGGTGCAAGGCGGCTACGTCTATCGCCACAGCGACGATCTCAAGAAGCGAGAAGGCGAAGGAGTCGCTGCTGCCGAAACCGTTTGGGTGCAACCGCCCGGAACTCCGTCCGTCGGCAGCGCGTTCCTCGATGCCTACTTGCGAACCGGTGACGCAACCGCGCTGAAGGCCGCGAAGTCTGCCGGCGATTGTCTTGTTCGCGGACAACTGAAAAGCGGCGGATGGCAAGCTCACATCGACTTCGGAAAAGACCTGCGCGGCAAGCTGGACTACCGCGTTGAGCCGCAGCGAGCGAAGGCGAAGAACTTGTCTTCGTTCGACGACGACAAGACGCAATCCGCAGTGCGCATGTTGGTGAGACTCGATGCGGCTCTCGATTTCAAAGACGCGCGGATTCACGAGGCGGCCCGCTTTGCACTCGATGCCATTTTGCGCGTGCAGTTTCCAAACGGCGGATGGGCGCAGGTCTTCGAGGAGACTCCCGATCCGGCAAAGCATCCGGTGAAGAAGGCGAACTATCCCGAGAGTTGGTCGCGCGAGTATCCCGGCGGGCCGTATTGGTTCTGGTACACGTTCAACGACAACGCCATTGCCGACACAATCGACGTGCTGCTGCTTGCCGCGCGGACCTACGACGAGCCGCGCTATCGCGACGCCGCATTGAAGGCGGGCGACTTCATCATTCTCGCGCAGATGCCGGAGCCTCAGCCCGCATGGGCTCAGCAATACAACTTCGACATGCAGCCCGCATGGGCACGGAAGTTCGAACCGCCATCAATCACCGGCGGCGAGTCGCAAGGCATCATCGAGATCCTGCTTCGGCTCTATGTTGAAACCGGCGATCGCAAGTTCTTGAAGCCGATCCCGACGGCACTCGATTACCTCGAACGATCGCAACGCCCCGACGGCAAGCTCGCGCGGTTCTACGAACTGCGGACGAATAAGCCGCTGTATTTCACGAAGGACTACAAGCTGACCAATGACGACAGCGACGTGCCGACGCACTACGGCTTCACGGTCGGCAGCAAAGTCGAGTCTCAACGAAAGCGACTGGCCGAGTTGCAAGCCCTCAACCCCGAGAAGCTCGCAAGCAAACGAGACTCGCGCGATGCGCTTCCAACGAGTCGTCCGAGTGACTCGGAAGTGCGGTCCATAATCAAGTCGCTGGACGAGCGCGGCGCATGGGTCGAGGACGGCAAGCTGCGTTATCACGGGAAAGACGATGCCACTCGTCGAGTCATCGACAGTGCAACGTTCGCGAAGAATCTCGAAACGCTCAGTCGCTATGTCGGCAAGCAGTGAGAGATTGTCGGCTTTTGCTCCGAGGCTGTGATCTTTTCGCCCGCGGCCTTGTGCCGGGGGTTTAGCGGCCTTTGCGCTACTCGAATTTGCCCTAAATCGTAGTAGCGCAAAGGCCGTTGAACCCCCGAGGCCGGGGCACCCTCTGGGTCGCGGGGGCGATTTAATCACAACCTCTCCGCAAAAGCTGCCTTTCGCAGAGCGAAAGGCGACTATCGGACGCAGCTTCTCCGCGTCGTTTCACCGGCAAACAACCACTGAAAGAGGCGTTCTCGCGAACTCTCACTCAGCAGTTTCGGCAACCAAATTCGTGTTGACCGTTTTTTGCGACGAGTCGTAGTCTCCGCCCCGTTTTGATCGCAGCCAATCGCCCCCGGAAGTAGTTGGTGTCCTCTGCCCCCCTGAGTGACCCACTGCTTCCGGGTCTTTTTTTTGCGCAGTCAACTCGGTGCGATGAGTGGCATCTCGCGGGTACGAGCGATCGAATTCTTGCGGTTCGCGACCGCCGCAAATCAAACGGGTGTAACACTCAATACACGACCCGCGATCATCGAATTGCGAAGACTCCGCAATCACTGCGACATGTCGTGCCCCGAACGGATCGCATGGGGACGCTCTCCACCGACCCCGCGTCGGTGGGAGCACGACTGGTCGGCTAGAACACCAATCTGCGCCGTGTCCCAATTGCTCTCCACTGACCCCGCGTCAGTGGAAGCAGCGACTGGGCAGCTAAGGATCGTTCAAGCGATTCTGCCGTCAGTGAACGACGACCTTCGGCCGCTTCGCAAGAACTCTGATTTCGAGAGCGTTAGCGGATCAATCGCGGCTTCCACCGACACGGGGTCGGTGGAGAGCGAGAACAACGAGGTTTGTGTGCTGCGTTGTTAGCTCGCCAGTCGCGGCTCCCACTGACGCGGGGTCAGTGGAGAGCGTGCCATCTTCGATTCAATGGCGCCACGAAACTTCTATCGGAGCCGAAGCGACAACTTCTATCTGGCCCGGAGGGATAACTTCTCCCTCATGAGCCGACGTCTTTTTGCGACCGATACCATTGCAACGGGCTCGCAACATCATTGTCCTGCGAGCCTTGCTGTTGCGTGAGACGTTCTGCTCGGCTCACATCTTCGGCACGCGTTTCTTCAACATCGACGTGCAGGAATTCCTACATGCTGCGAATTACAAGCAACAAACTGGCGGCGAGTTGCTCGCGACGATCCTTCTTGATGGCCGGTGCTGCCGGACTGACGGGCTTTGGATTGGCGGACGTTTTGCGAGCCGAACATGCGGCCGGCATCCGCAATTCGCGAAAGGCTCTGATCAACGTCCATTTGGACGGTGGCGCTCCTCATATGGACTTCACGGATTTGAAGCCGGAAGCCCCGTCAGAGATTCGCGGCGAGTTCCTGCCAATCAGCACGCGGCTGCCCGGCTTTCAGATCTGCGAACTCATGCCGCAGCTCGCAAGCATTGCCGATCGGCTCGTCATTATTCGCTCGTTAGTCGGATCGGTCGGAGCACATGACGCCTTTCAAACGCAGTCCGGCTTTGCGTCGAAGGAGCTGCAGTCGCTCGGCGGACGCCCGGCATTCGGTTCGATCGTCAGCAAGTTGCAGGGCTCGCCGTCTGACGGAGCCCCCGCGTTCGTCGACTTGATGCAAGGTCGAGGTCTCGTGAGGAACAGTGCTCGTCCCGGTTTCTTA
>CAZNMS010000786.1:0-3163 GCA_964573505.1 uncultured Planctomycetaceae bacterium | reverse complement strand
TGCCGAAATGGACCATGCCCAAAATTCCGGTGCCGCCGACTGGTGCTCCCCGGCTTTCGCCGGGGTGATCAGGACGCTCGGCTTACGGTCGCTTTGGCGCAATGAGGTCGTAGATCTCTGCGTCCCATGGCATGCTCGCGGCCTTCTCTAATCCGCCGTCGGTGCTGATGCGGTAGACAGTCAGCGTCGCTCCGGTCGATGCGGACACAAGCAGATATTCGCCGCCGGGTGACAGCGTCAGTCCCCATGGGATTTTGTCGGCGTGCGTCAGTCCGAGCAGTTCGGCTTCACCGTTCTCCTTCACTCGGTAGCGAACGATGCGGTCGAAGTCCTGACTGTGCCCGCGCAGTCCCGCGAAGATGAACTTGCCGTCGGGCGTGATCTCTAAATCGGACGCGCTGAGTCCTTGCTTCGACATACCTTCGGGCAGAACCGGAATGTCCTGTCGCAAGACAAGTTGCCCATTGGGACGACGCTCGTAAGTCGAAAGGCCGATGCCCTGCTCGTTCGTGAAATAGACCATTGGCAATTTCGGGTGATACACAAGATGTCTCGGTCCCGTCCCTTCCGGCGGATTGGCGTTGAGCGGTTCAAGGGCAGTAACAGCACCGGATGACGCATTGAATCGATATTGCAGCAGTGCGAGATTGCCCTTCACGTAGGGGATATAAAGAAATTGATTATCCGGCGAGACAAGGACGCAATGCGCCTCTTTCTTACCCTCGTCGATAGTAGCAACGGCTTTTCCCGGCACTCCGTTTTCGTCGAGCCGATAAACGTTAAGCCGCCCGTTGCCGTAACTCACTCCCATGAGAAATGTGTTACTACGATCAAGGCTGAGATATGCTGCGTCGTCATTAAGTTCGACCGCCTGATGTTTCACATATCCGCCGGTCTGCGACAGCGTGACGACCGCTCCCGGCACTTTGCCGCGCTCGCCGCCGAAGCCCGAAATATAGAGCAGCGGCCTTTGAGAATGGGCAGCAATAACGCCGCCGCGAAATCCCAGTTCCTGCTTCTGCGCGAGTTTCAGTTCCAATCCGCCGCCGGCTTTGGGGGCCGCGTCGACTATCCACAACGACTGCGTCTTGCTCGCCGGCGCATAGACCCGAAACGCATCCTCAGCCGAGATCGAATGAGATATTCCGATTCCGAGTAGGCCAGAAAGAATTGCGCGTTTGGCGAGAATCGCCCAACGAGAAAGTGATGCGCGGTTTTTTATAACACTGCTACTCATTCCTTCTGTCATGCCGTGCCTCTGATGTATTGACGAGTTTGGTGAATATGACATTTCACTCGAAGTTCGATCGGAAACAATTCCGCTCGCCCCCTCGACTTCCGTCGGTCGCATTACCGACTGCGGATGACGAGACGATGCTCCCCAATCTCTTTCCGTGCAAGTCCCCGCCGAATTGCGCCTCTTGGAGTGCTTCGGCTCGACGAAGCCCTCCGACTCAGCGGCACGTGATTCGTCAGTTGTTGCAAGAGGCGTCGTCGCGCTGGGGCTAATGACCGGGCTCTTCTTGCCGCGAGATTCCATTCTCAACGTTGAGCGACAGGAAGATCTTTGGCAGGGCGTTGTCTGTGACGGTGTTGCGGATTGAGATCTCTGAGGACGCTGCGCCGCTGAGCCGGAGCACTCCAGGAAGGTTGCCCCACAAATGAGACAGCATGACGACGACGCGTCGTACCTCGTCGGCAACTGCGGCTTGAGTTCTGGCCAATGCGAAGAGCATTCATTTACTCTCTGCCGCGCCGTTGCTTTGAGCACCGCACTTGCTGTTCTCTGCTCGTTTTTCCCGCTCTTCAATCACCGAGAACTGAATCATGCCGAACGACGCCCCTCAGCCCATTGTGCCGAAGCCGTTCACCGTCATTCCGACTCTGCGGCAGATGTCACAAATCCGGTTCAGCCCCTGCGGCCAGTTTCTGTTTGCGAGCGGACGTGATTCGAAGATTCATCGCTGGGACGTCACTCAGCCGCTGCCTCAGCCCGAGCCGACGCCGGATCCCGATCCGAAGAAGAAGAACACGAAGCCGGTGAAGGCTCCCGATCCGGTGTATGCAAACCTGCCGGATCTGGCCGGGCACGACGGATGGGTTTCGGGCGTCGTCTTCGATCAGCGGAAGGACGTGAAGAAATTCTTCTCGGCAGATAGTTGGGGCCGACTTATCGGATGGTCCTATGCCGAAGAGCCGAAGGTGCTTTGGAACATCGAGCACGCGCACGACGGATGGTTGCGGCAGCTTGCTCTCAGCCCCGACGGCGAGCGGATCGCAACGTGCGGCAAGGACAAAATGATTCGGCTGTGGTCGACGGCAGATGGCAAGAAGTTGCAAGAGATCGCTGATCAGGGCGAAGACGTTTTGTCACTCACGTTTCATCCCGATGGGAAGTCGCTCGTCTCAGGAGACTTAAAGGGCACGATCAAGCATTGGGATCTCGGGACGAGCAAATGCGTGCGCGAGTTCGACGGTAAGATTTTCTACATGCTGTCGATGATTCAAGACGTCGGCGGCGTGCGGGTGCTGACGTTCGACACCGACGGCAAGACGCTCGCGCTGGCGGGAGCTCAGCCATCCGGCGGCGGCTTCGTGCAAGCCTCACCGACGATTCGCTTCATCAATTGGGAAGACGGCAAAGAGCTTCAGCAAATCAAGCTCGGCGAGAACACCGAAGGCTACGTGCACGAACTCGCCTATCACCCGAGCGGCTATTGGGCCGGAGTCTGCAGTGGTCAGCCGGGACGAGGCCGCTACTTCTTGCACAAGATCGGAGACGCCGCGCCGTTCTTCACCGACGACAAGAAGATGCCGAACTGCCACTCGGTCGCATTTCATCCCAATGGCACTCGGCTCGCGGTGATCTCGAACGAAGGCACCTACGGCCAAAAGCGATCAATGGCCCGAGAAGGCATCTATCCCGGCAACACCTCGCCCATTCACATCTTCGATTTGGCATAAAGATCAACTCATCGCAAACTCGTGAGTGTAATGGGCATTACCTGACGAGATTGATGCGCGTGATGTGCATGGTTTCGAGTCTCAAAATGAAATGGTCTCGACTGCGGTAGCCGCAGGCACAACGGCGACTCCGCCGAGGACCGTTTTAGTGGGTCAGGGAGAGGCGGCCCTCTCCCTTCCCGTTGTCGCGAGGGGGTTG
>CAZNMS010000785.1:0-3165 GCA_964573505.1 uncultured Planctomycetaceae bacterium | reverse complement strand
GTGAGCGTCTCCTGGCCCGTCGCGGCATCCCACACCTTCAGCGTGTCGTCAGAGCCGCCGATGACGATCCGCTGCCCGTCCGGGCTGAAACTCACGCTACTCACACCGCCCGAGTGACCATTGAGAGTGAGCGTCTCCTGGCCCGTCGCGGCATCCCACACCTTCAGCGTGTTGTCATTGCTGCCACTGACGATCCGCTGCCCGTCCGGGCTGAAGCTCACGCTCCACACAAAGCGCGAGTGACCTTTGAGAGTGAGGCGCAGCGGAACGAGGCGATCCAGATAGCCATACTCCCAACCACGCAAGTCCGGCTGCGTTTGATCCAACCGCAAGCGAGCCAAGCCTTGATTGCCGTCTTCAAACTCACGTTTGGCATCTGCCAGTTGGTTGGCATAGAGCCGCACATTGGCGAGGTGCTCGGACTTCTTGGCCGCCACTTGCGCAGCGATCGCGGCAGCAGCCTGCTTCTTGGCTTCGGCTTCGTTGTCTGCCGCTTTCTTCGCGGCGTCGATGGCTTTCTGCTTTTCGGTCGCTGCCACCTTCGCGTTCTGCTTCGCTTCGCCCTCCTTCAGTTCGGCTTTGGCCGTGGCGAGTTTGGCGTCTCGCAAGTTGAGCAACGCGAACACCAAGAACGCGACCGCTAGTCCGCAGGCGATGAAGGCGACCAGCGTTCGTCGGCGAAACTTGGCGGCACTCTCTTCGGCTTCGATGGCTCGTTGCTGCGCTTCTTGCAGTTTGGAGTTAGCGTCTTGCTCTTCTTGGACTCGGCTTTTGTCCAAGAAGTCTTTGACTGTCTGGAACGTGCCCGGCAGATAGCGTTCCGCCCAGCCTTCGGTGATGGAGTCAATGTCGTTCTGCCACCAGCGCTGAGCAGCGACCAGGTCTCGCCCATGCAATAGCTCGCCTTGCTGGTCGGGATCAAAGTAGTTGCGAGCGTCGCGGACTAAGCCTTTGAAGAAGGCCACGTCTTCGACGTCTTGAGCCAACCACACTCCCAACTGCGGCCACTTGCGGAGCACGCTCGTGTGCAAGATCTCGAGCCGTCCGTCAGTGGCTTCGCTCGATGGCGTGCGTGCCTCGGCGAGCACTCCCGCTTGGCGAAAGACGGCAGCGAGTTCCTTGATCTCGGCGGTGGTGGCTCCGGCTTCGATGGCCACTTTGCGGACCGTGACTTCCTCGCGACGACGGCGCGGAAGGCCGTTGGTGTCAGGCTCGCTCAAGCTGCAAAACATTCGCCGAGCGACTCGCTGCCAACGCTCGCGCGTGGCGTCGGTCCCGAGCTGCTCATAAGCCTTTTGAGCCTCTTCGATCGTCGCGTCGGGCACACCCAACTCGCGGGCTCGACGAATGACCGGAGCCAAGATGTCGTGCGTGAGTTCCAAGCGCCGCACGCCGCCGCGTTCTTCGATCGTCAGCAATCGCTGATTGACCAAGTCTCGGATGACCGGCTCAGGATCCATGATCCCCAACGACGGTAGCTCGCCCAACATCGTCTCGTAGTTCACGGACTCGCGGATGCCCTCCTTCGAAATGAACTGCCGCTCGACATACTCGCGCACGGCGGGCGGATGTGACTGAGCGGCTTGCAGGCAGAAGTCTTGCAAGACGTCTACGGCTTTCTCTTGGACGTCTGAGCCTTCGATCGTCTCGCGGCCCGCTCGCAAACGCCGCGCGTTGAGTTGCTCGCAGATCAGACTCAGCAACGGTGGCACGTTGTCGATCTCGCTCAACGGCACTGTCGGTTCTTTGCCCGAGACCATGCGCACGATGGCTTCAGCGGTTTCGGATGAGACGATCGGCTTCGCATGGCCGAGTTCTTTGACTCGTCGATGGCCCGGTTCAAAGACCGCTTCCTTCGCCTGCAAACCGGAAAGCCGCTTGAGTTCGAAGCGGTTCTCCATCATCGACGGCATCCTCGGACGCCAACGCTCTAGCAGATGCAGGTAGTCATCGCGCAGAGTCAGCACGACTCGACACGGACGCTCGGAAGGAGCGAGTCGATCCGCCAAGTCATCGTCGTATTCGATCTGACGTCGCACGTCGGCAGGAATGCGGTTCTCGATCAAGCACGCCAACGACTCCAAGAAGGCATCCGCTTCAGCCGCTCGCTTCTCGGCACCGAGCGTGAAGATCTCTTCGAACTGATCGAAGACCAACACCGGTCGCAGCGGCTCTGAGTCAGACGAGCCCACAAACCCAAAGTGTGGATCATGGAATAATTGCCACAGCGACGGAGCAGACTCGATGGGCTCGGCGTCACGAGTGCCGACAAACTTCGCGATCTCATTCAACACTTGTTGGACCAAGCCCAGCGGCTGAATCTTAGGATCATGAATCAGCCGAATGGGGATCGGCAGATAGTCGTCGTCGAACAGTTTGGGCATGACTCCCGCTTGCAGCAGCGAGGTTTTCCCGAGGCCCGATTGACCGAACACGATCGTCAACGGTCGATGACGCACGCGCTCCACAACGTCTTGAATCTCTCGATCGCGACCAAAGAAGTACGCGCTGACCTGCTCGGTAAACGACCGCAGTCCCAGCCAAGGAGAGTCGAGAGTCACATCGTTGTGAGTGCTGAAGCCAATTGGTTGCGATGGGTTAGAAGGCATCATGACAGAGGACTTTCCATCGGACGTCGAATCGAGAGGGGTCGGGTGTTCGGTTTTTCGAAATTGGCGGGAAGAAGGCGTCGATTGCAGTCAGCGTCAAACTCCCGCCAATTCCGAAAAATCGAACACCCGACCCCGCCGCATAAAAGCAGCTTCAGTGAGTCACTGCTGCATGCGCGCCTGCTGCAGGTCAAAGAGTCGTTGGCAGAACTCGGGCGGAACTTCGCCGTTAAGAAACACGGGGCGATGGATTCCATCGAAGCGGCGCGGCTCGTACTGCACCGTGCCGGGCGCGATGTCGTCGATGATGACCGGGTGATAGAAGAGGTCGCGCACGTTCTCAGCAATTCCTGCCGCGCGCTCCGAAGCCCATTGGCGTTCCAAGTGCGCGTAAGTCTCGGATTTGGACTCCGTCAACTTCGAGATCACCGACACAAACAACGAGCACTCGCGCTTCACATACTTCTCGATGCGATTGTCGAAGTTCATGCCCGACTTGAGTTCGGTCAGGTCCAACCAAACCGTGCAGCCCTGAGCTTGAAGCCGCGCCACTATG
>CAZNMS010000784.1:0-3167 GCA_964573505.1 uncultured Planctomycetaceae bacterium | reverse complement strand
TGTTTGAGAGCCTCATCCCGCTGCGGCTCGGGATGGAATCCCAAGCTACTTGTCCCCCCAAAAAATTTGTTGCTTCCACTGAGGCGGGGGCAGTCGAGAGTGTCCTCCTGCAATCTGGTTGGAGCAGGAGATTTGAGGTGCGTTCGAATTCGGGGCGGGATCGCTTAAGGTCAGCGCGGGGCGGGATGACTGGCTGAGGGGGCGTTACTTGAAGCCGTTGCCTGCGCCGGGATTGCTCGGATTGATTCCTGATGATGCTCACTCGGAAGCACTCATTGGGGGTCGCAAAGGAGATGCGATGAGTGAGAAGGCGGCGAACGAGCTTGGCGCGGGGCAGGCTCGGATTGGGCATCGGGATCATTGGATCGGCTTTGATCTCGGCGGGACAAAGATGCTGGCAGCGGTGTGTGATTCCGACTTTCAAGTCGTTGGCAAGAAGCGAAAAAACACGAAGGGGCATGAGGGCTCGGAAGCTGGGATCGCTCGCATTAAGCAGGTGATTGAGGGGGCTCTCGAAGAAGCCGAAGTGCCGCTCGAACGAGTTGCTGGCATCGGAATTGGCTGCCCCGGACCGCTTGATCTCGACAATGGCGTTGTGCTCGAAACGCCGAATCTCGGCTGGCGCGATGTGCCCGTTTGCGATCTCCTTGAAAGCCAGTTCGGAGTGCCGGTCGTCCTCAGCAATGACGTCGATGCCGGCGTTTACGGCGAGTACCGCTTGGGGGCTGCTCAAGACGCGCGGTGCGTTGTCGGACTCTTTCCCGGAACGGGGATCGGCGGCGGTTGCGTTGCCGGCGGCGAGATCTGGCGCGGCAAGCGATTGTCGTGCTTTGAAGTCGGTCACATGTGTGTGCAGCCTGAAGGTCCGCTGTGTGGATGCGGGCGGCGCGGATGTCTCGAAGCAGTCGCAAGTCGATTGGCTGTGTCTGCCGAATGCGCGAAGGCGGCCTATCGAGGGCAAGCTCCGCATCTGCTGCGACTGGCGGGGACCGACCTCGCGAACATTCGCAGCGGGGCGCTTGCCGAGGCGATTCAACTCGGTGACACCGTCGTTGATCAGATTGTCCGAGAGGCGGCGAGGAAACTCGGCTGTGCATCGGGGGCGATCATCAATCTCATTGCACCGGACGTGCTGCTGCTGGGCGGCGGAATGGTCGAAGCCTTGCCGGGTCTCTTCACAGAAGAAGTGCGTCGCGCGGCTGAGGCTCAGGCGATGCCGGCCTATCGCAAGTCGTTCAAGGTCGCAGTCGCAACGCTCGGTGACTTCGCGGCAGTGAAGGGAGCTGCCGCATGGGCGCAAGCGGTGCTCACTCGGCGTGCAAATTCTTAACACAGGCCGGCGCTGACCTCGCGCGCGGGAATCGTCAGATTGGGATGCTGCTGCGAGGACTCGGAGCGGTTTTGCGCTGAGTTTCGCGGATGTCGCTTGACGAACTGCCGCGACCTTTTGGGGACCGCAACTCCGCCGAGCACGCTCGCCAGAGGCTCGCGGTTAGTTCTACAGCGCACCATGTAGCTGAAATCGTGAGATTTCAGGCATTTCAGCCGTCCGAAATCTGACGATTTCGGCTACGGAAACGCGAAGGTGCGCTGTCGAATTGACCGCGCAGGCTCGCAGTTTTGGGACGGTGAGAATGGCGGCTCTTGCTGTTGTTCTTGCTCACGACTGCTTGCCGGCCGGAACGCAGCCCGTTGGGCGTGCGGTTAAACGAGGGCGGCTGTAATATTTATTTCTTGCAATTCTTCCGACACACAGAAAAAAATGTCTGCTCGCCGCAATGAATTGACTCTCTTTGGATCCGCTGCGACTCAAGCGGCCAAC
This sequence comes from uncultured Planctomycetaceae bacterium, assembly GCA_964573505.1. GTDB lineage: Bacteria > Planctomycetota > Planctomycetia > Planctomycetales > Planctomycetaceae > AM-0621. The sequence goes on along the minus strand of CAZNMS010000784.1, from coordinate 1,345 downwards.
GCGACTCTGCGCACTGTCGCGGTCGTTGACGTTGGGACGAGCGCTATTCGCATGGCGGTCGGCGAACTGCGAACGGACGGGTCGGTGCGCGAACTCGAAACGCTCTCGCAAGCGGTCGCGATCGGCAAAGACACCTTTACGCGCGGCGACATTTCGCGAGGCACGATCGAAGACTGCGTCCGCGTGCTCACTCGATATCGCGAAGTCCTCGACACCTACGGCATCACTCGCACGGATCAGTTGCGCTGCGTCGGGACCAGTGCCGTGCGCGAGGCGACCAACAAGCTCGCGTTCATCGATCGGATCTACATTGCAACCGGTATGCAGATTGAGCCGATCGACGAGTCGGAAGTCACTCGGGTGACCTATCTCGGAATTCAGCCGACGCTCAAGTACGAGCATGATTTGCTGCAGTCCCGCGCGGTCATCGTTGAGGTCGGCGGCGGCAGTACCGAAGTGCTCGTCGTGCAGAATGGGCAAGTCACGTTCTCGCATACCTATCACGTCGGCTCGTTGCGACTCCGTCAGACGCTCGAAGCGCTGCGGACTCCGCGCGAGAAAGAGCGTGAGATCATGGAGAACCATATCGACCGCTTCATCTCGCAAGCGGTGCAGCAGTGTCGCGGCAGCGGTGATTCAAAGCCCATTCTTGTGGCGCTCGGCGGAGACTTTCGATTCGCAGCCGGGCAACTCGTGTCGGACCGCGTTGAGGATTCTCTAGCTCGGATTGATCTCGATGTGCTCTCGCGCTTCGTCAACGAGATGTTCCCGCTGACTGAAGACGAGCTCGTTCACGAGTACCACTTGACGTTCCCCGATGCCGAGACGCTCGGACCGGCGCTACTCACGCTGCTGAAGTTTGCGAAGGCGTTGAAGGTTGATGACATCCGCGTTTCGGACGTCAACCTGCGCGACGGCTTGCTGCGCGATATGGCGGTCAGCGGTGCATGGAGCGACGAGTTCAAGGTGCAGGTGCTGAACTCGGCGGTCGATCTCGGACGGCGTTATGCCTTCGACGAAGCGCACGGCAAGCATGTCGCTCACTTATCGAAGCTGCTGTTTGAAGCGCTCAACTCGCTGCATCGGCTCGATGCGCGCTACGGCACGTTGTTGATGCTCGCGGCGTTGCTGCATGAGATCGGCATGTACGTCAACGCGTCGAGCTATCACAAGCACTCGATGTATCTGATCCAGTACAGCGAACTCTTCGGCCTGAGTCGGCGCGACTTGCTGCTCGTCTCGCTCGTTGCCCGTTATCACCGCCGCGCGTCGCCAAAGCCGACTCATCAGGGCTATGCGATGCTCGATCGCGAAGACCGCGTGATCGTCGCGAAGCTCGCCGCCC
>CAZNMS010000783.1:0-3204 GCA_964573505.1 uncultured Planctomycetaceae bacterium | reverse complement strand
GTCGCTCCGGCTGTTGGAATAAATCGTACATCCACAGAGCCGCGCTGATTCAGCGGGGTGAGACCGGTCGCTCCAAAGAGCGTGATGCCGACCAGTTCCGCGCGCACGCCGACCACGCTGAAGGCTTCCGCCTCGGCGACGTTCGAAACACCAGCTGCGTCAGTCCACGCGTCACTTGCAAACTCGACTTCGACCGCGCCTTCGCGGAACGAGCCGGTGAAGGCATAGCGATAGACGTTGTCCTCACCGTCAACCGGTACCGCGACTCCCGACAACTGCACGTTCGCCGCAGCCGATCCCGACAACGTGAACTCCGCAGCGGCGTCGCTCACTGTCCCGACGTCGATCGCACTGCCGTTCGAAGGCACGAACCGCACTTCGATGTAGCCGAGTTGATTGAGTTCGAGCACATCAATCGACGCCCCGTTTTGCGGCGTCAGCAAGTCGGCTTCAGGACCAGTCACGACGAACGACTGAGTCTCAGCGGTGTTGGCGTTGCCCTTCGTATCTTGAAACGCATCACCGACGATCTGCACTTCGACCGGCCCCGTCCCGAAGCTGCCGGTGAAGGAGTAGTAGTACAAGTTCTCGTCGTTCTCATCGCGGGTCGGCGAACCGAGCATGACGCCCGCCGCAGCCGCACCGACGAGCACGAACTCCGGCAGGGAGTCTGTAATCGTTGTCTCATCAACGCGCGATCCGGGCGTCGGCAGGAACCTCAAGCCGATACGACCGGCGCGATTCAAGTCCGCGCGATCAATGCGGCCGCCGTCTTCCGGAGCCGCTAGTTCGACCCCAGCTCCAATGACCGTGAAGGTCGCGCTATAGGCCGCGTTCTTCTCGAGCAGACGGTCCTTCCAGGATTCTTCCAGCACGTGCAGCGAGTAGTCGCCGCGCACGATCGTGATGCCTTCCGGCAGCTCATAACGATAGACGCCGGCCGTCGAGCCTTCGGGATGCACCGGCACACCGGGCAGATTCACGAGCGTGCCATCGGGGAACTCCAACTTCAGTTCGATGCCGTTGTCGAAGATCGAATCCTCATCCAATTCCGCATCCGGCGACGGAGTGAATTGCACGTCGATGTAGCCGCGCTCGCTGAGTTCTCCCTGACTGATCTCGCCGGTCTCGACGGGATCCAGCAACGACGAAACCGGCCTCGTCACCGCCTCTTCGGCATTGGGATCGAAGAAGTCGATGACCTCACCGTCGGCGCTCAAGTAGCGGAACGAGATCGCGCCTTTGATTTCCGCCGACGTCGGGATCACTTGAAAGATCGGAGACGGTCCCGTCGGGATGTCTTGAGCCATCAACAGAATCTTCGCTTGTCCCTTCGCGACCTTCGACAAGTCGGCATAGACCCGCGCCGGGATGCGCTGCAGTCCGTCGAACAGGATGATGTCGCCGGTCAGCAGGATCTTGCCATCGGTCGAGAGTCGCACTTCCGCAACGCCGCGCAGCGTGCTCTTCGGCGGATGCAATGAAAACTCCGCGCTCGCCGTGATCACCATCGGACTCAAAAACGCCGCGAAGAAACCGCCTGCGACCGGGTTCTCTTTCAAGGCGTTGTATTGGTCGACGACCTGACCCTTGACCTGTTCAAGCCATTCATCAGCAGTCAGTTCGCCCATGTCGCTGAGTGCCGGAGCAAACTCGGGATCTAAGAGGTCTTCCGGGTAATAGGCATCGGGCAACGTGCTGAAGAACTCAACGCCGCCCGAGAAGCCGCTCAACTTCAAGCCCGAGATCGGCTCTAGCAAAATGCCTTCGGGCAGCGTGCCTTGCACCTGCACTCCCAACGGGCCGAGTTCCGACAGGGCGAAGCGAATCGAGAAACCGCCTTTCTTCGCAATCTCAAGACTACCCTGCACTCCGACAAAGAAGATGCGATCGGCGACTGGGGTCGTGAGATCGAGCGAATCAATCTCATCGCCGTTCGCGTCGACTCGCAGAATGCCGCCGATCAATGAGCCCGTGACGGTCGATCCAAAGATCTCGCCTTCGAGCCCGACGCCAATCGACTCGATGGCGGTGATGGGAAATTTTCCTTCTAGCAGCAAGCTCGGTTCGATGCGCACGCCCTTGATCGCGCCCGAGACCTTCACATTCGGAATGCCCTTAATCTCGCGCACCGCCGCGGACACGATCAGCGAGAACTTGTCGGGATGAGCGTTGATGTCTTCCCATTGAATGCCCAATTCCGTCACTTGAATCGGCAGCCATGACGGCCACTTGAAGCTGTCTCCTGATGTCGACTCGGCACTGAAGAATGCGCCGAACCCGGCATATGTCTTGAAGCTGCCGTCACTCAGGAAGCCGAACTCACGAAGCTCTCCGCCGATCTTCAGCGGTCCAGCGGCCAACGTCGCGCCGATCGCTCCAAAGCGAGCGACCGGTTTGTCCCCCGTTGCTCCCGTGTCGATCTCGATGTTCTCACCTTCGACCGACAGAGCACCGCCGAGATTGAATTCGAAGATGTCCGCGCTGAACTTGAAGCCGTCCGGCTTGCCGTCCGTGAAAGTCAACGCCGCGCGCACGCCATCGTCATTGCCGTCCGAGCCATCCTTAATCTTCAAACTAAAAGACTTCTCGGGGAACAGTTCCGCGCTGCCGGCTGCAACAAAAATTTCACCGTCGAAGTCGACGCTTTGTCCGAACGTCACGCCGAAGTCACTGACTCCGGCTGCCGGACCATTCAACTTCAGAATGCTACCGAGCGTGACTTCGCTGTCTTTGCGCAGGAACGCCGATCCCAAATGAAAACCGTTCTTGCGAACAACGAGACCGGGGATCTCCTCACCGTCTTCGCGAGTGAAAGGCTCGACGAATCCCACAACTTCGATCTTCGGAATCGCGACTTCAGCGGCTTCGAGAACGAGGATTTCCTGATCAGCAGCGCCGTTCGGGTCATAGCCAATGAAGACGCCTTCGGCTTTCGCTTCAACGATGTCTTCGATGCCCAATTGGATGACATCGGCTTCGATCGCGAACTTCCCCGTCGCTCCGCCGCCAGCGATCGTGACATTGCCATCGTTCGCCACATTCAGATCAATGCCGATGTCGAACGAGCCGTGCAGTCCCTGCACCTCGCTAAAGAACTTGCTGTCAGCCTCTTGCTCGGACGACCCGAGACTCAGCCGCGCTGACTGCAAACCGAGCCCAACAGTGATGTCCAATCGCGGCTTGCCTGCCGGTCCCTGCGGA
>CAZNMS010000782.1:0-3205 GCA_964573505.1 uncultured Planctomycetaceae bacterium | reverse complement strand
CAAAGCAGATCGCGTCATCACCGCGATCAACGGAAACTCAATCACGCTCGATGCACCGATCGTCACGGCGATCGAAGCGAAATACGGCGGAGCGAAGGTCATTCGCTATCGGTGGCCCGGCCGCATTCAGCATGTCGGCGTCGAGAAGTTACTCGGCTTCAGCAATCACAAAGACGCGAAGGACGAAGACCACGCTTGGCGTTTCATTCAAGTGCAAGCTGCCGAGCACGTCTTCATTCGCGACGTCACCGGACAGCACTTTGCCTACGCGGCGGTCAACTTTCGCGGTGGAGCGAAGTGGGCGACAGCGCTCGACGTGAAGTGTCTCGATCCGGTGTCGACGTTGGATGGAGCGCGGCGCTATTCGTTCTGCAACGACGGGCAACTATGCCTGATGAAGAGCTGCTACGCGCGACACGGACGACATGATTTCGTGGCGAATGATTACATGGTCACCGGCCCCAATGCGTTCGTCGATTGCGTTGCCGAGAAGGCATATACCGAGTCCGGCCCGCATCGCCATTGGACCAGTGGCATGCTGTTCGACAATATGAAGACCAACGAACGAGTGAGTATTTATCACCGCAAAAATTATGGACGAAAAGAGAAGATGCCGCCGTACCACTTGGGGCACGGCTGGGCGTCCGCCAATTGCGTTGCTTGGAACTGCACCATCGGAAAATCGTTACTCGTCGAGAGCCCGCCGGGTGCGAACAATTGGTCGATCGGATGCAAAGCCAGTTCGTTCACATCGAGCGGCCCTGAACGCGGTGCCAAAAAACTCCCCGGTCAATTTGAGTCGAATGATCAACCGCATTCGATTCGGAGTCTTTATGAAGCGCAACTCGCCGAGCGCAAGGCTCGTGGCAAATAGTCGGTGCAATAAAGGCTGCGCAGATTTTCGAACAAAGTCCGAAAACACTGTCAACATTACGGTGTGGAGAAAGCGTCAAAGGCGAATCGACGCCGACCGAGTTCTCAACTCCCACAGGTTCGCAATGCCGAACCGAGCAACTGATTGGGCAGCTACCATTCGCCGATCGCTTCGTTGTTGTTGCGCGAGCCAACAGCACGCCATACGCCGAGGTCGATCGTATCCGTGACGGTCTTCACGCTGCCGTCGGCCAGCACCACATTCACCGCACCGACGTGAAAGCTTCGCGAAGTAATCGCAGCGAATGTGGGACTGCCCGCGCCGCCGTTTCTGCCTTCCTGCCAAGAGTTGTAATCCGCGTCGTAAGTCACTCCGCCGTTGACGTAGCTGACGATCGTGTTGGGTGTTAACACCGTCGTGAAGCCAGTGTGATGGACTCGCCCGTCCGGCCATTCGGTATGACCGCTGTCTTTCTTGAAGTCCGTTCCTAATGCTGCTTGAGCCGCTACGCCCGCAGCGTTGGCAGGGGCGGTCGTGCTGCTTGGCCCGCCGTTGCGATTGTAAGGTGTCCACGCTTTAACTTCGGCAGCTAAGAGCGTGTTGCTAGTGCCGTCCGTGAAGGATGCGTCGGTCAAATTGGAGTTTGGATAAAACGCGCCGTCGCCTCCCTGTCCGGTCGTCGGATTGAAGACAAACCAGCTTCCGAAATTGAAGCCGTAAGTTGTGGGATAAAGCAGCGCCTTTCCGCTTCCGGGATCGCGCACTTGATCAGACTTTGGATCGCTCGGGCACGAGAACGCCGAGATCTTCACCCCACTGATCGCCATCTGAAAATCCCACGCAATACTCAAGTCGACTTTCTCGCCGAGATTCGTCTGTTCAAGATATTGCAACAAACGGCCGTGAACGCCCCACGATCCGTTATTCCCGGTTGTCGTTGAGCTCAGATCGACGGAGGCACTTGGAGGCAGATAACGATTGGCCTCCATGTAGTTGTGAATGGCAATTCCTAGTTGCTTCAGGTTGTTCTTGCACTGAGCACGCCGAGCCGCCTCGCGAGCCTGCTGCACCGCAGGCAGTAGCAATGCCACCAGCACAGCGATAATGGCGATTACAACCAGCAATTCGATCAATGTGAAACCGAAGCGATGTTTTTGATGTCGCACGGAAGAACCTCGAAGGGAGTTTGGATGACGCAAACTTGTGGCTTCGAAGTGTGCTGCAGAACGAGTGAACTTGGCCTCTGAAGTTGCGATCAAAATCTGCTCTCGAACGGCCAATTGGTGTCCACGAAGTCGAAGAAGCGGCGTTTCGGACACAAGTCGTTTAACCCGCAGCCGCAGGCGAGGAATTGGCGATACGTGCTCGCCTATGACTGCGGGGCAAACGAAGAAAATTGATTTCTGTCGGAAACGTCAGAAGCGGCCCATCGCATGCAATTACAGATACATTGTCGATTTCCAATGCCGACAGCCGGGATGCCTGTCACATGTTACGAAATGCTTCTCAATTGAACGGTATAAAGTTCTGGCTGTTATGATTTCGGAACGATGCAGAACAGCTTGTCTCCACGTCGTAGCAGCAGGTGCTTGTCGGTAAATACAGCTGCATAGAGCACCGGACCGCCGAAGCTCGGGCCGCTGCGGACTGCGCTACCGTCTGCTGAAGCGCTGCCTTCTTTCGCCGGAGTTGCTGGAGCGGCGGACGCATCCGGCTTTAATGGAGACGCCGCTTCCCAAGTGGTGTTCACAGCCAATGATGCGAACTTTGGACCGGCAGAAATGACCGACACGACCCCCGACTTACCGAAGAAACAAAGGCGATCACCATCTGGAATCGGCGTCGCCCAGATGCTGTCGGCGATGCGGTTTGAGAATCGCTCTTCGCCTGTTTCGAGATCGAGGCAATACAGCACTCCCGTCGCGTTCACGAAGTAGGCATGTCCTTGATGCGCGATCGGAGACCCGAATGACGATGTCGCGCGTTTCGCGCGCCAAACGAAGTCGACCTTAAAGCTGCCGTCGGGCTGCGGTGCGATACCGATCACTCCATTCGACTCAGCCGCTTTACCTGAATCGCCTTCGCCGCGTCCGACGCTCGCTCCAATCAGAAACCGACCGTTACCCACAGGTTGTGGAGTCGGAGTCGAGTTGCCCTTGATGCCTTCAAACTTCCAGAACTGCTTGCCGGTCTCGGGATCGAGGCCCACGATGGCTCCGCTACCGCTCAGGACAAGGTGCATTTTTTCTTGCACGGGAACCAAACGCGGACTGGACCAACTCGTGACGCCTAAGCCTGCCGACTTCCAGATGTCCTTCCCGGACGCCTTAT
>CAZNMS010000781.1:0-3209 GCA_964573505.1 uncultured Planctomycetaceae bacterium | reverse complement strand
AGGCGACCACAAAACTTGACACAGAATTCGAGATCCTCGGACTCAAGTGACCTAGAGCAATTGCGCGACCCGCTTCAGACTTGAACTGCGATCGCAGGAGGCGTGCCGGGCTCAACGCTGTTTGCTTCAGATGTGCCACATGACAGCTCAAGGCGTTACCCATGCAAGCTCACACTCATCAGGCCGATGGTTGGATGCAGCGCTATGCTGCCGGAGATGATTCAGCTCTCAACGAATTGCTCGAGTGTTCGATGGCTCGTCTCGAAGCTCTCACAAACGCAATGTTTCGAGACTTTCGTCGGCTTCGCAGATGGGAAGAAACGGGCGACGTACTTCAGAACGCTTTGATCCGACTATGTCGTGCCTTGCAGTCAGCGCGTCCTGCAGATGTTCGCGGCTTCTTGGCATTGGCGAGTCTGCAGATCAGGCGCGAGTTCACCGATCTCGTGCGTCATCACTTCGGTCCCGAAGGCATCGGCTCGAATCACGACACTTATGGCGATCGAGCTAAGAATCGATCCACTGCGAAAGTCGTCCGCGAAGCTGTCGAATCAAGCAGCTTCGAGCCGCAGTGCTTAGCTGTATGGAGCGACTTCCATCTGCAAGCCGAGCGACTACCGCCGGCCGAGCGCGAGGTCTTTGATCTCCTCTACTACCAATGTCTTTCTCAAACGGACGCAGCTGAGTTGCTGCAGGTCTCCGAACGAACCTTGCAGCGCCGTTGGCAGAGCGCGCGATTGGCTTTGCACGACGCGTTCGATGGGCAATCGCCGAACTGACCGGAGCCGTAGCTTGACTCTCAGAGTCGAGCCCTCTTCGAACGCAGTTCGAGCACTCACCGAACGAGGGGCCGCAGCGACTGAGTCGAAGTTTCAAGACTTCGACGGCAAGCACGCGTTCGGCGCAATGAGCCAGTTTGACTGGCATCGCTGTCGAACTTCCGCGTCCGACCTACATGATGCCAATTCGGAGAGTGATTCCTCGACGGTCCCTGAGATGCTGACTCGGAGGCGACTCGCCACAGTATTCGCTCGGCTTGAGCATGGGGCTTGAGTCGTCTTCTTCTCAAAACGGAGTAGCTCGATGAAGAAAGCAATGGGGATCGCGGCGTTGTTGTTAGCCTCGCTCGGAGTCGTTTGGGGCGCGTTCGCGCAAGACAAGGAAGCGGATCAAGCTCCTGATAAGTACCGCGTGAAGTTCGAGACCTCGAAAGGCGATGTCGTGATCGAGGTGAATCGGGCATGGGCTCCGATCGGAGCCGATCGCTTCCATCAAGCGGTGAAGGCGGGCTTCTATGACGAGTGTCGGTTCTTCCGAGTCGTGCCTAACTTCATGGTGCAGTTCGGCATCAATGGCGATCCGAAAGTTCAAAGCAAGTGGCGCGATGCGAAGATCAAAGATGAGCCGGTTACTCAGTCCAATCAGCGCGGCTTCGTGACGTATGCGAAGTCGGGTGCTCCCAATTCGCGCACGACGCAGCTCTTCATCAACTTCAAAGACAACCGCTTCCTCGACTCGCAGGGCTTTGCTCCCTTCGGCAAAGTCGTTGAGGGAATGGACATCGTCGACTCGATCAACGCGAAGTACGGCGAGCGTCCGAATCAAGGACGCGTGCAAGAAGAAGGCAATGCCTATCTGAAGTCCGAGTACCCGGATCTCGACTTCATCAAGAAGGCAACGATCCTGAAGCCGCAGTAGCTCACTGACGCTTGCAGGCCATCAACGAAACAGGGAGTGCTTCGACATGCGAAGCACTCCCTGTCGTTTTTATGACACGAGCGGATTGCAGGGATTTGCTCTCACCGCACCTTCGTGCTTCCGTAGCCGAAATCGTCAGATTTCGGATGCCTTCGTACGCGCGCCCGAAGTCTGACGACTTCAGCTACTCCTCGGAGTCCGCGTCGCTCGGGCTGTCTTCATCCGTCGGCGCCGGACTTCGAATCGCTGCGGGAACGACAGCTCCGGCTTCGTAGCGAGCTCGGTTCTTCGGTCGCCAATCATCGAGATCACCGCCCTTATTGAGCAGCCTCACCAATTCTCGGGCGAGGTCCGGCAAGCCTTTGCCCGTGACCGACGAGATCATCATGACGGGACGATGTGCGACCTTTGTCAGCTTCGCAGCAACTTCGGCCGCGCCGGGCATCTCGGCTTTCGTGACGATCGGCAGTTCGGGCCGAGTCGCGAGTTCCTCGTTGTAGAGACGCAGTTCTTCGCGGATCGCGATGTAGTTCGCGATCGGGTCAGTGCCGTCCGTCGGAGCGGGCTCAATGAGATGCACGAAGACCTTTGTGCGTTCGACGTGCTTAAGAAAGTCATGACCGAGCCCGACGCCTTCGCTCGCGCCTTCGATCAAGCCGGGAATGTCCGCCATCACAATGCGGTTCTCGTACCCGATCTGCACGATGCCCAAATTCGGATACTTCGTCGTGAAGGGATAGGCAGCGATCTCGGGATGAGCGCGCGTCATGCGACTGAGCAATGTCGACTTTCCGGCATTCGGCTTCCCGATGAGCCCGACGTCAGCGATCACCTTCAGGACGAGGCGCACATTGCGAGTTTCTCCCGGAGTGCCGGGCTCGCGTTCGCGCGGTGCGCGATTCGTTGCAGACGCGAAGTGAACGTTGCCGCGCCCGCCTCTACCGCCTTCCGCAATGACGAGCTTCTCTCCGTCTTGCCCCATATCGCGTAGCAAGGCATCGGTCTCGGACTCATAGATCAGTGTCCCAACAGGAACCTTCACCAGAATGTCAGCGCCGCGCTTGCCCGACATCCGCTTGCCCTGCCCGTGCTCACCGGCTTTCGCCTTCACGTGACTGAGGCCAATCAAGTGCGCGAGATTCGTCACATCCTTTGACGCGACGAGCACGACTCGTCCGCCGCGACCTCCGTCGCCGCCATCTGGGCCGCCTTTCGGAATATGAGCTTCCTTACGAAAGCTCGTGCAGCCATTGCCGCCATCTCCGCCGCGACACTTCAAGTAGTACTCATCGACAAACATGCGAACCCTCACGCAAGAAACGCTGACAAGCAGCGCGGGTCAGAACGACCGCTGAATCACAGTAGCTGACGTCTCCGACAACAGTCGGATCTGCTCGCTGTTTGAATTGAAGCTGCGTCCGATAGTCGCCTTTCGCTCCGCGAAAGGACGCTTTTGCGGAGCAAGAGCCCCGAGAGAAAATCCCTTTCGCAGAGCGAAAGGCGACTATGTA
>CAZNMS010000780.1:0-3223 GCA_964573505.1 uncultured Planctomycetaceae bacterium | reverse complement strand
TCGCAGCTTTCTCATTCCGCTGCGATATCAGTTACCTGATCCGTGAACGGCTACCTCAGATCCCAGATGTAACACATATCCGTCATGAACTCCGCCTAAACATGCGAGAGCGCGACATACTATCGCGACTCTTGAAGTTAGCCGAACGTAAGGCCATGTTTGAGCGACTGAACGGGCAAAGCGAGGTGTCACATGCCAAGTGAACTTCGCTTTGATCGTCGGCGAGCAGATGCCGTGGTCGATCCGCATGAAGCGGATTGTCGCAGTGCTCAACTTGCCGCAACGGAGACCGGCGCTGTCACTCGTCAAGAGCTGATTACAGAAGTCACAAGCTCGGTGCGTGCGGGGACTGAAACTGAACGAGCTGAAGCCAAGAAACGGTTGACTCGGCTTCGAAATGAATTCGGCCTGTCGCTCTGTCTCGGAAGCGAGGTGCATGATGCCTAACTCGCTTCCTGAAACCTCGCGTCTCATTGACGTCGATGAGCTTCACACCATTACCAGCCTCAGCAAGGCGACGCTTTGGCGGCATCACGAGGCCAAGCTCATTCCTGAGGGCTGCAAGATTGGACGCAGCGTCCGTTGGCGGCTGCGTTCTGGTGATGCTCGAACCGGCATTCTCGACTGGATCGAGGCTGGATGTCCGCGTTGCGATGACGACGCGCCAAACGAGTTGGAGGTGCCTCATGCGTGAGCAAACCTTCGAGGTCGTTGGATGCGTTGTCTTGGCACGTCGCAGGCAGCGGCTGTTGCCAACGAGGTTTGGCAATTCGTTGTCGCATCACCTTGATCGACGGCGCAGAACTGCATTGAGGTCTGCGTCATCGCTCGGTCGACGAACGACTCCAACTCGGGAGGTGTATGATGGTCCCGAGTAGTGACGGCCTCATTCCGGCTCAGGAATTGGATGCAGAACGGCTATTGCTAGGTGCGTTGTTGCGAAACCCAAAGGCGTTCGATGAGGTCACGGCGATTGTTTCCCGAGGAAACTTTGTCGTCCCTGCGCATGCGGCTGTCTTTGAGGCACTCGTTGCAGTTCAGTCGAAAGGCTGGCCGTGCAACGAACGCATGTTCGTCGAGCAGCACTTGCGAGAGACGGGAATGCTCGAAGAGATCGGCGGCACAGAGACGCTGACAAAGCTCTTCGAGTTGCAACCGCAAGGAGATGCCTCGCAGTACGCGACGATGGTCCGAGACAATTCTCTTCGCAGGCAGATTGCAACGTGCTGCCGTGAAGTGGCGGAGCGGGCGAGATTAGGACAGAAGCCCGATGACCTAATGCGAAGCCTTGAGTCTGTCTTCAAGTCGTCGAACTTCTGTCGCGACTATGAGCTTCATGCGATGACGTCGGCTGAGTTCGCAACAGCCGACTTCAAGCTCGAATGGCTTGTGAAGGGCGTTCTTGTCAAAGGCCAACCGGTCATTGTCGGCGGGCCTGAGAAGTGCCTGAAGACCGGCTGTTTGGTCGACCTCGCGATCTCAATCGCAACAGGCACTCCATTCATGGGGAATGAAGCCTTTGAGGTTCCATGTCCTCGACGTGTCTGCGTTCTGTCTGGCGAGAGTGGTGGAGCGAAGCTGCGGGCTGCGGCTCAGGCCGTCTGCGATGCTCGGGGCATACGACTGAAAGACGTCGATGTCTTGTGGCAGTTCGAATTGCCCAAGCTGGCTGATCCAAGACACCTCAGAGGTATCAAGCAGTCGATCGTGAAGGACAGCATCGACGTCTTGATCATTGATCCGGCCTACTTGTGTTTGCTCGCAGGAGACGAACGCAATCGTTCTGCTGGAAACGTCTTCGACATGGGCTCGTTATTGCGTGAAGTCGGACAACTGGGACAAGACACCGGTTGCACGATCGTCCTTTGCCATCACACGACAAAGCGCGAACGGCGGTATCGCTTCACGCGAACAACGCTTGAGGACTTGTCGCAAGCTGGCTTCCGCGAGTTCGCTCGGCAGTGGCTCTTGCTCGGACGGAAGAGCCCCTATCAAAACAACGGACGTCACGAGCTGTGGCTCGATATCGGAGGCTCTGCGGGCCAATCCGGCGCGTATGTGCTGACCATCGACGAAGGCGTCATCGACGAGAACTTCGCAGGTCGGAAATGGCAGTGTCGTGCTGAAGACGCCTGCCATGCTGCGGAACGCGCGACACACGACAAGGACCGTCGTAAGGCCGTGCAGTACGAGCAACATCACCGCGAACAACTGGATCGGCTGAAGGCTGTCGTCGATGAATGCGGTTCCAACGGAGATACGAAAAGCGTTCTTCGCAGCAAGGCTCGCCTCAAGAGCAACGACTTCGACGAACTCGCTGAAGAGTTACTCAAACAAGGTGCCATCGAACGATGCCAAGTAATGAAAGGCAATCGTCACCACGACGGCTATCGACGAGTCTCAAGAACGCCATCAGCACCTCATGACGAAGCATTCGGAACTAGTCGGACTCAGTCGGAACTTCCGAGTGGTTCCGACTCGTTCCGCAGGCTGAGTGAGTCCGTCGGAACACGCCCCCCTTTATCGGGGGCGTTCCGAGTCCGACTCAGTCCTGCTTGACGGACGATCTGAGTCGAGCCACTGCAACCGCGTCTTGATCCGAGTCAAAGAGCCCAAACAGTAATTGCCATTTCGGCAACCTCTAGACATACTGGAGAAACCATGAAGAACACAAAACCGAAAACACTGCCCGCATTCAGCGACCAGATTCGACAAGCCGTGACGGACTGCGGTCTGAGTCAGTACGCCATCAGCAAACGAACCGGCATCAGCAAGAGCACGCTGTGCCGATTCATGAACGGAGATCGCGGCTTGCCGATGAATACGCTCGATGAACTGGCAGCATTCCTGAGGCTCGAAGTGACCTCGCAAGGCCCACTTCCCGAGGAGACGTAGACGATGGCATCCATGTTTCGACCGACAGTGATTCGATACGTCGACAAAGCAGGCAAGCGATGCGCTAAGGGCGCGGCAGGGGCCAAACGCATCCGTGTAAAATCGAAAACATGGCGCGGCCGTTACACCGACGCGAGTGGCAAGACCAAAAGCGTCACGTTGTTCGACGACAAAGACCTGTCGAAGGCCAAGTTCGCAAACATCCAACAGCGAGTGCGCGAAGAGCGAGCAGGTGTTCGCAAACACGATCCCTTTGAAGAACATCGTGAAACGGCACTCCGCGTGAGCCGCGAGTTGGTTGGCTTAGTCTCAAACGGTGAGAGGGAGA
>CAZNMS010000779.1:0-3230 GCA_964573505.1 uncultured Planctomycetaceae bacterium | reverse complement strand
CCGCGAAAGGAAGCTTTTGCGGAGCAAAAGCCCCGAGAGAAAATCCCTTTCGCAACTCGAGAGGCGACTATGTAACGCGTCCTACAATGCGCAAACCGACAACAAATCGCGAGTAGTACGAGTGAGGGGTCGCAGTTCGTCGATTGAGGCGACACAGTTCCGGGTGCTCGTTCTGTTGTTCGTCTTGCACTTTGTTCGAGGTGCCGCGTGCTTCGAGTCTGTATTTTTTCTGTCATGCATTATGTAGGTTTGATTCCACTCGAAGTTCGAGTGATCGCAACCGCGTGCGTTTGCCTTTCGGTATGTGTCGCACAGGCGGCGGACTCGATCTCGCCTCAAGAGGCAGAGTTTTTCGAGAAGCGAATTCGTCCGGTGCTCGTGACTCATTGCTATGAGTGCCACTCCGAGAAGGCAGAGGCCAATAAGAAGCTGAAGGCAGCGCTGAAGGTCGATTCGCGCGATGGGCTGCGCGTCGGCGGTGACTCGGGACCGGCAGTCGTGCCGCGCGATCTCAAGAAGAGCTTGCTGCTCTCCGCGCTTCGACATGAAGACTGGCAGATGCCGCCAAAGGGCAAGCTCCCGGAGTCTGTCATCGCGGACTTTGTGAAATGGATTGAACTCGGTGCTCCTGATCCGCGCGTCTCAGAGCGAGTCGTGAGTAAGCCGACTGCGAGTCCGGCGGGAACCGACAGCAAGTTGAGCCATTGGGCGTTTCAGCCTCTGAAGCTGGGCGGCATCCCAGTCATTCCGAACGATGAGTGGTCGCGCAATGGAATCGATCGATTCATTCTCGCGAAGCAGCGAGAGCATCAGCTCGCTCCGTCACTTGAGGCTGACCGCATCACGCTGATCCGCCGCGCGTCGCTCGATCTGATTGGGCTTCCGCCATCCATTGAAGAAGTCGACGACTTCCTCGCCGATCAGTCGCCCGATGCTTTCGACCGCGTTGTTGATCACCTGCTGGCAAGTCCTCATTTCGGAGAACGATGGGGACGACATTGGCTCGATCTCGCTCGTTACGCCGACAGCAGCGGCTTTCACAATGACCTCGATCGCCCGACGGCATGGCGGTATCGCGATTGGGTGATTCGCAGCTTGAATGCCGACATGCCGTACTCGCGATTTGCGGCCGAGCAACTTGCTGGAGATGAAGTTGAAGGCGCGAACGAAGACTCGATCGTCGCGACCGGCTTTTGTCGCAACGGCCCGTCGAACGATGACAACATGGGCAACGACATCGAGAAGTACCGGCTTGATCAACTCGACGATGTAATTTCTACCACATCGTCTGTGTTTCTCGGTCTGACGCTCGGTTGTGCTCGGTGTCACGACCATAAGTACGACCCGCTTCCTATCGAGGACTACTACCGCTTCTTGGCCATCTTCAATTCGACCGAGAAGCACGGCGGCGTTGATCACATCAAAGAGACCAAAAAGACAGCCGACTCAAAGACGGCGCCGCTCGCACTCATCGAGACGTCGGCGAAAGCCCGCAAGACCTATGTCCTGAAGCGCGGCAACAACAAGACGCCCGGCGCGGAAGTTGAGCCCGGCGTGCCAACAATGCTGCCGTTTCGAACGATCGCGTTCTCAACTCCGTCTGCGAATGAAAAGTCGACGGGGCGTCGTCGAGCACTCGCTGATTGGATTACATCCCCCGACAACGCGCTGGCTTATCGAGTGCTTGCCAATCGACTGTGGCAGCATTGCTTCGGTCGCGGCATCGTCGACTCGACAAGTAACTTCGGACTCAGTGGCTCACAACCGACGCATCCTGAGTTGCTCGACTTTCTCGCCGCAGAACTCATCGAGCATGAGGGGCACATCAAGCCGGTGCTGCGACAGATCGTCACCTCGGCGACCTATCGGCAAAGCAGTCAGCAGCGATCGGAATTGGATGTCGAGAATCTGTATCTCTCGCGGCAGCGGATACGTCGACTCGAAGCAGAGGTCCTGCGCGACAGCGTGCTTGCCGCGAGCGGTAACCTCAACACGCAGTTGTTCGGCGCGGGGATCAAGCCGCGAATGCGAGCAGAACTCATCACCGCCAGTCAGCGCAACAAGTGGCCGGAACTAAAAACCGAGAATCCGACGCTGTGGCGCCGGAGCGTCTACATCTATGTGAAGCGGCAATTGCTCTTTCCGATGATGGAGCTTTTCGATTCGCCGACAACGACCGACAGTTGCTCGGTGCGACCGGCAAGCGTTGTCCCGACTCAATCGCTGATTCTCATGAATGATGAGTTCATGGAGGATCAAGCGGCCTATCTCGCTCGGCGCGCCAGATCGCAAACGAATCAGCAACTCACCGAGGTTGTCGAACGCTGCTACCGACTAACGCTGAGTCGCTCGCCGTCCGCAAGTCGCCTCAATCGCAGTCTCGGTTTCGTCGAACAACAGCTTGCTCAATACAAGCAGGACGGCATTTCATCGGAAGCAGCGCGACACAAAGCGGTGACTGATCTGTGTCATGTCCTGCTTAACTCCAGCGAATTCATTTTCATCGACTGACGGCACATTCAAAAGGTCTCATACCCATCATGTTTGAAGTACCTCGACGACATTGGCTGCAATGTGCCGGCGCCGGCTTTGGATCGCTCGCACTGCGCGGCATGCTCGGACTCGACGTTACTACTGCCGCTGAGCCATCGAGTGCTCATCCACTTCTGTCGCGGCAGCCTCATTTCGCACCGACAGCGAAGTCGATCGTGTTCCTGTTTATGTACGGAGGACCGTCGCACGTCGACTTACTGGATGAAAAAACGGAACTCGCAAAGTGGGATGGAAAAGCAATTCCAGTCTTCCGATCGGAAGACGCCTTCATGGGCAAGACGAAGAACGTCGCCATGAAGAGCCCTTACCGCTTTCGGCGACACGGCGATTCAGGAATGCAGATCGCCGAGACCTATCCTGAACTGGCGAAGCACGCCGACGACATCTGCGTCATCCGTTCGATGTATGCCGAGAGCAACAATCATGGCCCTGCACTCTTTCAAATGAACTCCGGCTTCGTGCAAGCGGGGCGTCCGAGCATGGGCTCATGGATCAACTATGGGCTCGGATCAGAGACCGAGAACCTACCGGGATTCGTCGTGCTGATGGACCATCAAGGGGCACCGGTCAACGGTGCGTTGAATTGGTCGAATGGCTTCATGCCCGCTGCTTTTCAAGGAGTGCCGTTTCGTTCAAGCGGCGAGCCGATTGCCTATCTCTCTCCGCCGAAGCACGTC
>CAZNMS010000778.1:0-3230 GCA_964573505.1 uncultured Planctomycetaceae bacterium | reverse complement strand
GAGAGCCAGTTGCCTCAGACGTTGTCGCCGTATGCCGCCGCGAAGCTTGCGGGCGAGCTGTATTGCGAAGCGTTCGCAGCTTCGATGGGGCTCGAAACAGTGAGGCTGCGTTACTTCAACATCTTCGGGCCTCGGCAAGATCCCAATAGCCCGTACTCAGCGGTGATCCCGTTGTTTGTGTCGGCACTGGTCAACGGCAAGCGGCCGACGATTTATGGAGACGGTTCGGCGTCGCGCGATTTCACCTTTGTCGGCAATGTCGTCGAAGCCAATTGGCTCGCGGCCAATACGCCCGGAGTTTCGGGGCGGGTCTACAACGTTGCATGCGGCGAGTCGCTCAGCGTGCGCGACTTGCTTGAAGAGATCTGCCGCCGATTGGAAGTGCCGTTCGATCCGATCTTCGCTCCGGCACGAGCGGGCGACATTCAGCACTCATGGGCCGACATCTCAGCGACGACTCGCGAACTGGGTTATCGCGTGCGCGTGAGTTGGACCGAGGGACTCGGGCCGACCATTGATTACTACGCCGAGAAGGCGGGGTTTCGACGTCGCGTTGAAGAAGCGGTTTTGGTTTAGAGCGGGTGATGGGGAATGGGGCCGAAGGGACCGAAAGCAGCGCCTGAGGCTTGCGGTTAGACGATGCGGCGAAGCCGCATTCATTGTGGCCCGACGCTCCGCGTCGGGAGTCGCGACGCGGAGCGTCGCACCACACTGGGCAGATGCCGACACGCCCTTTCGCAGAGCGAAAGGCGACTATCGACGGAGTTACGACGGGCAGGATGCTTATCTCACAAGTTGCAGTAAGGTCGCGTCATGTCGAACTCGGTCTTTCCGATGAATCCGGCTGTTCCGGGACAAGCATTGGCGGTCACTCCAGTGGTGCCAACTGGCACCGCGCCAGCCGAGTTTGATTTCGTCGGTCTTGCTTGGCGCTATCGCGGATGGCTCGCTTGCGGCGTGCTGATTGGCGGGCTCGTCGGACACTTGCTCTATCAGAAGCTCGGTCCCGAGTACGCGGGGACGGCGAAGGTGCTCGTCTCGAAGCAAGGGAACGTGCATGTGCGCGAAGGGCAAGAGGCGAGTTCCGGCGACCGCGGGCAACATGTCGCGCTCATCATGAGTCCGCTGATCGTTGAACGCGCTGTCGAGCTGCGGCAGCTCGACAAGTTGCCGTCGATGGCGAAGTCGAAAGACGTTGTTGAGGACATCGTTTCGAGCCTGAAGGTGCAGCGGACGGCGGGCGATGAAGGCTCGAAGCTGAATGTACTTGATATTACCTACAAGAGTTCGAACCGCGCGGACTCGAAGATCGTCGTTGAAGCGATCATTGAGGCGTATGGCGAGTTCCTCAGAGACAGTCATCGCGAGAACATGAGCGAGCTTGTGCGACTCGTTGATAAGGCCAATGTCAGCTTGCGAAAGCAGATCGAAGATGCCGAGCGCAAGTACGAAGGCTTTCGCGCGACCGCTCCGGTGCATCTGAAGCAACCGCTGCGCGGACCCAATGGCGAGCGACTGCCCGTCGCGGCCAACGTGCATCAAGACAACTTGCTGGCGCTCGAAAAGGAGCGGCAGACGCTGCTGCTGAGAAAGGCGGAGTTGCAGTCTCAGATTCAATCGTTTGAGACCGCGATCGCTTCGGGGCGCCCGCGCGAGGAACTGGCGGCGAGCATTCATCTGCTGGTGCCGGGCTCGTATCACAGCAGCAATGAATCGGGCACGTTGCTGAATTCAGCGTCGCCTTCTGGACATCCCGAAGGACGCGATGCGCAATGGCTCGCGCTCAAGCTTCAAGAAGAGAAGCTGTTGCTCGAGTACGGTCCTGAATGGCCCGAGATTCAAGCATTGAGAAAGCAGCTTGCCGTTATCGAGCAGCACTATCGCATCAAGGGCATGAAGCTGCCCTATGAGCCGGCTCCCGTATCGACATCGACGATCGCTGTGCCCGGCATGCCGTTGCAGGTGCAGTCCAACAAAGTGGATCTCGTCGCGGCCTACACGTTCTCGTTGCGACAACAGTTCGATGCCTTGCTGCGGCGCGAAGCGGAGATCGATCGCGTCTACAACGCGGAGTACGAGCAAGCTCAGAAGCTCGCGCGGTTCGTCGATCAAGATCGGCGATTCAATGAGGACATTGATCGGCTCAACGGCATGTGGGGCGTCGTGCGCGGACAAGCAGCTCAGATTGATCTGCTGAAGGACAACATCTCGTACTCGCTGAAACAGATCTCGCCGGTGCGCGATCAACTCTCGCTCAAGCGCATGATCAAGCTTTACGGAGCAGGGCTTGCCAGTGTGCTCGGAGTAATGGCCGCTCTGATCTTGTTGAAAGAGAAGACTCGTTCGGCACAGACGGCATTCGCGCCATCGCGCAGGAATGAGCTGCCGCTCGATGCGACTGTCGCTCAGACTTCGGATGTAGCAATTCCGACATCCGCGCCGACGGGAGTCAGTCCGCAACGTTCGGTGAGCGTCGCTCGCGAACGGACGGACGTTCTTGCGCGAGCCGCCACTCGTGCGGCAGCACCGGAGACTCGTTCGACTCCCGAGCAAGTCGTGCCGAGCGTGCCTGTCGCAAAGGCCGTGACAACGCCCGCTCGTCGACCGGGCTATACGCCGCCGTTCGATGTGCTCGGCGGAGTGCCCGAGTTCGGACTCTTGCCGGTGACAACGAGCACCGGAGAGGACGACACAGAGTTCGTCAGCGCCATTCGCGTCTTGAAGCAGCCGGAGGGCGCAGAGTCCGACGCCTTCCGCGAACTCGCTGAGAAGTTGTTGGCTGAGTCGCACGGCATGAAGCAAGTCATCGCGTTCATCAGCCCGGAGATCGGAGATGGCAAGACGACGCTTGTTGCGAATCTCGCAGTCACATTGGCTCAATCGGGCAAGCGAGTTTTGGCGATCGACGGAGATGTCTTAGCGCCGGGCCTGCATGCTCAGTTCGGACTGCGTAATGAGATTGGGTTGTCCGAAGTGGTTGCTCGCGAAGTCGACTTACTGACGGCGGCGATGCAGACATCAGTGTCGGGACTCGCGGTGCTCACAGCAGGAAGCCCGAGTGCTGCCGGTCACGAGATTGCAGCATGGGACGTGCGACCGGTGATTGATGAAGCTCGACGCGAGTTCGATGTCGTCTTGATCGACACTCCGAGCATGATGTCGTCGACGTTCGGCAGCTCGATTACTCAACTGGCTCACGGCGCGGTCTTTGTATGGCGACCGGATCAATC
>CAZNMS010000777.1:0-3231 GCA_964573505.1 uncultured Planctomycetaceae bacterium | reverse complement strand
CTCCGGCTCGACGGAGCCCTCCGACTCAGCGGTACAGCGGTCACTCCAAACGAAACGCTGTGCCGCCAGCAAAGGCTTCAGCCGTGCTGCTCGTCAGGTTGTGCGATTGAGGTGCGAGTTGCTCGCTCGCGACGGCGACGCCTTTGTTTCGTGATAGCCAAAGTGCCGCTCAGTCGGAGGGCTCCGTCAAGCCGGAGCACTCCAGGATGGGGAGTCATTGCAGATGTCTCGACTGCTTCAGGAATGGCTCGCGTTGCGGAAGCCGCTTGCTCGCTGGAAGGCGATCGCGCTCGGGTTGCTGTGTGTGCTCGTTGCGTTTGGCGGATGGGCGGCGATCACTTCAGGAGCCGCCGAAGAGCGGCTCGTCGGGCCTCTGACTTTGCCGAGTCCTCATGAAACCTTCGGCAAGTTCAACGAGCTGTGGGTCGACTTCGCGCTGACTCGCAATGTGCTCGTGACTCTTCGCCGAGTCTGCATTGGGTTCTCGTTGGCGCTCGCCATCGGCATTCCCGTCGGCATTGCGGCGGGCTGCTTTACCCGAGTGCATGCCTTCTTGGCGCCGCTGATCATGCTCGGTCGCAACATCCCTCTCGCGGCGGTGCTGCCGTTGATGATCTTCATCTGCGGCGCGGGTGAGACGAACAAAGTCATGTTCATCTTTGTGGCGTCAGTGGCCTTCGTCGTCTCGGATGCCGCGCGAGCCATCATGGATGTCTCGGCTCGCTACATCGACACGGCTTACACACTGGGAGCGACTCGCTGGCAGACCATCACGAAGGTGCTTGTCCCACTCGCGGCGCCGACGATCTTCAGCGCCTGCCGCCAAATGTTCGGGCTCGCGTTCGGCTACATCATGTTGGCCGAGTCGATCAAAACGGCGGATGAAGTGGGAGGCCTCGGCTATCAGATTCAGATCTTTCAGCGACGCGGTTTTCGCGAGCACATCTACTTGATCATCCTCGCGATCTCAGTGGTCGCATTGGTGATTGATCAAACGCTGGCATGGATGCAGCGGCAATTATTCCCACACATTCACGGCGGCGAGGGAGCCCTAAGGCTGCTGGTTCGCATGGCTGTGATCCCATGGGAATCCGCGAAGTCGAAGCTGTTTTGGCGCGGTTAGTAGGTTGGGATTCCATCCCGACCCTCAGCGGGCACAGCGTTGCTTCAACAGAGCGATTGATCGTCAAGAACCGGTTCGCGAAGGCCGTATTGCTGACAGAGATTTCAATACGCAAGTGGCGAAGTCGGCATTGCAGTCTGGCTCAACAGATTTAGTTACCGCACTTGCAGCCGGCTCGGGATGGAATCCCAAGCTACTTTGAAAGACCTCTTATGGACCCAACAACTCACGACATCGGCATGGGGCACATCCTTCAGAAGGTGCGTGCTCCCGATGAGGTGCTGACTCCGCATGTGGTCGAGTTCCGCAACGTCACGAAGACTTACAACGCGGGAAAGCCCGACGAATTCACGGCCATTCGTGATGTGTCGTTCGTCGTCGAGGACATCAAAGACAAAGGCGAGTTTGTCTGCGTGCTCGGGCCGAGCGGTTGCGGCAAGAGCACCATCTTGAGACTGATCGCCGGACTCGATCCGCAGCATCCTCAGACGAGCGGCGAGGTGCTCGTGCTCGGCAAGCCCGTGACGGGACCGGGGTCTGATCGCGGCATGGTGTTTCAGGACTACACCAGCTTCGATCATCGCACGGTCTTAGAGAACGTGACGTTCGGACTGGAGTGCCTCTGCATGCCGCGTCGCGAGCGTGAGGAACTCGGTCGCGAGTGGATCGCCAAGATGGGCCTCAACGTGCAGACGGATGCGGACAAGTACCCTCACGAACTCTCGGGCGGTATGCGGCAGCGAGTGGCGATTGCTCGGACGTTGATTCTCAAGCCGCGCATCATCCTGATGGACGAACCGTTTGGAGCACTGGATCCACTCACGCGGTTCAACATGCAAGACTTGCTGATCAAGCTTTGGAAGGAAGTCCAAGCGACGGTATTTTTTATTACGCACTCGATTGAAGAGGCGGTGTTCCTCGGCGACCGTGTGTATGTGATGGGGAATTCGCCGGGTACGATCCTTGAGGAGATCGAGATCGAGCCAGCGACGCTGCCTGCGTGCGAGATGCAGCGGCAACAAAAATTCCTCGATGCCGTCTATTACATCCGCGACAAGATCACGAAGTTGGAAGCCAAACAGTGAGCCTTTTGAAGTACCTGCGAGCGGCGTACTTGAATCGCTGGAATCAGCTCGCGTTTTATGGCGGCGTCGCCTTTGCCATTGTGAGCGGCAAGCCAGATGTCGTGCTGCCGATCGTCGTCGCGATCGAACTGGGCTACCTCACGCTGCTCGGCTCGCATCCGAAGTTTCAGCGGGCGATCGACGCTCAAGCCGCCGCCGTCGAGCGCGAGAAGCATTCGCAAACAGCGAACGCCGTGCTCAATCAAATCCTCAAGCAACTGCCCGGCCCGGTCATCGCGCGTTACGACCGACTCAAAGCCCGCTGCGTCGAGTTACGACAAATCTCAGCCGACCTGCATCAGACGGGCATGCTCGAAACGGGGCAGCCGATGGAGTCGCTGCAACTCGCAGGACTCGATCGTTTGATGTGGATCTTCCTGCGACTGCTCTTCACCCAGTTCTCGCTCAACAAGTTCTTAGAGCGAACAAAGCGTGAGCGCATCGAAGCCGACATCAAACAAGCGCAAGCCAACTTGGCCGAGATCCCCGAGGACGATCAAACGACTCACGCGCAGAAGACCCGGCACTCGTTGCAGGACAACGTGAAGACCTGCGAAGAGCGACTCGCGAACTACGACCGCGCCGCCGCCAACTACGAGTTCGTCGGTCACGAATTGGATCGGCTCGAAAACAAGATCAAGTCATTGGCCGAGATCGGCGTGAACCGGCAAGAGCCCGACTTCATGTCGATTCAAGTCGACGGAGTGGCGAACAGCATGCTCGAGACCGAGCGGACCCTAAACGAACTGCAATTCGCGACCGGCCTCGGCCCGCTGAACGACGAGACCCCGGAACTCCTCGGCCTCGCTGACCGCCGCGTCTTCGAAGAGTCGTAGAGGTTCATCTTGGAGTGCTCCGACCCGGCGGAGCACTCCATTTCAGCGGCGCATGACTTCACAAAACAAAGGACTGCGACCGTCAGGAGTTTCCTCACCGGGCGGGCCGGCACAATGGATGAGGAACACTGGTACGACGGACTTGTAG
>CAZNMS010000776.1:0-3232 GCA_964573505.1 uncultured Planctomycetaceae bacterium | reverse complement strand
TGCAAGCACGCAGCCTTCGGCGACTGCGGACTTCGTTGCCGCCGGCGCTGAAGCGAGTGCTGAGCGGAGTGACTTCGCTGCTGCGTCATTGCCAATGTGCCCGAGTGCGACGGCTGCTGCTGCCGCGACTTCGGGATCCTTATCGCTCAACCGCGCGGTCAGCGTCTCAATCGCAGCCGCATCGCGTCGCACGCCGATCGAGTTGATGACGCCGATGAGAATGCGGCCTTCGAGCGACTCGCTCGCCTTCCTCAATGCGGCGTCCGCTTCGGGACCGGGGATCGCTTCGAGCGTGATGCGCGCCCATGACGTCAACTGAGGATCGGGCAAGAGCTTCGCGACTTCTTCAACGCAGTCTTTGGAACCGTAGACCGCGAGCTTCTTGCAAGTGATGGCTTTGTCCGCAGCCGGTGCATCCGACTTCAAGACCGCGAGTAATTCTTTTTCCTTAGCGGCATCAGCCCAAACGGATGAGCCTGACAAACTGATCGCCGCCGCGAGGGCAACGAGGAATCTTCGATAGGGACGATTGAGTTGCATTGAGTATTCCTATGACGTTGAGACCGAACTCGACCGTAGCCGAATTCGTCAGAATTCGGGGGCTCGGCAACTGCGTCCGAAGTCTCACGACTTCGGCTACGAGCATGCGCGAGGGTATGACGACGCAACGACTTCAAACGGCGATGCCGCCGGAATGTAAGAAGTCACACATAGCTGCCAACAAGCTGCTCGCTTAGAGGCGCCACGGTTCGCGAATGGCTTCCGAACGCAGGCGGTTCGCTTCGTCGTCGTCGATGAATTTGTTCGTCTTGTTGTCGAACTTGACCGTGCGGCCCAAGAAGAGAGCGATGTTCGCGCCGTGACAAGCAATGTGAGCGCGGCTTGCGGCTTCGGCGTTGCCCTTCGGCTGACTGCGAGTCTTCACGCAATCCAAGAAATCACGCACATGGAACGTCGCGGGGTAGCCGCCGATCTCAGCGACCGTGCGCCCGGCAAGCAGCGCGGGCGAACTGAGCACCATCTTGCCGCTATCGCCGGCCTCGACCCATCCGTCTTCACCTTCAAAGCGAACGGGGCATGAGCCGAGCGGAATCCAGTCTTTCTCACGGAAGACGAGCTCAATACCGGTCTCGTACTTCGCGACGAGATAGCCGTCTTTCGGCGCGTTGTATTCAACCGGCGGAGCACAGTCGCCGACGGCCCATTGGCAGAGGTCAACGCAGTGCGAGCCCCACTCGAGCACGCCGCCGCCGACGAGTCCGCCGCCCTTCTCGAAGTGGAAGCCGTTGAGGTGCGCCTTATTAAACGGACGCCATGCTGCGGGACCGAGATACGTATCCCAGTCGACTTGATCCTTCGGCGGCTCCATTTCAGGCGGCAGCCAACCGCTCATCATGGCCTGCATGCCGGCGGGATGAGCGAAGACTCGCTTGAGCTTTCCGAGCTTGCCGGTGCGCGCTAACTCACAAGCAAAGGCAAAGTGCGGCAAGTTTCGTCGCTGTGTTCCGGCCTGAAAGATGCGCCCCGAGCGACGCATCGTGTCTGCGAGGATCAAGCTCTGCTCAATGTTCTTTGTGCAAGGCTTCTCGCAGTAGATGTCTTTGCCGGCTTTCGCTGCGGTCATCGACATCGTTGCGTGCCAATTTGGTCCTGTCGCAATTAATACAGCGTCGATATCGCTGCGGTCGAGAATCTGTCGGTAGTCCGTATATGTCTTGCAGCTCTCGTTGTTGTAGTGCGTATCGACATTCTTCTTGATGGCGACGCGGCGTGCCTCTTTCACATCGCACACCGCGACAAACTGCACGTCCGCCTGCGGCAGGAAGCAGCTCAAGTCATAAGCGCCGCGACTCCCGATCCCGATGCCGCCGACGATGACACGCTCACTCGGTGAGACCGCGCCGTCGAGTCCGAGTGCCGAACTCGGAATGATCATGGGAGCGGCAAACGCGGCTCCGACCGCCGAAGCCGAAGCCTTCAAGAATTGACGCCGATGAAGCTGTGAAACCTTCTGCGACATGACTGTTCTCCTCTAAGGGTGAAGTTCAAACCCGTGAACGATCTCGGGGGGCTCGGCAACCTATCTCGTTGCTCTTCGTCCTACCACAAGCCCCAGCGCAAGCAGCCGTAGCTTGACTCACTGAGTCGAGCATCTTGTTACGCGGTTCGAGTTCAATCGTCATGACGCAGCGACGGAGTTCGATTGCAGCTCTGACTCAGACCAATGCGAGATTCGTTGAATGCAACATGAGTAATGCAAATTGCAGACTGCAAAATGTCGGGCGAACCGCGACTGGGACGACCCATTTTGCAATTGCCTGCTGTTCTATCGCCGGGACGCGCAAGCGCCGGGCCTTCGGGCGGTTGCAGGTTGACTCACGGATTAGGACGCGACGGGAAGCAAGAGCTTCTCGTCGGCGCGTTCCCAAGCGGAGCTTGGGAACGAGTGCGCGAAAACTTGCGATGCAGGGACGGCCTACAAGTCCGTCGTACAGAGCAGCGAGCACGGCGGACCCCGTCTTTACGCGCTTTTCGCGATCTCAGTAGAGTCCGCCCCCTTCGCAGCATGGGGTTTGAACCAGCTGCGTTTGCACGGATGCTTTTGCTGGGAATTCACTCGATGGCAACTGAAGCTCGTTGTCTCGTCACTGGAGCCGGAGGCTTCATTGGCAGTCATCTCGTTGAAACATTGTTGGAACGCGGAGTTCGAGTGCGGGCCTTCGTGCGCTATACGTCGAACGCTCTCAAAGGATGGCTCGACGACATCAAGCCCGAGCTGAGATCGAACCTCGAAGTCTTTCACGGTGACATCGCCGACGGCCGCGCCGTTTGGGAAGCGGCTGCTGATTGCACGATGATCTATCACCTCGCAGCGCTGATCGGCATTCCGTACTCGTATGTCGCTCCGCAGAGCTACGTCACCGTCAACGTGCAGGGCACGCTGAATGTGCTTGAGGCCGCTCGTAATCGGCAGATTCCTCGCACCGTTGTGACATCAACCAGTGAGGTCTACGGCACTGCAATCTATGCCCCGATTGATGAAGAGCATCCGCTGCAGGGCCAGTCGCCGTACTCGGCCACAAAGATCGGAGCGGATCAAATCGCGCTGAGCTACTTCCGCGCGTTCGGCTTGCCCGTCACGGTCGTGCGACCCTTCAACACATTCGGCCCGCGTCAAAGCACGCGAGCCATCATTCCGACAATCATCAGTCAGGCGATTCAACGCGACGTC
>CAZNMS010000775.1:0-3240 GCA_964573505.1 uncultured Planctomycetaceae bacterium | reverse complement strand
CGCGGCGTTGTCGGGCGCGAACCTACGAGCTTGCTCCAATGAATTGATCGCTTCATTGATTTCATCAGCACGGCTCGCGGACCAAAGTTGGCGATAGCCTCTGAACGCCATCAGCTCGCGCGGTTCGCGTCCCTGCCAATCGATCGAATTGAGCAATTCGTCCGCTTTCTGCGGCTCGCCCATACGAACAAGAGTCCGCGCCAATCCGAGCTTCGCTCCTTCGTGATCCGGTTGCTCTGCGAGCACCGCTTCGAACGATGCTCGTGCTTCGGGGAAGTGAGCAAGGCTCAGCGCTGTAAACGCGGTCTCAAGCTGACCGGTGAATTTGTCTTCAACCAAAGGGATCGCGGGCGCAGCAACCGGAGCTTTATTGCCAATCACGACCGCTGCTTCGTTCGTCTCTCGTTCGCTCTGCCCGATGTTGAAGGCCGCAAGAACGCCGGCTGTCATCACGATTGCAGCAGCAACTCGCTTGCGATCACTTGAGACTCGAGCGGCAGCCTTCGGTCGAGTTTCTTGAATGAGTTCAAGCTCGCGCGCAAAGGCCGCAGCCGATGCAGGCCGATTTGTCGTCTCGTAACTCAAGCATCGCATGACGGCCGCTTCGAACTGCGGGTCGATCTCGGGGTTGAGCGTGCGAATTGACGGCGGCAGTTGCTTGCGGCTTTCGAGCAATGCGCGAATGCCGTCTTCAGAGCTGTTGGCATGTCCGAACGGCAGCCGGCCCGTCAGCAATTGATAGAGCGTTGCACCGAGTCCAAAGAGGTCGGTCTGCGCGCCAACGTCAGAGAAGCCGCGGCCTGCAAAAGCTCGCACTTGCTCGGGTGCCATGAAGGGCAACGTTCCGCCGATGTTGGCCGGACTCTGCGTCGCGTCTCGTCGAAAGGCGACGTTGAAGTCGATGAGGACGGGCTTGCCTTCAAGAGTGATGAGCACGTTGCTCGGCTTGAGGTCGCAGTGAATGAAGTCCCGCACGTGAGATGCTGCAAGTCCGCGCGCCAATTGAATCGCGAGATTCAACGCCCAATCGTTAAACGTCGATCGCGACCAATCTTGCCCCAGTGCCGATTGCTGATTGCCAGTCTGAACGGCTTCTGCGACGCCGTGAGCGGTGCGGGGCCATGAGCGCCAGCGCTTTGTTGATGTCTTCCAAATATGGCGCACAACATCGTCGAGCGTTGTGCGACTTATCATCTGCATGCTGATGGCGCTGAGTTCGAGATCGGGCACGTCGCGCACTTCGAGAACAACGCCAATGGCCGAGTGCTGCAACTGCGACAACGCTTCGGTTTCGTGAGTGTCGTTGCGACAAAACTTGACCGCGACTTCGCGATTCTTGAGAGCAAGGTCATGCGCTAAGAAGACGCGAGAGAACGCTCCCTTGCCGATCTGATCAATGAGTTTGAAGTCAGCATGAGTCTCGCCGGGCTGCGGCCACTTGATCTGACTGTCGGTCTCATTCAAATGCCGGGCGAAGACTCCGGTCAGTTCCGTGACCGCTAAGTCGAACGCGAGTGAGTTGAGCAAGTCGCTCCGAATTGACGGGAAGCCATCAGCAAAGGCGACCGGAGTCAGCGACTCATCGGCGTCAACGCGATCGGAATATTCTTCGATCGCGAACTCGATCAACGCGCGGCGTTCGGCTCGCAGTTCGGGATAGAGACGCAATGCGTCTTCGACTCGGAACGGTCGTCCTGCCGGCCAATTGGTGATGATGCGGTCGATGACATCATCCAAATCAATCACGTTGACGGCTGCGGGAGCCCGGCGGCGGAAGAGGGAACTGATGAGCTTCTTCATCTTGCATCCGTGAATCGAATACTGAGTGACAGGCGGGGCTCTGAGGTGAGGGTCGGGATTCAACCTCGAAATCGCTCAAAAATTTCTTGGATGACTCGGCGGATGCCGCGAGGACTCACTTTGCCGTCGAGCTTGTCGCAGATCTCACCGCTCGTGAAACCCTGATTGTGCAGATTGAAGATCGTCTTCTTCTCGGAAGAGAGATCCTTTGTTCGCAGAGCCATTTCCTCACGAATCACTGCTTGCTGACTGGGAGTGAGTTCGTGCCGCTCGTGTCGTCCATCGTCTTGAAGCTGAGATGACGGCGGTCCTTCTTCAGCGTTCTCGAAGCCATCGTTATTGCGGCCAAAGATTTCGCGATGGCGATCAATCAACTTGTTGCGAGCGACGCACGCCAAGAAGTGGATGAGCTTCTTCGGATTCTCGCAACTTGCGACGCGATCAAGATGCAGAAAGACCGCGCCCCAAACGGATTGAACGCAGTCTTCAGTCGCGTAATAGACCTGCACGCGGCGATGACGAAATCTCCGCTTCACAGCGCGATAGACGTGCGGAGCGAATTCGTTGACGAGTTCCCGAGCGGCTTCATTGCTGCCCGCGCGGAGACGCGCCATGAGGTCGTGAAAGTGTTCGATATTGTCGGTCATAGAAGTGGTCCCGCGATGCCAACGAGGCACCATCAAAAGCCTGTCGAGCGAACCGATTATCAGCAGCACTCATTCTCGCCTTCAAGCGCTGTGACAAGCACTTTCGAAAATACTCGCAATGCCCGCAGGTCATCCTGAGAGAGACATGACCCGCTTTGCACGCAGCAAATGGATGAAGCCGCTCACGAGATGCAAACGCGAATGAGTTAAGCAACGAAGCTCGACTACTTCTCTAAGAACATCGGACTGTTGATGACGTACCGCAGCATGTCCTGCATGCGGTAGCCGTTTGCCTTCAGCTTGATGCCATCTCGCTTGAGGTAATCCAGTTCGTTGTAAGTGAGACTGCGACCGGTTGCGTAAGTCGCGAGATGCTTCAGAACGCTGAAGGCCACTTGATCAATTCGCTCTTCAGCGAGGTAGCGTTTCAGTTCGGCATAGCCGGCGACTTCTGTCTTGTCGGGCAGAGTCGAACGCGCATCGACGGAGTCGTTCTTGAAGCGCCCGCCGGCATCGAAGACTTCAAAGGGCACGCCCCACGGATCGATTTTTGAGTGGCACTGAGCGCATCCCGGTTGATTGCGATGCTTCTCAAGACGTGCCCGCAACGGCAGCGAACGATCTTCGGGAAGAGTGGGGACGTTCGGCGGCGGATCGTCCGGCGGTTCAGCGACGATGCGCCGCGCGAGCCATGCTCCGCGTTTGACCGGATTCGATTCTCGTCCGTCCGAGAGCCCCGACATGATCGCGGCTTGAGCGAGCACTCCGCCGAGTTCCTTCCGTCCGTGCGGGA
>CAZNMS010000774.1:0-3245 GCA_964573505.1 uncultured Planctomycetaceae bacterium | reverse complement strand
CGACGATGGCCATCTACGACACGATGCAGTTCATCGACTGCGACGTCTGCACGTATTGCGTCGGTCTCGCAGCTAGCGGCGGCGCGATCGTGCTTGCCGGTGGAGAAAAGGGCAAACGGTACGTGCTGCCGCACTCGAAGGTCATGATCCATCAGCCGTATGGCGAAGTCGGCGGGCAAGTCTCGGACATCGAGATTCAAGCCAAAGACATTCTCGATACTCGGCAAGTGCTGAATGAGATCCTGGCATCGCACACCGGTCAGCCGATCGACGTGATTGCAAAGGACACTGACCGTGATCGCTTCATGACTGCCGAAGAAGCCGTGAAGTACGGCCTCGTTGATGAGGTGCTGAAGCGTCCGCCAAAGGAAGTGAAGTAAGAGTTATTGCAGGCGTCCTCTCCCGTTGATCCGCGCTTTGAAAGCTGCGTGCAAACGACGGTCGAGTCCCGCTGACTCTTTCCCCGCAGCAGGCCGAGTTGAAACGGCCTGCTTGCTGTCAGTCTCAAGCCGCCCCCTACACGGATGAAATACCAATGAGCAGCCTCATTCCGATCGTCGTTGAGAACACCGGGCGCGAAGAACGCGCTATGGATATCTATAGCCGGCTCCTGAAGGACCGGATCATTTTCTTGGGCACTCAAGTCAACGAGCACACTGCGAACGTGATCGTCGCGCAGCTCTTGTTCTTGCAGTTCGAAGACCCGAAGGCAGACATCCACTTCTACATCAACTCGCCCGGCGGTTCGGTGACGGCGGGTTTAGCGATCTACGACACCATGCAATACATCACCTGCGATGTCGCGACGTACTGCATCGGTCAAGCAGCAAGCATGGGCGCGGTGCTCTTAGCAGCCGGCGCGGCGGGCAAGCGAAACTCGCTGCCCAATAGCCGCATCATGATCCATCAACCGCTTGCCGGAATGCAGGGCACGGCGACTGAGCTTGAGATTCACGCGAAGGAAGTCATTCGCATCAAGCGGAAGCTCAACGAGATCCTGATGAAGCACTCAGGCTGCTCGCTCGAAGCCATCGAACGCGACACCGACCGAGACAACTTCATGTCCTCGGAAGAAGCGAAGACCTACGGCTTGATCGACAACGTGCTGGAGCGATTGCCGTTACCGGCGTAATTCGTCTGCGGCATGTGCTTCTTCAAAGTCTTAGTCGGACGAGACGATGCTCTCACGGGAGCATCGTCTCGTTCTTTTGGTGCAGTCGAAACATGCGGCTCATTCGACGTGATCTTGCAGAGCAGGCAGTCGGGCTCGTTCGCGATGTGACCGAATGGCCGCACTATTCGATCTTCATTTATCTGCGTTGTTTCGATGTGGTCGTCATTTCGCCCCGGTCGTATTTGCATGGCGACCTTCTCGTAATGCTGCGAGAGGACTGGCAACGGCACGGATACTCGGAAGATAGTATTGCTGACGCCGATGTCTTCGACGGGCATATTGAATGGGAAGACGACGGCAGCTTTCGAATACTGACCGAGCGGGGACAGCGCCTTCCGAAAGACATTGAGTCTCGGTTGATCTCCACTCTGAAACACATTGCCGAGTGATGCTATGACGACAGGAACCGCGCCGCTTGAGTCATCATTGCCGCAGCACCGCGAGTCACTCGTTCCCACTGAGTGGCTCAAGGCGTCGTTCTATTTCGCCGGTCTACGCGACCGTTTGCCTCTTGATGACGACGAATGGCATGACGTTGCTGAATGGTTGATTGCCACTGACTTCGATGATCGCAGCTACCTTGCAGCCGAAGTCGCGGCGGGACTCGTTCGAGACTTTGGCACCGAGTCATTTAAGGTCGAGCTGGCCGACCGCTTGCCGATTGATCGCTGGCATCAGCACGTGCGGCGCATCATCGCGGGTCGATAGATCGAGACCTCGCGCACGATGAATTGAGGCTTCCGCCGTTCAACCGCGAGCCGGGATGCGAATCGTTCCAGTCCGTTGAATTGTCGCGCGTGATGCTGTCGAGTGCTTGCCTCGTTGTCTCATCCGCCTTCGACCAAGAGGAACGCACTTCATGAAGATCACCCGCATTGATGTCTTGCCGCTGACGGGAGCGACCGTTGATGGCGGTTGGCCTCAGGGACATGAGCCGCAAGAAAACTTACATACCCTCGTCGAAGTCCATACGGACGAAGGCATCTCGGGAGTCGGTAGTTGCTTCACTTCGGGCAAGCTCATTTATGGAGCGGTCGAGTTGCTATGGCCGCTGTTGAAGGGCGAGTCGGCGGTCGAGCCCGAACGAGTCAGCGAGAAGTTGCGGCAGTCGTCCTTCTGGCAGGGACGCGGCGGCTCGGTCGAGCATGCAATTTCGGGTATCGACATCGCGTTGTGGGACATCATGGGCAAAGCCTGCGGGCAGCCGGTGTCACGTCTGCTCGGCGGCAACTATCGCACGCGCATCAAGCCGTATGGCTCGATGCTGTTTGATGAGCCGGCACAGCTCGCCGCGAACCTTGAAGCGACGGTCTCGCGCGGCTTCAGGTCGATCAAGATGGGATGGCGCCCGTTCGGTCGGCGGGATCGCAAGTTCGACGAGTTGTTGATCTCAACCGCTCGCAAAACGGTCGGGGACAAGATCGAGTTGATGGTCGATGCCGGCGGCAGCGAGCAGTTTTGGCCGCACGGTCTGAATTGGGCACGAGAGACTGCGAAGATGCTCGCGAACTACGACATCGTTTGGTTCGAGGAAGCATTGCCGCCCGACGACATTGAAGGCTTCATCGAACTCACAAAGCAGTCGCCGGTGCCGATCTCGACCGGAGAAGTGCTGACCCGACGGCAGTCCTTTATGCCATGGCTCGAGCGCCGAGCCGTCGACATCATTCAGCCCGACTGCACGAAGAACGGCGGCTTAAGCGAGTCGCGCCGCATCGCATGGATGGCTTACGACCACAACGTGCAAATGGTCTCGCACGGATGGAACACAGCGATCGGAGTCGCAGCCGATCTGCAACTCGCGGCTGCAATGCCCGTCGCACGCTACGTCGAATACCTAACGCCGTGCCTCTACATCGAAGAACTGCAAACCGAGAAGTTCGTCATCGACTCGGAAGGCTATCTCGAAATCCCGCAGAAGCCGGGACTGGGCATTGAGCTTGATCGCGACAAACTCAAGCGGTTCGTAAAGGTGTAGTGCCAGTTACATCGCATCCGATAGTCGCCTTTCGCTCCGAGGTTGTGATCTTTTCGCCCCCGGCCTTGTGCCGGGGGTTCAACGGCCTTTGCG
>CAZNMS010000773.1:0-3246 GCA_964573505.1 uncultured Planctomycetaceae bacterium | reverse complement strand
AACCTTTAGCAGCAAGAGAAAGAAGGCGACTCAATCAACCCGGAACTCAAGCGAACTGTGGATAGACCTCGACCGCAGAAACACGATCAGAGGGAGCGAACATCGCGGGCCACAATTCGGCGCCGCCGCATAGCTCTTCAAGACTACGCGAGAATGGCGGCTGCTGATTTCTGAAGAAACCAGCCGGATTGTCCTGCCGGCTCAGGCGACAGGTATCATCGCTGATTGTGGGTGAGCCGTTGATTTCCGACTGCTAAACGATGTGCCGCGAGCAATGCACGATATGCGGAAGACGTACTTCGGCAGGTGCTAACAGCCCAGACGGGGCTCAGCGGCAGAACGAATCGCGCGGCAACGGTTTCGCGCAAGCAAAGGAGAAGGCGGGCAAGAAAGACGGTCGTCGACGATGAGATGATTTCTGACATGTCGGACCAGTGAGCCTCCACCAGGAACTCAGAACGCTGCGTGCTTTAACCGGCGTCTTCTGTGACTGCCGGGTAATCCGTTCGCAGGCACCTTTACCGTCCGTGGCGGCCTTGAAAGCGGGCGGGACTATAAGCAGCTTGCTTTCAGACCGAAAAGAGTTTCTTCCCATGCTTTTAAAAAAAGCACCAATGTCGGCATTAGGTATCGGCAGCCTCAGTCTCGTCAGCCAGCAAGTGTTTCCAGCAAGGCAATTTTCTGCCGATTGACTGGTCGCGCTGGCGGGACTTCGCCTCACGAGGAGACGGCCGAGCCACTCAATCCTTCTTCAGATGTTGCACCCATGCGGGCGGCAGGTTCACGAAGATCCAATCTCGACGCACTCGGTAGCGATTCACGAAGTGCCCCATCGTCGCGTCAATGCGTCCGAGTCTCTCGCGACTGGGACGAGCACCGACTCGCTTTCGCAACGACCTCACATACATGTATTCGAAGTAGGACAACGTCCCGCCCGGCGCGAGCAAGCGGAAGTAGGCGTCGAAGATCTCATCAACGAGATCAGCCGGAAAATTGTTGAGCGGCAAGCCTGAGATCACGAAGTCGTAAGGTTGCTCGGCATTGAACTCTTGCAGTGCGACGACATGCACTTGCGACCGCTCGGCAATGCGGCGGTACTCGTCGTCGACTTCGAACTTCTTGCGCAGCACGTCGGCAAAGTTCGAGTTGAGTTCGACAAGATCGAGCGTGTCGCCGGGCTTGATCTGATGTACGAGCCAGTCTGTGACAGCGCCGGTGCCGGGACCAATCTCAAGCACCCGGACGGGCGCGCCATCAGGTCGCTGACGCAACGGACGCAACATCGCAGACGCTAAGAAGCGACTGCTGGGGGCGATTGCTCCCGTTGTTTCAAAGCGGCTGCGGAACTCACGGAAGAAGGTCACGTACTCGCGAAGCGACGGCATGAGGAGCACTCGATGAGCGGATGCGGCGTTGATTGAAGACTGCAATTCGCAGCGCGGCGAAGAGTCGCTCGTCGTCCCGAGTAACGCAAACGGCCTGCGTCGAAGCGGTTCGACGCAGGCCGTTTGAGTTGATCGAGTCAGCAGAATGAGCTTGCTGACGATTCGCAGGCGGTATGTAGCAATTGCTACTTCGCCATTCGCGGATCCCATTCATCTTTATTGGATGCAGAGCGTGCGGCGCTTTCGCGTTCAAACTCCATCGCGATCGGTGAGTCAGGAGCGACCACCATGATCTCGACGCGACGATTCTTACTGCGACCGGATTCGTTGCTATTGGGCTCAAGCGGCTGCCACATGCTGTGACCGACGGCCACCATCCGATTCTCAGAGATTCCGGCTTTATTGAGCGCGAGCAGCACTTCGTTCGCGCGGTTCGTCGAGAGATGCCAGTTTGTGGGATGCACTTTCTTCGTCGACTCTTTCGAGATCCGCCGATCGTCAGTGTGACCGACGACCAACACCTTCAAGTGCTTGTTGTCGCCCTCAGTCAGAATCCCGGCGATCTTGCCAATGATGGTCTTTGCCGAATCCTTGATCTGAGTGCTGCCCGAGGCGAACTCAAACAACGCATCATTGCTGAGGCGACTGACTCCGGTTGTCTCATCGAACTCAAGACCTTTGTATTGCTTTGCGAGGTCTTTGAACTTTTGAGTGGCCGAGTCTGACAGCACGCTTTGCTGACTCTTCATCAGATTCGTGTAGCGACTCTGCAACTGCGAACGCTCGTTGCTCAGGTTGTCGAGACGAGCGTTCGCCGCTGCGAGCCGCTGCTGCAAGTCCGCGTTCTCTTGCGCCAGTCGCTGACGATCTTGATCGAGAGCCGACTGTGTTTGCGCGAGTGCTTGCTTCTCGCTGTGAAGACGGCGATTGACGAGAGCACTCTGTCGATGCCACTGGCCGGGCACCGAATTGCAGCCAATCGAGGTCAGCGCGGACGCTCCCGCGAGCACGCAGACGACAAAACGTACCGACAAACGCATGGGTGGCTCCTTTGCGAACCGACTCATTCGAAGTGATTGAAAGACGGGAACGGCGATCGATTGCGGGATGTTCGATGCCGTCGACGGGCAGAATTGCAGGCGGGGTCAGAACGGTAAGAAGCGAAGAATCCCGAGCGGGACGTTCTGACGGAGACGGGGATCACTGAAGGGGCGGGCGTTATAGAAGTGCCTGCGCGAGTGACCTAGAGGGCTTTGGAGTCGGCTTCTGGCCCGCGACTCAAGTTTGCAAGAGTTACACGCAGGGCTGCCGACTCATCGCTTCACACCATGTGATGGGACAAAGACGCGATTGAAAAATCGTCGCGGTCGCAATGCAGTGGCGTTCGGGTTCGGCATCGCGGATTAGCGATCAAGCCCCTGCAACATTTCTGACAGCATCAGCATCGCTCCGCCGGAGTTTCCTCCGGGCTTCAGCCACGGAGAAAAAGCAGCAAGCCCGCAGACGCCGGGAACGCTCGCGATGATGATTCCGCTCACGCCGCTCTTCGTCGGCACGCCCCATCGCTGAGTCCACTCGGTGCTCTCTTCATAGAGACCACAAACGCGCATCGCGGCGTGCACATGCTTGCGATGACGCTCGTCGATCTGCGGATGCGGAAACGCCAGCAAGCGCGCCAGTCTCGTTGCGTCGCGGATATCTCCGGCCAGACAGCACAGCCGAAAGTAGACGTCGATCATGCGTAAGGGGTCGGAGCAATGCCCTGCGTCCGCCAGCATGTGCGCGAGCACCCAATTCACCGACGACTCATCGGTCGTGCTCATCAGCTCGTGAAAGCTCTCTTCGCACAACGACAACTCGC
>CAZNMS010000772.1:0-3253 GCA_964573505.1 uncultured Planctomycetaceae bacterium | reverse complement strand
AGGACGCGGAGAAAGCAGAGGTGAGTTCCCTTCTCACACAGGGTCGCGACAACGAGCCGAAAAACTGAAAGGGCAATGTTCAATGATCGCGTATTCGACCGATCCCGACGGGTGCGGCTGCGTGTTGCGCGTCCAAATAAAAAGCCAGTTGTGCTTTTTGTTACTCGTAGTGCTCAGTGCTGGCTGCAGCGACGAAGCGGCACCCGAGCGACCGAAGCCCGTCGCAGCGGTGAGTTGGAACGCTTCGAAACTCACCTCGCTCGCCTTCGAGAAGCTCGACGCTGACAAGAACGAGCGTTTGACCGCGAATGAGCAAAGCCCCGGCTTAAGAGCCGCTCTGCCGAAGATCGACGCAGACAACGACGGCGCCATCGCGAAACCGGAATTGGAGAAACGGCTCGCCGCGCACATGAGCTTCGGAGCGGGTCTCGTCTCCGCTGCGGGAACGGTCACGCTCAGCGGTGCTCCGGCTGCTGGAATAAAAGTGACACTCGAACCCGAACCGTTCATGGCTGCGGTCTGCAAGTCAGCGTCAGGAGTGACCGATCAGAACGGTGACTTCGCTCTGCAAGCAGAAGGATCACCGGTGCCCGCAGCGCAGCCGGGGATCTATTTGATTCGACTGCAATCGCCCGACGGCAAGATCGCGATCCCTGAAAGATTCAGCACAGCAACAACGCTCGGCGTCGAGATCTCTGCCGAGAATGTCCCGCATCTCCGACTCGATCTCGCGCCCTAATTAAGGATCGTCTTCGTCTTCAGATCGAACACTCAGTTCAACCCGACCCCACTGTCCTGCGGAGCCACTTATGCGTACTTGCCATTCGACTTCATTGCTGTCGTCGCAACGTCAACGAGCGGGATTCACGTTGATCGAATTGCTGGTCGTGATTGCGATCATCGCCGTGCTCGTCGCGCTGATTTTGCCTGCCGTTCAGCAAGCACGTGAAGCCGCGCGGCGCAGCCAATGCCGCAACAACCTCAAGCAATTTGCGCTCGCATGGATGCAGCACGAAGAAACTCACGGTCACTTTCCGACCGGAGGTTGGGGATGGTCATGGACTGGCGATATCGATTTGGGCTACGGCGAGAATCAACCCGGCGGATGGGTCTTCAGTGTGCTTGAGTTTGTCGATGCCGCACCGGTACGAGCGATGGGCGGAACGACGGCTCTCAACGCGCAGCGCATCCGTCAGCCGCTGCCGATCTTCAACTGTCCGAGTCGTCGGTCTGCGGTTGCTTATCCCTGCGGCGCAAGCTTTCTCGATGCCGGTGCGGTCGGGACAGCGGGGCGAATGGACTACGCCGCCAATGCTGGCGGACAAGCTGCCAACGAGATCTTTTCTGGACCGCCTGACATCGCAACTGGCCTCAATCCGTCATACGGATGGACGAGCACGTCGGGCTTCAACGGACTGAGCTTTCAACGTTCGAAGGTCAAGACGCGCGATGTGACGGACGGCCTCTCGAACACCTACATGGTCGGCGAGAAGTATCTCAACCCGAACAACTACACGAGCGGCACCGACGGCGGAGACAACGAGACCGAGTACACCGGCTTCAACAACGACAACTTCCGCACGGGCTTCTCGGCTCCAGTGCCGGACACTGCGGGCATCACGCTCACTCAGCAGTTCGGTTCGATTCATGTTGGCGGCATTCAGATGGGACTCGCGGACGGCTCCGTTCGTACCATCACCTACAACATCGACTTGAACATTCATCGCAATCTGGCGAACCGAGCCGACGGCAATGAGATCCCCGAGTTCTAAGACGCGCGGCTGATCGCAAATGGTCGAACTCAACGTAGCTGAAATCGTGAGATTTCAGTGGCTTCATTGAGTGCGTCCGAAATCTGACGATTTCGGCTACGAGCGCTGCTCAAACGGCGCATTGCGCTCTTCACTCTTTGGGAAACGATCTCGGCAGCGCGGTCATCTCCGGTTGAGTGGCCGCACTGGCATAGTCGGAAGGAGCAATGACTTCGCGCGCGGCATGAGTCGCTGAGCGTTCTTTGATGCTGTAGTTCTCGATGTCGCGACCGGTGTAGGCGATGAGCAATTCCGCGATGAAGCCGAGCGACACGGCTTGTGCCCCGAGCAACATCGCGGCGATCGAGTACGCGAGCAGCGGTCGATTACCGATCGGGCCGAAGTCCAGTCCGCCGACTTGAGTCAGCAGCCAAATGATCGTCAGCGCGGTCAAGCCGATCGCTCCGAGACCGAAGAGGCCGAAGCCGACTCCGCCGAGCAGATGCTGAGGCCGTTGCCCATAGCCGGTTAGGAACTTCACCGTCAGCAGATCGAGGAAGCCTCGCAAGAAGCGCTTGATGCCGTACTTCGATTGTCCGAACTGGCGCTCGCGATGATGCACCGGCAACTCCGTCACTTTGAATCCGCGCGCCGCTGCGAGCACGGGAATGAAACGATGCAGCTCGCCGTAGATGCGGACTTCATGCGTGACTTCGCGACGGAACAACTTCAGTCCGCAGTTGTGATCGTGCAGCCATAGTCCGGTGAGCTTGCCGATCATCCAGTTGAAGACGCGACTCGGGTAGACCTTGTGCCATGGATCGAGGCGCCGCTGCTTCCATCCATTCACAACGTCGAAGCCGTCGCCGAGCTTCGCCATGAACTTCGGGATCTCGGCGGGATCATCCTGCAGGTCCGCGTCCATCATCATGACGAACTCGCCATCAGCGGCTCGCATGCCAGCGGTGAGCGCAGCGGCCTTACCGAAGTTGCGTCGAAAGCGAATTCCCGAAACGCGGCTATCGAGTTTCGAGCACTCGTTAATCACGACCCAGGAATCATCGTTCGAGCCATCGTCGACGAAGATCACTTCGAACGAGATCCCGTTCTTCTCACACGAGTCGATGATCTCGTGCGTGAGTTGCACGAGGCTTTCCGATTCATTGAGCACTGGTACGACAACCGACAGCTTCATGTCGCCACTCCTCTGAGCGAGCTGTGCTCGCGACCCATTGCCCCGTCTGACAAAGCAAGACCGGACAATGCAACTTGCCGACAAACCAAACGCGGCATGTGTCAGCGAGCGGCAACTTAATCAAAGCCGAATCACTTCGGCACGTCGTTGCCGCAACTCATGAGAAGTCGGATGGCCGCGCTCGACCGTCTCGTTTGGCCCAAAGTGAATCGCCCTCGAACTCGGCTTTGTTCTCTTCAGGGACACATCCGTTTTTGGGGTACGACGGACTTGCAGTCCGTCGCTTCTCACGACGTTCGACGGACTA
>CAZNMS010000771.1:0-3258 GCA_964573505.1 uncultured Planctomycetaceae bacterium | reverse complement strand
TGCCCGACTGCGAACGAAGCTGAGAGCAGCCTTCTGATTCGGGTCGTTCTCATCACCGGCAAGCATGTCCGAGAACATCGAGTTCCATGCGCGATTTTGCTCGATGGCCCATGCGAGATACTTCCGCAACTCGTCCCCGCCGCCGCGCGCGGGACTCAGCATCACATCGAGTTCATTGCGATGATGAAGCGCGAAGTCGGGACTGCCGAGCAGACGATCAACGAGATCAACCCGTTTCGAAGGCGATGTCGATGCGATGTAAGCCTGCGTCTCAGCAACGGTCGGGATCCGTCCTGCGAGATCTAATGTCAGCCGCCGAATGATCGTGCCATCGTCCGCTTGCTTCACGGCTGCGATCTTGTCCTTCGCGAGTAACCCATCGACGTAGTGGTCAATCACCGTTTCAAGAGGTCGATCAGGCGGCAGCAGCTCAGCCGCAGGAGCAACGCGAGCCGACATCAACGTCACAGCAAACAAGAGCAGGGCGGGAATCCAGCGCATCGGAGTGACTCCAAATTGGCGAGATCAATGAGGCGGGCGGGGCACATTCGAAGTGGTGCTAAGTGTCTCCAGTTGAGTTCAACTGAGTCACCGCTGAGTCTCACCGTCATGTGCAACCGATTTCAAAAGCGAGGGCGAGTCGTGTATTCGAAACATCGACGAGCAGCGAGCGATTTCAGCTTTTTTCACCGCGTAAATGTGCTGACGGACGAACTCGAGTCACTGCGGAAGTGGTTGAAGTGTTGCGGCGCGAAGCCGGGCAAACGGGGCTTTGACGAACTGCTCTTCTGCTGTGAAAGCCTCTGTTGGCAGACGCCTGAAATCGTCATTTGGTGCGCCTTACCGCAACCTTTCATCAACCATCAAGAATGCACGCGCAATATCGATGCGAAGCTTCGACAATTTCTCCTACAAGTCACGTGAGCCCACACGGGTAAACCATTTGCCAACTGGCCCGACCTGCGAATCTGGTACTTTTGGCTGTCTCTGCAACTCGTGTGGGCTCTTTTTATGGCTCATCCGCAGCATCTGCGGATGAGCCTTTTCTTTTGATCGACGGTTCGTTTCGAAAGCCTAAGTTGAGGCTCACTCAACTTGAGAGACTGGGACTCGCAACGAAGCGAGTGCCGCCTCAAAGCAAAGTGCCGCTCACTGTATTAAAAACGACAACAGCCGGTCGCGAACACGTTTCGCGACCGGCTGTTGTCGTTTGATGGCAGGCGACTGATCGAACCCGCTTTGATGAGCGGCAGTTGAGAACCTACCGGCGAAGTCTTGTACGACGGACTTGCAGTCCGTCGAGCTTCGTCTTCGACGGACTATAAGTCCGTCGTACCCGGAGAAACTCTTCTGCCTTTCGCTTACATCGCCCCATCAGTTGCTTCAGCAGCCATATCGGGAGCGAACTCTGGCAAGAGAGGTTGCCGCTCGGGATAGAGGTGATAAGTCGGGAACTCTTTGCCGACCTGCCGGATGCAGACGATCAATCCTGCGTCCGTTGCGATATAGGCGCGGTCGGTGAGGTCATTGCCATAGCGCACTCTGAAGTCTCGCAACGGCATCGATCCAACAACGCCGCCGTTCTGCCGATTGAGCACTGTCAAATTGCCGACATCGTCAGTGGCGAGCAGCGTTTGGCTGTTAGCCGCGACGAAATCTTGGATCCCCGCCTGCCACCATTGAGGACTGCCGGTCTGCTTCGACAGCGAGTAGACGCCGCCTTTTTCCGGAAACACATAGACGCTGTTCTCGATCACGTGAGCCTTACGGCGAATCGGAAGGCCGGCGACGAACTGCCACTTGACCGCGCCGCGTTCTTGTCCGATGCAAAACAAATTGAAGTCTTCAGTGCCGAGAAACAGCACGCCATCCGCGCGCGCCAATGGTGCGGAGATGGGGCGATTGGTTTCGAACTGCCACTGCATCTTTCGATCGCCTTTGTTGATCGCATACAGCGACTTATCGCGACTCGCGAAGTTGATGATGCCTCCTGCGAGTAGCGGCACGCTCGTGACTTCTTGCGCGGTCTTGAACCGCCACTTTTGAGCGACGCTCGACCATTGGGGCAGTCGGTTCTGCTGATGCAACTTCTGAATCTCTTTGAGGTCGAAACAGAAGATGCTGCCGTCGAGCGTTCCGTAATAAAGCTGTTGGCGATCAATCGCCGGACTCGTTGACGGCGGAGCCGGCAACGAAATGCTCCAAACTTGTTTGCCACTTCGCTTGTTGAGCGCGAACAGCGAACTGCCGGAACTCACTAACAACAGATCGTCGTTTGAAACCGGTGCATAGCTCGGCGCATCGGGATCTCCCAGTTGCACGAACCAGCGCTTATCGCCGCTCTCGCAATCGAATGCAGTGATCGATCCGCCGCTTGATTGGACGTAGATGCTCTCTTCATCAAGCGACAAATGCCGAACTTTGTCGCGGTAGACGTTCATCGTCGCCTGACTCCACCACAACCTTTCGAGGCCATAGCGAGCAAGCAACCGCGCGGTCGGCAATTGCTTTTCCGTCCCACTTTGAGCCGATGCACTGCTGCAAAGGGTGACTAGCGCGAGCAAGGCCCAGCTCAACGACTTGCGGAGCATGGTGTTGTTCCTACGAGAGAATGATTCCGTAACCGTACTCGGAAGAGCACGAAACTCAGGCTTGATTCAAAACGCTTAGATCGTCGGAGAAGAACTTTCGAATTCGTAGCATGGACGCCTACGTCCGTGCTGCGTCGCTGTCGGACTTCGGCGTCCGACCTTATTCCTCGACGATCCCTTAGAGACCGCTGCCGCCAATCGTCGCGGCTTCGTGCTCATCAGAATGCTCGACCGACTGCCCGCCTCCGGCGATGTCTGTCTGAGACGCAAACTCCTCAAAGCGACTCGGCTCGTGATTCACGAGCACTCCGTTTCGCATCTGCATCAAGAGCCGACCATTCTCGATCTGATAGGTCACGAACGTGTCTTCGTCGTAGACCCCCTGAGGAAACCGATCGGGAGAATTCAACGCCTCTGCTTGCAGTTCCTTGCGAACGGCGTCGCTGTTCTCGGTCAGCGCAGTGGCCGGGCCGAGAATGGCTTCGATCTCATTCAATCGTTGCCCGGTGCGAATTCTAGAGTGGAGCAGCGCGTACAATGACTTTCCGTCGTGAAACTTCTGGTAGTGGTCCGCTTCCAACGACGTTGACGGCCACGATGTGAGAATCGCCAAACCCACAATGGTGACGAGAACGAGTAACGGTAGTGCGGCTTGTTTCATTGCCAG
>CAZNMS010000770.1:0-3258 GCA_964573505.1 uncultured Planctomycetaceae bacterium | reverse complement strand
GACATGCTGAGTCTCCTGATGCGACCAACTCAAAGAGTTCCCATCAGGAGATAAGTAGGAATCGAAACCGAGCTTGCTAACGGTCCTTGTCTTTCAATGTAGCTGTCACCGCTCCGCGTGACGAAAGCCGGGCGACTGCACGCGGCCATCTTCAAATCGCTGCGTCGACCGTGGTAAAGTCGCGTTGGAAATAAGGCTCAGTTCAAGAACGCCGTGGTGATTTTGAATGATGGGTACTCCTGCCCTTGGCGACTCATCTTGCAAAACAGGGCTCTTAACACGGCACGATCAACCAAAGTGGCTCCCGACGGCCAGTGTGAGAGATCACAGATTGCTCGTCCGCGCGATGGATTGCTGGCAAAAACCGCCCCGCGAGTAGGTGGTCCGCCATTTCTAGAATACGGCACCGATTAACCCCCGAACCTGAATTGGCATTATTCACCGCGACGTTTTGAGGCGGCGCAACTGGCCGCCCAACTCGACACCAACAGCCATCGAGCGCCCCAAAAGGAGACGAAGCCAATACGAAAATCAGTTTCCGCACCAAAGCAAAATGTATATGTATCACGCCAATCCTGGCGCCAGTAAAAGCCGATCGCCGGCGCCAATGCCATCAGAACTATGACAGCCTTCTCGCCCGTGGCCATTGGCCGCATTGGCCTCCAAGATGGTTGTCGATACATCTTTGCGGCAGCAGTTATCGCCACGAATCCTATCACGGGAATAACATAATTGAGCCACGGAATGCTGGTCGCAGCGTCATTGATTGGATTACGGAAAACATGCAGCAGCATAAGTATTGCCACTTCGAGAGTTGCATAGACTTGGCCGTGTGCGATGTCCATTAAATGTAGTGTTTCGGAACTGGTAGATATTGAGCGTCCTATCGACTGCTGCACGAGGCGGGAATCCCAGACGTCAAGATTCGTAGTAGTCGATTCTTTGCCAGAGGCATTTTCTCGATGTGAAATTGGAGCGACTTCGGTTGGATTGCTTCGACGTTTTGCAAAGGCGTCGGCTGCATGAATGAGCCAGTCAGATGGATTAGTCACATAGCGACGACGAGTTAATACTTCAGCTTCAAATTCAGCCCAGGCGGCGAATGGAAACGAGTCTGCCTCACGGAATTGGGTGAAGAACGCCCCGAGAAGTCTAGAAAAATCTTGACCCTTAAGTTTTGCGATCTCTTGTTGTATCGATGCTTTTTCGGCTGCG
Source organism: uncultured Planctomycetaceae bacterium (assembly GCA_964573505.1). GTDB lineage: Bacteria > Planctomycetota > Planctomycetia > Planctomycetales > Planctomycetaceae > AM-0621. The sequence goes on along the minus strand of CAZNMS010000770.1, from coordinate 2,043 downwards.
AGTCGTTCTATTTCCGTCTTGCGGGCGTATTGATACTGCTTGTGTGCTTCGGCGACGCTAAGTCGGGATTTCACGACGTGCTGCATGGCTTGCGCAAACGGAAATAGGACTTGATGTGGCACCCCAGGGGCGGCAGCAACAACTTCCAGCACTTCGCAGTTTGGATTTTTTTCGAATAGCGACTGCAATTCCGACTTAATATTGCCATCTAGTTCGGCTGGGTTTAATTTTTGGAGGTCGCTTTCGAATTTCGCAACACGCTGTTCGAGGTCATTTCTCGCTATCTGGTGTGGACGGAGTGCGGGATGGGTGTCAGATTCGAGTAAGCTAATTGCCTGGTGTAATGCCTGTTCGCGACCTTCGAGTTCGAGGATTTCATCGGGGATAGGCGGTATGCCGGGTAAAGTGATTTGCGGTGCGCGGCGTTGTTCCAACTCAATGACTAATCGGCTGAAGTCGACATTTCTAATTTGTAAATCGGTAGGCTGATTATGAATTGGATCGAGTGTGATTGTTAATGATTTTAAAACGGTCTCTAGCTCGGCCAACATCCAGCCTGCATTCGTAAAGCGGTCGGCGGGGTCTTGTGCCAATGCTCGGTCGATGATGGCATCGAGTGTTTTCGGGATGCTCGGAATTAGGAGAGAGGCAGGCTTGTAACCAAGCCTCGGCCTTCGCCCTGTGAGCAACTCGTAGAGCACCACTCCTACGCTGTAGAGGTCTGCGCGAACATCAACAGCGGCGCCCTCTTCTTGTTCGGGCGCCATGTATTGCTCGGTTCCCATGGCTCCGCGTGTGCGATGTAGGTGCTCGTCATCGAACTGGCGGGCGATGCCGAAGTCGGTCAGTTTCAAGATTGGTCGCGAGCCGTCTTCGGGGACGACGACTAAAAGATTCTCGGGCTTGATGTCGCGGTGGATCGTCGACTTGTGGGCGAAGTCCAACGCGGCCAAGAGTTGTCGCATCAGCTCTAAGGTCGTCGTGAGTGGAAATGGTGGATGGCCCTTCGCGTCGAGTAAGTGCTGCCGCAGGTTTTGGCCGGGGACGTACTCCATCGTGATGTAGAGCAACTTCCGCGCGGTCCAGTCGTGAATCTCGATGGTGTCGACGATGTGCGGATGGCTGAGCTTGCGAGCCTTGGACTCGGACACAAACCGGCTGCGAGCTTTTTCATTCTGAGCCAGCTTTGCCGACATGAACTTGAGGGCCAGCCGAGCATCCTTATCCCCCGACTTCTGCCGCGTTTGGTCGATCACCAAGTAGACCGAACCCATGCCGCCGGTGCCTAAGCGCCGCTCCACGAGATACCGGCCATCAATCACCGTCTCCGGCGGAAAGGGATCAGCCTTCGCCGCGCGAGCTAGGAGTTCCTGCTCGATGGAAGGCGTCTCTTGCGAGACTCCGGTCGGCACGTTTCCGACGGATCGAAACTCCGGTTCGACTGCCACTGGCGGGGCAACGGTTTCGAACTCACCGGTCGAAAGAATGGGGCGTTGTTGCGACATGATGACTCAAGGTGGCCGGGTTTGAGGGTGAGAAGTCGTCGCTGGGAGCTTTGTCCCGAACGACAGACGCATCGTAAGTGAAGCCGTTGGTGACTCTGAAGGCACTGCGGCAGGAAGTCATAAGACAGAATTGCTCGGCAGCTTGCTGAGCGGCTGCGGCACAAAGGCCAATCCCCATCGGGCTCGCCCCGATGGTCCTCTGCCTCATGGCTACTAACACGTCAGCGGACCATTGCTGGTAGTGACCTCATTCATGGGGTCGAGCGCACGACCGGGACCCGATGAATCGGGGCACTACGAGCGAAGGTGCGTTGTCGAACTACGTCGCCACGACGAAGGCAATTTCACAGAGTTAAGTTCAGGTAGCCATGAGGCATGGAACCATCGACGCGAGGTCGATGGGGATGATCTCGTTCGGAACTTTCAAAAATCTCAGCAAGCCCCTCGGCGAATCCGGCTTAGTCACTGGCAGACTGAGTTCGTAGGGGACTCAGGCCCCTCAGAGTTCTGCTGTTTCAGGAGCCGCAGCCATGTTGAA
>CAZNMS010000769.1:0-3261 GCA_964573505.1 uncultured Planctomycetaceae bacterium | reverse complement strand
AGTGAATGTGATCGTCGTCCCGCTGCGGCTCGGGATGGAATCCCAAGCTACTTTTCGGGGCAGAGCTTAGCGATCTCTTCGTGAGACGTGCGATCAAGCGAATCGCAGCGCAGGGGCTGAGTCTGCGACACTGCCGCTCATCCATCTGCCTGTGATGATGCTTGCGGCTCGATAGAGTCCGCAACCCGCCTTTTGGCCATTCGACGAATGGCGCATCCCGCATTCTCTCCCCGAGGAACCCTGCCGATGAAACTGACTGTCGCGTCGTTCGTTGCGCTCTGCGCGTTAGCTGCGTCGAGTTCTCAATGCTCCGCTCAGGTGCCGTCGAAGCCCGGCGAATGGCCGCAGTGGCGCGGTCCGAATCGCGATGGCATCAGCACCGACAAAGGGCTGCTCAAGGAATGGCCGGCGGACGGTCCGAAGATGTTGTGGCAAGCGAACTCGGTCGGCGCGGGCTACTCGTCGATCGCCATTAAGGACGGTCGCATCATCACTCAGGGCGACATCGACGGCGTCGAGCACATCATTGCGCTCGACATGAAAGACGGCCGTTCGTTGTGGGCCGTGCAACCCGCACCAGTTGTGGCGCTGCTCGAAGCACGCATCGCGAATGATATGAAGCAGCTCGATCGCAACGGTGACGGCATCGTGAGTGAGAGCGAGGCTCTCGCTCGTTTCGGCTGGGAGTGGAATAAATATGACAAAGCGGGCACGGAGTCTGCCGAAGCTGTTGCTGATCGCCGATCCCCAGCGCTCGTCAAAGAATTGGATAAGGACAGCGACGGCAAGCTCAGCTTTGCCGAAGTCGGCAACCTCTTTCGCGAAGCCTTCGAACGCATTGATTCGTCAGACAAAGACGCCGACGCAAAAGCCTTAGCGGCAGCTCGCACTTCGGCTTATCTGAAGGATCTCGATAAGGACGCCGACGGAAAGATCAGTCGGCAAGAGGCTCGCGAATCGGCACTCGATCGTAACTTCGGCCGTATTGATGAACGCGATCCCGCGACGAACAAAGGCGACGAACTGCTGACGGCGGACGAGATTCAAGCGTCGCTAGCAAAGCATGAAGCCGGTCGTGACGGAGTGCTGACTGTCGATGAGGTGAAGAAGTATTACATCGCCAACAAGAACGTCGGCGACGGCGTGCTCTCTGCCCTTGAGCTTCGCGGGGCCGTCGGCGGTTATCGCAACGGAATGGGCGATGGCCCGCGCGGGACTCCGACGATCGACGGCGAGAAGGTCTATGCCGAAGGCGGCAATGGGGATCTCGTCTGCTTAGAGGCTGCGACCGGCAAGACCATTTGGCACGTGAATCTACGCAATGACTTTGGCGGCGGAGTGCCCGGCTGGGGTTACTCCGAGTCGCCGCTGATTGTCGACGACATGCTGATCGTCACTCCGGGAGGCGGCAAAGGCACATTGGTCGCGCTGAGTAAGCACGACGGCAAGTTGATTTGGCAAAGCAAAGGCGTGACGCAGGGCGCTCACTACACATCGCCTGAAGTCGCGACGATCAACGGCGTCCGACAAGTCGTGCAGTTCGCCAATCAAAGCGTGTTTGGAGTGTCGCTCGCAGATGGCGAGCCATTGTGGAGCTACAAAGCACCGGCCAATGGCACCGCGAACTGCTGCACTCCGATCATCGAAGACAATCTTATCTTCGCATCGAGTGCATATGGGACTGGCGGGGGACTCGCGAAGATCACGCTTGCTGGCAGCACTCAAGCGGCTGAAGAGGTCTACTTCGAGAAGAAGATGGCATGCCATCACGGCGGCATCGTGAAGGTCGGCGACAACATGTACTCGGCCGGCGGCGGTCCTTTGACCTGCATGGACTTCAAGACCGGCAAGATTCATTGGCAATCGCGCAGCGCCGGTAAAGGCTCGATCTGCGTCGCTGATGGGATGCTGTATGTGCTCGGCGAGGGACATGAAGTCGCTTTGGCCGAAGCGACGCCTGAAGGCTACCGCGAGCACGGTCGCTTCAAGATCCAATCGCACGGTCGTCCCGCATGGGCTCACATCGTCGTGACCGGCGGGCGGATGTACTTGCGAGATCAAGAGTCGCTCGCGGTCTATGACGTAACCGCGAAGTAGCGACCTGATGGAGTTCTCCGTCATCGGTGATGGAGCAACTCATTAGCTCGTAGTGGTCAACTTCCGACTCGCGCCTGCGCTGCTCGCAGGCGCGAGTTCGTTTTGAGCAGCATCTGCATTGTGTCGTCGAGGAACTGATGATGTCCGTCTTGCATCTCTCGGAAGCAGACGTTGAAAAGCTCATCGACATGCCGACTTCGATCACAGTGGTCGAAGAGGCGTTTCGACAGTTCGCGAATGGCAAAGCCGCGAACGTGCCGCGTGCCCGAGTCGGAGCACCGGGCGTCATGCTGCATACGATGTCGGCGTCGGCGGAGTATCTCGGGCTCGTCGGATGGAAGGCGTACACAACGACAAAGTCATCGATGCGCTTTCATGTCGCGGCCTACGACATTGCGACCGGAGCAATGCGCGCACTCATTGATGCAAATTGGCTCGGGCAACTTCGCACGGGAGCGGCAAGCGGAGTGGCAACGAAGTTCCTCGCGAACCCGAATGCGTCAACGGTCGGATTGATCGGAACGGGCCTGCAAGCGAGGACTCAATTAATGGCGATGTGCGAAGTGCGGCCGATCAAGCGAGTTGAAGTCTTCAGCCGCGATGCCGCTCGGAGATCAGCATTCGCAACTGAGATGCAGCAACGCTGCGGCGTTGATGTCGTGCCCGTTGAGTCCGCTCAGCAAGCAGTCTCGGGCAAAGACATCGTCATCACTGCGACCTACAGCAAGCAGCCAGTGTTTGATGGCCGAGATCTTCAAGCCGGATGTCACGTGAATGCAGTCGGCTCGAACTATTGGTCAAAGACCGAACTCGACGTTGAAACGATTCGCCGCTGCGGCGCCATTGTCTGCGATAGCATCGAACAGTGCCGAGTCGAAGCCGGTGACTTCGCGGCGTCTCTCGCAGGCGGCGTGACCTCATGGGATGCGATGCGTGAGTTGTCTCATGTCGTCAGTGGCAAAGCAGCGGGCCGAGCGGACGCGCAGGAAATCACGCTCTTCAAGTCGGTCGGTCTTGCATTGGAAGACATCGCACTCGCGGGAGAACTCATCAACCGCGCCGAGCAGCAAGGTGTTGGCCGCGAAATCGAATGGCTCATGTAGTGTCGGGGCTCAAACATGAAATGCGGAATCAAGCTGACGGTCGACTATGCCTTCAAGCGGA
>CAZNMS010000768.1:0-3268 GCA_964573505.1 uncultured Planctomycetaceae bacterium | reverse complement strand
AACTTCCTCGCCGAAGTAGTATTTGGCGTAACGACTTAGTGTGATTTAGCCCTGCTGCCTACGCACACGCGATCGGCAAATTCTTTTCTTGGTGCGAGGTTCGACAACTACGACTCGCCGAGATCGAGCCCGTGCACGTGTCGGTCTACGTTGAGGAATTGCTCGGCATCGTTTCGGCTCCCACTGTGAAGCAACATCTTGCCGCCATTCGCATGCTGTGTGATTGGTTGGTCGTCGGGCAGATCATCAAGTCGAACCCGGTCGCCTCTGTTCGCGGGCCGAAGTACACGCTCAAGAAGGGCAAGACGCCCGTTCTGACTGCCGATGAAGCCCGCGAACTACTCGAAAACATCGACGTTTCGACTATCAGCGGACTTCGTGATCGAGCACTGATTGCCGTCATGGTTTACAGCTTCGCTCGCGTCGGAGCGGTCGTTTCGATGCGAGTGGAAGACTACTTCTCGCAAGGCCGTCGCATGTGGTTTCGCCTTCACGAGAAAGGCGGCAAGTCCCACGACGTCCCGGCTCATCACAAGGCCGAGGAGTATGTCGACGCCTACCTCGACGCAGCTCTGATTGAGAACGATCGAAAAGGCCCGCTCTTACGGTCGCTTGATCGGCATCGACTCTTGAGTCCTCGCCCGATGCACCGCCTCGACGTGCTCGCCATGATCAAACGCCGTGCATTGGCCGCAGGCATTTCTACCGCCATCGGCTGTGATACGTTTAGAGTGGCGGGTATCACGACTTACCTGAAGAATGTCGGCACGCTCGAACACGCGCAGAAGATCGCCAACCGCGAAAGCCCTCTCACAACCGGGCTTTATGACCGTCGAAGCGATGATGTGAGCCTTGATGAAATTGAACGCCCCTCCAACTGAAACGGAGTCTGCGAACGTGAATGCCACGACGAGCAACGGCCAAATTTTCCAGTGGAAGCTGCGGCCTGGTCCAGCGGGCTTACACCTCTTCGATCGCGTCTCTGGCTTGAACGTTCTCATTGACGAGATCCATTTCCCTGCTGCGCACCATGCTCGAGCGCCTCGGCAAGTCTCAGTTGCTCTCACGAATCGATGTGATTTGGCTTGCCCTCATTGCTATGCACCTAAGTCGCCTGACGCACTTGCATTCGACGTCGTGATGCGTTGGCTGAAAGAGTTTGATTTGCATGGAGCACTTGGAGTCGGATTCGGTGGTGGCGAACCAATGCTCTACCCTCACTTCGAGAGGCTCTGTCAGCAGGTCGCGCGTGAAACGCGATTATCTGTGACTTTCACGACGCACGGCCACTTTGTCGAAGACGACCTCGCAGAGCGGTTACGCGGCAGCGTCCACTTTATTCGAGTCAGCATGGATGGCGTTGGAGCGACTTACGAGGCGATCCGGGGGCGTTCCTTTCCTGATTTAATCGCCCGGCTGAAGCATGTTCGAGCCATCTCCCCATTCGGAATCAACATTGTGATCAACGAACGCACGCTGTTGGACCTCGATGAAGCAGCGGCGATCGCAATGGATAATGGGGCTTGTGAGTTGCTGCTGTTGCCGCAAGTGGCGGTGCGTGGTGTTTTGGCGGCAACTCAAAGGACGTTATTGGGCCTGAGGCGCTGGGTGGACTCGTACAAAGGACCGTTGAAACTTTGCATTAATGACGCCAGTTCCGACGGGTTTCCAATCTGTGATCCTTTGGTGAAAGAACGCGGGTTGCGAGCTTATGCACACATTGACGCAGCGGGCGTGCTCAAGCCCTCCTCCTATCACGCTGTTGGTATCTCGATTGGCGACGGCAGCGTACATCAGGCACTTGATCAGTTAACACAACAACTCTCGGAGGACGACGGATGAAGATCTGGCAGCAGCATGGTTCGGAGCACTCTGCAAACCTCGTGATGATCGGCCATTTCGAGGATGCGGCCGAGGCGACTCGCGCAGAGGAGATCATTTCGATGCTGAGGCAGCAGGTCGAAATGGACCAGTCCAACAGCACGCCAATCGAGTACAGCTCTTCGGGTCGCTATAGCAAGGACATGCTCGACCTCTTGAAGAAGCTGGATCTCTGGTCGATTGGGCCATCGGAACTGGACCAACTCAATTACGACGTCGGTGTGGAGGCCCAAGCGAACAAGGTCATCATCAAGACAGATGAAACTGAGATCTCAGTGTTCCTGAAGGTACTGTTTGAGCGAGGTGCACGAATTGAAGTCTTCTCGGCTCACACTCACCCAGAAATCAAATACTAAACCGGACAGCGAATATTGGACTGCTATGCCTGCACTGAATTGGGACACCTTCAAGAACCTGCCGGGAAGTCCTGACAAAAACTTTGAACTGCTCTGCCGGGCCATCGTGCGCCAGAACTTCGGGAGCTACGGCGTTTTTCGCGCCCTCGCGAATCAGCCGGGCGTTGAGTTCCATCTACGGCTCGATATGCGATGCGACCCGATCGGAGATGCCGGGCGTTGGTGGGGATGGCAGTGCAAGTGGTACGAACTTCCGACGAGCGGCGATCTCGGAACGACCCGCAGAGGTCAGATCAAAGACGGCATAAAGAAAGCTGAGTCGCACATTCCGGGGCTGACGGATTGGGTCTTGTGGACTCGTCGCCCACTGAGTTCCAAGGACCAAAAATGGTTTCATTCCCTATCAACAAAGCTGACGTTGCATCTTTGGACGGGAGACGAAATCCACAACAACCTCGTCGGCCAAGCTGCCATTCTCCGCAGCACTTACTTTGGCGAGTTGGTCCTGACTCCAGACATCCTACAGGCACGCCACGAGCAGGCGGTCGCTCCGATTCGACAGCGATGGCTACCCGAGGTGCATCATGTCGCCGAGGCCGAGCAGGACATCCGCCGCATGTTGGGAGAAGTTGAGTCTTGGGACTTGCTTCGTGCGTTGGCGGTAGACCTACGTGAAAATGTCGCAGCCATTGAAGCAGTGCCCGCAGTGCCTCAACCACTCGACGCGTTGGCTGCCGACGTAGTTGCAATATCAAAACAATCGGCAGATATCCTCGATCGAGTCGTCGAGTCGATTCGTCATGGCGATCTCGAATTGCTTCGCGACGAGATCGGCTTACTGCCGCGCGATTTACCTGCCAACGTGCTTGCCGCTCCTCGCCGACTGCGTTCTAGGAATCACTGCGCGGGTCTCTACGCGACGAATGCCGTTGCCGGGTGTCGCGCCATGTTGCAGGAAATCCGTGACGTCGACAGCGCATTCTCGTCCCGAGTCGTTGCCGTCTTGGCGGCAGCCGGGTGCGGCAAGACTC
>CAZNMS010000767.1:0-3269 GCA_964573505.1 uncultured Planctomycetaceae bacterium | reverse complement strand
GTTCCGCTACAACCGGTTTGACAATTTATTTTGGCGCGGATCCTTAGTGCCCCCAATCCAAGCCCTGCATTTCTTCTTCCACTCATTGAGCAATCATGCAGCCATACATGGCAAGCGTGAGCAAGACCCAACAAATCCGTATTCATCCCGGCAATCTCTCACCACTCGGCGATACCTCTCGCAGTGCAGACTGACTTGTTGAACGGCAAGCCGAAGGCGTCGGCGTTTGTCTTGATCGCAAGCCGTACTACGCCGTCGCCTTCGGCTTGCCGTTCAACGAATTGGCCTCAATTCAGACCGCGAGCCGTATCGTTGGGGCGATGCACTGCTGAATGACTCAACCAGCCGTCGTTGGCGAAACTCAGACGACAGCAACTCGAGCAGTGCTTCAACGCGGGCGCCAACGGCGAGTCGCAAACTTCGTCAGTTCAGCGGCAATCATGCCTGCGGTCGCGACGAGCAGCGCCGTTGCGAGATCGGTTGCACTCAGTGGCGATGTGCGGAAGAAGTCGGCGAGCACCGGGACATAGACGACTGCCAATTGCATCGCCGTCGCAATCACAACAGCTCCAACGAGCCGCCAATTCGCGGTCAGTGGAACCGCGAACGCACTGTGTTCCCCAGCGCGAATCGAGAGCACGAAGAAGACCTGCGCGAGCGACAGCGAGACGAAGACCAGTGTCCTCGCTCGGTCGATGTCGACGGGTTCTGAGTCCTGAGTGCGAATCGCCAGCTTGAACACAGCAAGGCAAGCGAACGCGATCACCAGCGCAAACCCGACGATGCGATAAGCCAATCCGTGCTCGAAGAGACTCGCTTTGCGATGGCGCGGATGCCGGCGCATGACCGATGGTTCTGCCGGCTCGAAGCCGAGCGCGATAGCGGGCAGCCCGTCCGTGACGAGATTGATCCACAAGATATGCACCGGCAGCAGCGGCATCGGCAGCCCCGCAAGGATCGCGAGAAACAGCACGAGCACTTCCGCCAAATTGCCCGTCAACAAGAAGGCGACGAACTTACGAATGTTGTCGTAGACGACCCGTCCTTCTTCGACAGCAGCGATGATCGTCGCAAAGTTGTCGTCGGCCAAAATCATGTCTGCCGATTCGCGTGCGACGTCCGTGCCGTTCTGCCCCATCGCGACTCCGATGTCCGACTGCTTCAAGGCCGGCGCGTCGTTCACTCCGTCGCCGGTCATCGCGACAACCGCCCCGTGCCGCTGATGAGCACGCACGATTCGCAACTTGTGCTCGGGAGCCACTCGCGCAAAGACCGCAATGCGCCGCACTCGGTCAAACAGTTCGTCGTCGCTGAGCCGTTCCAATTCGACTCCCGTCATGACGGCATCGCCCTCTTGCCACAGAGCAAGCTCTTCCGAGATCGCCCGCGCGGTGCCGGGATGATCGCCGGTAATCATGACCGTTCGAATGCCCGCTGACCGACACTGCTTAATGGCATCGCGTGCTTCCGGTCGCACCGGATCGACAATCGCCAGCAAGCCGAGCAGCGTGAGTTGAGACTCAGGCTGCTGTCCCTCAATCGCGAGCGACTCGTGCGGCCATTCGCGTTCGGCAATGGCGAGTACTCGACGTCCGCGCGATGCCAAACTCAGAGCGGCCTCATTGAGCTGCTCAAGCCCCGACGGTGACGAGCACAAACTCAAGACTTGCTCGGCCGCGCCTTTGACGATGACTCGTCCGCCGTTCGGCGTGCGATGCAGCGTCGTCATGCGTTTGCGATCCGAGCTAAAGGGCAACTCGGCCAATCGCGGATTGCTGGCACGCAATGCGGGAACATCGAGCGACGCATCTCGAGCCGCCTTCAAGATCGCGGCTTCGGTTGCGGATCCTGTCACAGCTCCGCTCGCCGATATGTCAGCATTGTTACAGAGCGAGCCGGCTGCGAGCAGACGCTGTAACGAATCTGACAGAGACTCATCAGCCACAAGCTGCTCGGCAACGGCCATGCGGTTCTGAGTCAGCGTGCCGGTCTTGTCCGAGCAAATCACATTCACCGAGCCGAGCGTTTCGACTGCCGACAATCTCCGAATGATCGCGCGGCGGGACGACATGCGCTGCGATCCGCGAGACAACGCGATCGTGATCACAGCGGGCAAGCCTTCCGGGATCGCAGCAACCGCAAGACTGACCGCCGTCAGCAAGAGGCCGCCCAATAGCGTCGCGTTCCATTCGCTGCGCGGTTCTCGCAAGAGCCCGATCACGAACAGCAAGACGGCAATGGCGATGACAAGCACCGCGAGATTGCGGCTGAGATGTTCGAGTCGCTCCTGCAACGGAGTCTGCTTGCCTTCCGGCTGCTGCAAAAGGTCGGCGACTTTGCCGAGTTCCGTCTGCATGCCGGTTGCCGTCACGACCGCTCGCCCGTGCCCGAGCATGACCGCCGTCCCGCTATGCACCATTCCCGTTCGGTCGGGAAGCGCGGTCTCAGGCGGTGAGACCACAAGCTGCTTTTCAATCGGCAGCGACTCGCCGGTCAACGCGGCCTCATCAACTTGCAGGTCAACAACCTCAATCAACCGCGCGTCTGCGAGCACATAATTCCCGGCGACGAGTTCCATCAGGTCGCCCGGAACGATCTCTGCAACAGCGACATCTCGGAGCGAACCGTCGCGCCAAACGCGCGCGGTCGGCTGAGCGAGTCGCTTCAAGGCCGCGACCGCTTGTTCCGCGCGCCACTCCTGCAAGAACCCAATGACCGCATTCACAACGACGATGATCCCAATCAGCAGCGCGTCTTCCCATTCGCCAATCGCCGCGCTGATCACAGCAGCGCCGGCCAGAAGCCCAATCATCAGATTGGCAAACTGATTGAGGAACATCTTGAGCGGACTGGCGGCTTCTTGAGTCGCCAATTCGTTCTTGCCGAAGTGCTGCAATCGCTCAGCCGCCTCAGAGGAACTAAGCCCCTTCTCCGGCGTCTGCGACTGCCCCCGCACGTCATCAGAGGACAGCGACCAAGGAGCAACAATCGGCAAAGAACTCGGCACAGTCATCAATGTTCCTCCAAAAAGTAGCTTGGGATTCCATCCCGAGCCGCAGCGGGCCAACCGCCGCCCAACACCGCGCTTCATCGTCAAAACCGAGTCGCAGACAAGTAGCTTGGGATTCCATCCCGAGCCGCAGCGGGCCAACCGCCGCCCAACACCGCGCTTCATCGTCAAAAGCGAATTGCGGCATGGTTCACGGTGAGGTTACAGAGCCGCGCCCGTCAGGAAGCGGAATCCGTTACGAAATAGCCAAAACTCCGCT
>CAZNMS010000766.1:0-3270 GCA_964573505.1 uncultured Planctomycetaceae bacterium | reverse complement strand
CGCAAAGGCCGTTGCCCCCCCGGCACAAGGCCGGGGGCGAAAAGATCACAGCCTCGGAGCGAACCACGACTATCGACGGCGCTGACTCGCGCAGCGAAGCGTGCTGTCATCGAGCACGGCACAACAACGGAACCCCTAAACGAACCTGCGATCAAGCAGCACGCGCAGGAAGGGCTCAACGCTGCGAGAGGTCTCTGCGTGAAGTAGAAAAAAGCCGGGGCGGCTTCGCGTCACAAGACACGAACTCCCCACCGCATCGCCCACCAACCAAACGGGCGACCGCCCCGGCTTTGCACGCACATGAAACCAGCGAGGCCATGCCTCGAAGATTCTTTGGGCAACCTCTTGATGGGCTGCCGCGAAGACCGACCGAGTTCGGCTGAGGAGTCTTTCATTTCCTCGGTCAGTGTTGTTTTCGTTGGCATGAGCAATAGCACGAGCCGTGCCAGTCTCTGCATCGACCCTGCAAAGTTCGCTGACTAGCATCCCCGCCCTTTCCGGCTCCCCGCCTTTCGTTCTGTGTCTTGCGGTGATCCCTCACTGCATTGCGAGGCTGTCGATTTTCCTTTCGTAGCATGGACGCCTACGTCCGTGCTGCGTCGCTGTCGGACGTAGGCGTCCAACCTACGCGACGCACTCAGGCACCCAGCCTGAGCGACGGGACTTCAACGACACCTTTCGCTGCGTCTCCGCCGTCAATGCATCGTTGCGGCAGGCAGCTTGACCAATGCGTGAGCCTGATCGCCGAGTCGAATTCGAATCACCTATTTGAGTAGCTATGGACCCGCAGTTTATTCGCAACTTTTCAATCGTCGCGCATATCGATCACGGCAAGAGCACGCTCGCTGATCAGTTCCTTCTGCAGACCGGAGCCATCACGCAACGTGAAGCGGTCGCTCAGATTTTGGATGACCTCGAAGTCGAGCGCGAACGAGGCATCACGGTGAAGGCGCGAACGGTCGCCATCAACTTCATGCACAAAGGCCAGAAGTACGAACTCAACTTGATCGACACTCCCGGTCACGTTGACTTCCACTACGAAGTCTCGCGCAGCCTCGCTGCTTGCGAAGGCGCGCTGCTGCTCGTTGATGCCTTTCAAGGAGTGCAAGCTCAGACGGTTGCGAATGCCTATGCCGCGATCGAAGCGGGGCTCGAGATTCTGCCGGTTCTCAACAAGATCGACTTGCCCATCATTCGAGTCGACGAAGTGCTCGAAGAGATCGAGACGGTCGTCGGACTCGATACGACGAACACGCTGCAAGTCAGCGGCAAGACCGGGAAAGGCGTGCAAGAAGTTTTGGGCTCGATCGTTGAGCGGATCCCTGCTCCGTCGGGCAAGCCGGATAACCCTCTGCAAGCGCTTGTCTTTGACGGCAAGTACGACCCGTATCGCGGCGTCATCACTTATCTGCGAATCAAGGAAGGCACCGTTCGCAAAGGTCAGCAAGTCCGTTTCATGCGCGGCGGGACCGTTCAAGACGTGCTCGAACTCGGGCAGTTCCGGCCCAACATGGTGCCGTGCGATGAACTGGGACCGGGGCAAGTCGGCTACATGCTCTGCGGCATTAAGGAACTGAGTGCGGTCAGCATCGGCGACACCGTTACGGATCGCGTCAATCCCGCGAAGGAAGCATTGCCCGGCTACAAGAAGCCGCTGCAAATGGTCTTCTGCGGCATGTATCCGCTCGACAAGACAGAGTTCGAGAAGCTGCGCGAAGACCTCAAGAAGATGGCCTTGAACGATTCGAGCTTCTCGTTCATGCCTGAGTCGAGCGACGCATTGGGCTTCGGCTTCCGCTGCGGGTTCTTAGGCATGCTGCATATGGAGATCATCCAGCAGCGTCTTGAGAAAGAGCTCGAACTCAACCTGATTCAGACCGCGCCCAACGTCACTTACGAAGTCCTCAAAACGGACGGCACGGTTGAGCTCATCAGCAACCCGCAAGACTTGCCGACGGTCGATCGCATTAAAGAGTTCCGCGAGCCAATCGCGCGCGTGCGGTTCATCGTTCCGACGGACGGCATCGGAGCGATCCTCAAGCTCTCAGAAGATCGGCGCGGGATCTACAAAGGGACGGAGTATCTCGGCACGACGCGCGCTCAGATCACGTATGAGTTGCCGCTCGCCGAAGTCATCTACGACATGCACGACCGGCTGAAGAGTGCCACTCGGGGCTACGGCACGATGGACTATGAAGTCATCGGCTTTCAGGACTCGGATCTCGTCAAGCTTGATGTGCTCGTAAAGGGCAAGAAGGTCGAAGCACTGACGACGATCATGCACCGCTCGGTCGCCGAGCGTCGCGGTCGTGCTCTCGTGAAGCGATTGAAAGAAGAGATTTCGAAGCATCAGTTCGAGATCCCACTGCAAGCTGCGATCGGCACGCGCATCATCGCTCGCGAAACGATCTCCGCCGTGAAGAAGAACGTGACGGCGAAGTGCTACGGCGGCGACATCAGCCGCAAACGCAAACTGTGGGACAAGCAAAAAGAAGGCAAGAAGCGACTCGCCCAGTTCGGCGAAGTCGAGATCCCGCAGAAAGCATTTCTGGCGGTGCTCGATGTGAATGGCGACGAGTGAAATAAGTAGCTTGGGATTCCATCCCGAGCCTCAGCGGGCAAGTCCTTCCTTCAACCCACCGACCGCTCGTCAGAATCGTCGTCGCCACTGCCGCTGTAATCTTTCTGCCAAAGCGTTTCTGAAAGAGCACTGATTGGCAGAGGAATGAAGACGACACCGCAGAGTTGAAGTGACCGAAAGCCGTAGCTTGGGATTCCATCCCGAGCCTCAGCGGGCAAGTCCTTCCTTCAACTCACCGCCCGCCCGTCATAAGTGTCGTCGCCACTGCTGCTGTAATTCTTCCAACACAGGAATGACGACGACACCGCACCCAACTTGCTGCCGAGCGACTCGTTCTTGACGGCCTATCGCAACTTTGAGAGATCGAGTCGCCGCTGATGCTCGGGATGGAATCCCAAGCTACTTACACATTCTTCGGCACGGCCCAATGTCCGTCGCGGTACTTGCGACGCACGAGCTTGTTGGCTTCGACGTCGTTCGTGATCTGTCCCGACTGCGGATCGAACTGCAATGTCTTGTTCGTCCGCGCGGCGATGTTGGCGAGATGCACGAGAGTCGCTGACAGCACGCCCGCCTTCACGTCAGCGTTCGTTGTCTTCTCTTCGCCGCGCACGCAGGCCAAGAAGTTGTTGTGATGCGCGACAAGATCCGCTCCGCCAGTCTTCTCGGCGATCAACTTGTTGCGCGGG
>CAZNMS010000765.1:0-3272 GCA_964573505.1 uncultured Planctomycetaceae bacterium | reverse complement strand
TTTCGTAACGGATTCCGCTTCCTGACGGGCGCGGCTCTGCAACCTCATCGTGAACTATGCCGGGGATTCTCGACGCGGAGCGGCGAGCCACAAAGTTTTTCCACAGCTACTTCTTGATCGACAGACGAGGTTGTTTCAGGTCGTGGCCGAGGTTGTCGAAGATTGTGTGGATCAAGTCTTCGGTCTTGTCGGCGGTGAGCAGGAAGAAGCAGAAGAGCATCTCATCCGTCGTCTCGTCACCCCATGTGACTCGCTTTGGTGGCGACGATGGGTTCGACGGATTGTCCGCAGAATTGTCGTAGCTCGCTTCGACGGTCAGGCGAGTTCCTTTGAGAAGCCGGAAGGGACGCTCGTAGTAGTACTCGTCCTGCCAGTTGTAGTTCCAATGGGGAACGTCAATCAGAGTGATGGTTTCACGCGCCGCGTTGCCATCTGCTGGCTGTTTGGATGTCGCAGTTTTCTGGCTCGAACGAGTGGCGTTCAGCGGCAGTTCTGCCGTGACCTTCATCGACTTGCCGAGCAGGTGCATGTGCGGCACGACGCCGACGACGATGACGTCGCGCGGGAGTTCGTAGCTGGTCGATCGTCGGTAATTGTTCTTACCGGCGGCGATGTCCATTTCGTAGTTCGCCATCCAAATGCTGCCGACCAACTTTGCCGGTTGCTTCAACGATTCTGCGACGGGCTTCTTGACGAAGTACAGGCCGAGCTCCGATTGATCGACTTCCGGCTTGCCCGTTGGGTGATAGTGAATCTGAACGACAAGGTCTGAGCCCTTCTTCAAATAACGTCCCATCTCGTTGGGCAAGTGCCGAGCTGTGTTGCCGACCGACCAACCTCCGAGCGCTCCGCTCGGCAGAAACCCCGGCCCGCCGAAGTTGCCGTAACCCGGCTCCGGCGTTGCAGCGTCGAGTTTCCGAGCCTGACCTTTGTCGTCGAGGAACAGAACCGCGTGATGGACGACGCGCTTGTTGCCCGGATGAAACTCGACTGCCGAGACAAGTTTGTCCTCGGGAATGTCGATCGGGATCACGAAGTTCTGCAGCAGATCCGGCCCGTCGGCTCGCACCTGAAACGGCTGAGTCATCTTCACCACAAGGTCCGGTTCGCCGAGCTGCCAACCCTCGACGAACTTAGGCAGTGGCGGAAGGTCCGCGATGTCTCCTTGCGGACAGCCCGCCTCGGTCCATTTCTTCAGCAGACTGAGTTCCGCTTCCGTGAGCCATCGTTCGCCAACGAACTTCAGCAACTTCTCGCCGCGCTGATGAGGTTCGCTGCTCGTGCTGCCGCTCGTATTCGTTGGCTCGTTCACAGTGGCCGATGACTCAGGGCGAATTGGCACGGCATGAAGTGCCGTGCTTCGACCCGCTGGCATCCACGGCGGCATGATGCGTTGCTGAGTCACCGTCACGATCTGCTCTGCATGCTTCGCGACCTCATCGAAGTTTGTCAGTGGAAATGGCGCGACTTGTCCAACTCGATGACAACCGCTGCAACGAGCGAACACGATCGGCGAAACATCCCGAGTGAAGGTCGGCGCGACCGACATCTCGGCTTTTCCAAGTTGCTTCTTCGATAGGGAGAACGCGGATAATCCCGCTCCCGAGAAGTGACAGCCAACAGGCGGAGTCATGCGAACGTCGGGCGATTTGTTCTTGGTCGCGGACTCAATGGCGTCCGCAAGAAACGTCTTCTCAGCACTCGGCCGCCGTCGTCCGAGAGCCTCCCATGCATTGTCGATCGCACCGCGATAGACGACCTGCCCATCGGCACTGACAACGAACGCTTCCGGCACATGAGTTGGTTGCAGTGCGGCCGCAAGTTGCCCGGATGCATCAAACAGCACGGGAAACTTGAGCTTGAACTCATCCACAAAATGCCGCTTAGCTGCTTCCCGACTCACCGTTGCATCAGCAAGCACCCCGAACAACTCGCAACGGCTCTCCTTTGCCAATTGCTCCGCGAGCGCATTCAGAGTCGGTGTGTACGAGTTCGCGATTGGACAATCGGTCGAAAGAAAGACGAACGCGCGCACAAGACGTCGGTCATTCTGTCGCAGTTCATAAGTCTGCCCCTGCAAGTCATGCAGCGAGATGTCGATCTCGACTGACCGTGTCGACTCAGCCGCAAACGCCGCACAACAGCAGCTCGCCATCGCCAACAGCAGCAAGGATCTCAACGTCGTTCCCATGTGACTTCTCCGAAATCAGATGGGTGTAACCGGCATTCCATCGCGGTTTCCGGCGGGCTTGTCCTGTCCGGGCGAGCCGGACGCAGAAGAGTCAAATTCAGCGCCGAAGTGCCGATCACACCCAAATCACGTTGCCAAAACACGCAAATATATCGCGCGATATATTTGTGGCGGCAACGGCTCAGTCGGTCAATGGGAGCCCGTTGAGAGTGCTCGAACTAGCTTGCGGCAGCGTTGGACGGGCCACTCGCGAGGTTCTCGATGAGGTATCTCAGGATCAGCATGCGGACATGGACTTCCGAGCCGCGCCCTTCACGGAGGCCGTGATCGCGATTGGGATAGACCATGTAGTCGAAGGGTTTGCCGAGTTCGACGAGCCGGTCGACCAGTCCTTCGATGATTTGAATGTGCGTGTTGGTTTCGCCCGAGCCGGTGATGATCAGCAGCTTGCCGCGCAAGCCTTCGGCGAAGTTGATGGGGGCGGACTTCTTGTAGCCGTCCGGGTTCACTTCGCGCGTCCGCATGTAGATCTCTTGAAACCAGGCGTTGTAGAGATGCGGCTGAGGCTTCGGGACAACGGCGATGCCCAGATGGTATTGGTCCGGCTTTCGGAACAGCGCGTTGAGTGTGTTTGAGCCGCCGCCGCTCCAACCCCAAATGCCGACGCGCGACAGATCGACGTAAGGCCGAGTCCGTCCGAGTTCCTTGAGCGCGGCCGCTTGATCTTCCGTCGAAAGCGGGCCGAGGCTGCCGAAGATCGAGCGTCGCCACGCAGCTCCCTTCGGTGCCGGTGTGCCTCGATTGTCGATCGATACAACCAAATAGCCGGCGTCAGCGACCACTCGATGAAAGTCGATTTGAGCCGCCCCCCACTGATCAAGAACCGTCTGCGAATAGGGCTCGCCATAGACATAGATGAAGACCGGGTACCTCTTCGTTGCGTCAAAGTTCTTCGGCTTGAGCAGCCACGCATCCATCGAGACGCCGCCGTCGATCTCAAGCTGAATGATCTCGGCGGGACGCGGCGCGCGCGCCCGCCAGGGCGCGCGGCTAGGGGGGATGTTTTAGAGCAACCGGACCC
>CAZNMS010000764.1:0-3274 GCA_964573505.1 uncultured Planctomycetaceae bacterium | reverse complement strand
TCCTGCTCCTGCTCCTGCTCCTGCTCCTGCTCCTCCTCCACCCG
The DNA here is from genome assembly GCA_964573505.1 of uncultured Planctomycetaceae bacterium. Lineage (GTDB taxonomy): Bacteria > Planctomycetota > Planctomycetia > Planctomycetales > Planctomycetaceae > AM-0621. The sequence continues at coordinate 3,230 of CAZNMS010000764.1, read as the reverse complement.
CAGAGGGTGTCGCTCTTGAGGGCACCGGCAAGCTTCAGATAGCGGTCTAGCGACAGTTTGTGAATCTCGCGATTTGGGTTTCATAGAATGCGTCAGAAGTCTGCGTCGAAGGGATATCGGCGCAGACTTTTTTCGTTTCATGTGCTTGGAGACTAGTGCTTGGTCCAACATTGCGGCAACTAGGCCCTTATGGCGGGCGCATCGACAATTTGTTGTCGCTGCGCATTAGTTGTGGGTCTACCGGGATGGAAAACACGGCCAATTGTGTTTGCTGTCATTCGGACGGCCGCGCAGCGGCCACGACTTTGGGCGAAGTTCCCGAAGTCGCGTCGTCTCTGTTACAAGAGGATTGATGCGTTTAGGACGCATGCTGCTGTGTGCATGTAGGCAGGGAAAATTGGACGTGCCAGATTTGCATATCGATTGGAATATGGTCGATTGCGATTGAGAAACTTGATGAAGTGGAGCCAATGAGCGCAATTCACATCGCAATCACTGTTCTCAAATGCTGGTGAATTCCTTTGTCTCGGGCACCGGAGATGAAATGGCGGCGGCTATGGCATTCAATGCAACTCGAAAAGGAGTATCTGCTTCATGATTGTCTTCGACGAAGGCATAGAGTCCCAATGAGTTCCCGGCAGTCCCAGGGAAGCCATTAGATTCGGGGCGATGTCAGGAGAGAAGTATGAGTAGGAACCATCGTGTCGCGTTTCTTGGTTCGGTCGCTCTGTGGCGATTTGTAGAGAAACTCGCCGAAATCTCACCAGTCAGAGGCTGACCTCGTCAGAAAGTCTTTCTCAGTAAGTGTTGTCTTCACAGAAGGAGTGCGAATCACCATGAAACGATTTGGATGGTTCACTTTGAGTTTTGGTTTGGCTGCTTATTGCAGCGTGGCATTGTGGACGCAGCAGTTGTTGCGAGCGGCACCGCCCGGTGCCGACCAGCCAACAGCAACTTCGGGAGTGCAGCCCGAGTCTGCGACTGGAGCGGCGACGAACATTCCAAAGCCCAAATGGAAAGTCGGAGATCAATGGGTGATCGAAACCGCGACTCGTCCTATTCAGTCTCGCGCAAACAACGACCAGAGCGGGGATGAAGTGCGGCTCAAATGGCGATTTCGAGTGACTGCGGTGGAGAAGATTGCAGGGCGAGATGCGTTTCGAGTGACGATCAACAGCCTCGATAAGCAGACGTCGCAGCCCCAGACGACAATCTGGGTTGACCAGCAGACTCAAGTCCTGCGGCAAGTTCAGACTCAGCTTCCTGTGCCAGAGGGCTTCCGCACGATCACCGAGAGCTACTCAGCGGGTGAGCATGCCACGCCGGTATTCGGGCCACTCACGGCATTGCCGATTGATCTGCCCGCGTTCGTGGCCCCCGGAACGAAAGATTTGGGAGCCTATGAGTATGAAGCGACTTCCGGAATTGCAGGCACGAAAGCAATTGGCGAAGTGAGCTTTGCATACTCCGTTCAACAGACGAGCCGTGTCGCGGAAGTCAGTCGCACCAAAGGGTTATTCGATAGCAAGCTCATCAAAGATTTTCGCATATCTCCCACTGTCGACGTGACGTTGAAAACGGTCGACCGTGAAGTGCGGCAAGTGTGGCAGGCCGATCTCCCGTGGGCTGCCTACAGCAACAACGGCAGCACCGAAGCTCGGCTGGTTGAGGTTCAACGAGCCGCTGAGATGCCCTGAGTTCAATGGACCGACTTCGCACTTCTAACACATCGAGAACTCAATCATGAAAATGTTTAATAGCATTGAGAGATTCATTCGGGCGATACCAATGCGAGTTGCCATGCGCGATCTGATATGCGGTGTCGTCGCGTTGACTGCGACGTCTCTTTATGTCGGCGGTGTCGCTGCCGCTGATACTCCACCTCTTGAGGAAGCGCACGCTAAGACCGTCCCTTGGTCTGGGTATTGGTGGCCACACAAGCAAGGTTTGTTGGTGGGACCGCTAACGAAATACGACCAGCTCACAGTCGCAAAAGCAGCCGATTGGGAGAAGAAGAATCATCCGTCAGGCAATGACGTGCCGCAGTGGTTCGGTTATTGCCATGCCTGGGCGGCCTCGGCGGTGCTGGAGTCGGAACCGGCGAAAGCACGAGACGTCACCAGAGAGCAACGCCAGGCCAGCCTGCTGGTCGGGGACCAAAAGGGATTACTCGCTGCCAGCCACGCCCAGGACGTCGCGAACTCTTATGGCGATCGCTTTGGCGATGGACGAGGCTCAGAGGATCGTCAGGACCTCGCTCCTGACACTCTGTGGAGGCTGCTCAATCTCTACGTGAAGCAGCAGGGAGTGCCGCTCATTCTCGACATCGAGGCCGGAGCCGAAGTTTGGAACTACCCGATCTATGCCTATCGCATTCAAACATTGGAAGAGCGACCGGATGGCACAAGCACCGCTCAATTGGCGTTGTGGATGGCCGACGATGCGGTGTTGCCAAACTATGTCGGGCTGAAGGTCAAGTACCACACTTACCAATTCGAATTCCGAAAGAAGAACAACTCGATCGTCATGGGCTCTGCCAAATGGATTGGCCCAAGCGTCAAGGATCATCCCGACTTCGCTTGGTATCCCTATGTGGCACGCCCCGAGAATCCTGAAGTGAAGTACCCGGTCGTGCGCGAACTGTTGGGGCTGAGTGCCTTACCGCCTGCTCGACCAGATTCACCAACACCTGCCATGCCGCCGGTGAACCCCGCCAATCCGACGACACCGAATGTAACAACTCCAACACCCAATCCGACATCTCCACCGGCAACCGGGACGAGTCCCACGACGACGCAACCTTCGCGCCCCGTGACCCCGATTCCAGGAGTCGCCCCCGATGTTGTCTTGTTGAGCCCGACAGAACTCATCGCGTTGGTTGCCAACCGGACTTCGTCTTTCTTGTTCGATGTAACCGTCGATCGCTTTGACGGTGGGAAGTACATCGTTGGAGAACCCTTCAAGGTCCGCGTGACATCAGAAAAACCCGGTTATCTCTACCTCATGCACGTGACTCCCGATGGCAAGCTCTTTCAGCTTTTCCCGTTGCCTGGTCAGGACAACAAGATTGCGACAGGCAAGGCTGTTGAGTTCCCCGCCAAGAACTCGTCGATCAAGTTCGAAGCGACCGAGCCTGTGGGAGTTCATCGCATCAAAGCCTTGGTCACATCCAAGCCACTGTTGCTGAGCGGCTTGCTCGCTGATTTCCCGCAGCAGCAGCAGCGACCGGC
>CAZNMS010000763.1:0-3276 GCA_964573505.1 uncultured Planctomycetaceae bacterium | reverse complement strand
GCGAATGGTATTGTCGGCTTTTGCTCCGAAAAAGCTGCCTTTCGCGGAGCTAAAGGCGACTATGTAATTAATCCGGCAGCCCGCGTTCGGTGCGGATGCGTCGAACATCGCCGAGCACCGTTTCGATGATCTCGCCGTTGCGTTCGATGCTGCGGAACTCTTGCACGTTCGTCGCGAGGTTCATCAGCAGTGCTGACACCGCGATCGCAAGATGCACTTGCCCGGCATTCAAACCGAGCATGCCTTTGAAGCCGAATTGCGATGCCGGATCGGACGCCGCTCCGAACGCTCCGGTTGTCACAAGCAGCGTGAAGCTCGCTGTGATCAGCATCAGCAAGCGGTACTTCAAGCGGCGGCTTTCATCGTGATAGGCGGCCGTAAGCTGATAAACCCGCGAGGTCTCTTCGATCCAGCGCCCGGTCCCCATGAAGTACGTGAAGGTGATCGCATGCAGCAACGACGCGAAGCAGAGCGTCAGCAAGCCGGCCAACATGTGTCGTCCGACCGTCGCTTGCACGACGGGATCTTTCAACTGCGCGTCACCGATGTTGAGTCCGAGCATAAAGACGATGACGGCAAGCAGTGTTCCGACCATCGACAGCGTGAGAAAGATGCGAGTCACAGCAAACCTTGATTCAAACCGGCAGGCAAACGCAGTGGGGCTTCGAGTCTGGCGGAGCAACTAGAGCCCAACAAGCAACGGGCTCACATTGAGCTGACTCGTTCCTTCAACGCGCTGCCATCAACTCGCCTGCGCATGAAAGGCGATACGTTTTCGCGACCGGCCTGCATAATGTCCGCCCGCTCGTCCGCCGGTCGTCTGCCCGAAATCGGCTCCCGATGTTGAGCCGATCAAGCGCGATGTCGGCAACCCATTCAGTGCGTTCGAGCAAGCAGCTTCGCGACACTTCCTTTGCACGTTCCATTCTCGACTCAGCGAGCATCAGCATGTCCGAGAACTCGCATGCCGCTTTGATTTGTCCGTCGTGCCGCACTCGGCTGCGAGTGACGTCTCAGCAAGCCGGATCCGCATTCGCATGCCCCGAGTGCCGACAGCCTTTGATCGCGAGTGACGATCTGCATTCGGTCTCGATCGTGACGCAACCGCAAGCCGCACCGGCAATGAGTGTCACTCGGCGACGCAGTGCGATCATCATTGCCGCAGTGACAATGTTGCTGCTCGTCATCGCTTTAAGACCGAGCAGTCGCACGATCGAGCAGCCGGTTGCGTCGACCGCTGCCACTCATGTTGAGCAGCCCGCGAACTCCGACGCGCAGCCCGCTCGTTCTGAAGCGGCGCCGAAGACCGCTGAGACTGCCCCGAACCAAATCGCTGCGCCTCTAGTCGCGCAACCCGTTGCTCCGGTCGCTCCGCAAGTTTCGATCGTCGCTGTTGGTGTGCAAGAAAAATTACCCTCAGTGCGAGCCACTCCGCAGCCGACGGATGCTCCGCCGCCCGAGCCCGAAGCGCGCAGTGTCGCCGCCGTTCAAGATCCCGCCGTCATCCCGGTCAACGCCGAGCAGCTCGCACCCGTCGCCGCCCCGAAGCCGCCGTCACCGCAAGAACTCATCGAAGCCGCGCTCGCGCAGCGCTTCGTGAGCTTCAGCGTGCCGAGCAAGACAACGCTGCGGTCACTGGTGCGAGAACTCAACGAGCTTGCCAATGGCTTCATCGTCTTGAGTCCCGACATCACTACCGGCGTTCTCAACAAACCGGTTTCGATCACGTTGAAGGACTCGAACCTGCGAGACGTTCTCACCGCCGTCGCGCAAGCAACCGGCCTGCAATTGGTCGTCACCGCCGATCGCATCGAACTGCAGCCGAAGTAGAACAACGCGCGTTGCATCATTTCTTGGACTGCTCCGGCTCGACGGAGCCCTCCAACTAGCGGCACACGGTTCACTCAATTTCCTCGACGAGACCGTCAACTACGACTCTCAACCGAAGAGCTTCCTGTCTTTCACCGTCGAGATTGGCTGCGGGCAAGAAGTCTCAGAACAAGAGGGCAACAACGATTACATGGCGAGAGAGGCTCTGCTTAATGGTCGCCTTTCGCTCCGCGAAAGAGCGTCTTTATGGCGTCCTCGTACGAACCAATTCCGTGTGAAGTTCCGGCGTTTGAAGACGCACTTTCGCGGAGCGAAAAGCGACCACAAAAACTTGACTCTGACATCCGGGCTTTTTTGTTTCTCAGAGTCCGGCGCGTTAATCAGGTCGCTCGCACTGAGGGCGGCACAAACTCGAAATCTGCCCCGCGATCACTTTGTAATTTTCGCCGGGTGCTAAGAATGGGCTCGGCTGAGATACCGGCTTCGGCGCCGCATTCGCTTCGACTCAGCAAGACCACTTTCAAGCATCGCTGCGAGAACTCGCAGCAACGTCACTCTTCCCTAAGGACTCCACCTCATGAAGATCGTCCGCTTCGTTGATCCCACTGGCACGACTCGTCTCGGTAATCAGCACTCGAATGGCACTACGACGTTGCTGGAAGGCGACCTCTTCGAGGGCCTCAAAGATACGGGCACTCCGGCAACGATCACGCGCTTGCTCGCCCCGTTGAAGCCGGCAGCGGTGATGTGCATCGGGCTCAACTACCGCAAGCACGCCGAAGAGGGGAAGCAGGCGATTCCCGAAAACCCCGTGCTCTTCATGAAGGTGCCGAGCACCGTGCAGAACCCCGGCGATCCGATCCTCTTGCCGCGTAAGCTGAGAAGCGACTCGGTCGACTACGAATGCGAATTGGCCGTCGTCATTGGCAAGTCATGCAAGAACGTCTCGAAGGCAGACGCGCTGAAGTATGTGCTCGGCTACACCTGCGCGAACGATGTCAGCGCGCGCGATTGGCAGCGCAATGGAGGCGGCGGGCAATGGTGTCGCGGCAAGACGTTCGACACGTTTTGTCCGCTCGGCCCGGTACTGGTGACGACGGACGAGATCCCCAATCCGAACGTCTTGAAGATCAAGACGATTCTCAACGGCGAAGTCATGCAGGACTGGAATACGGATGACATGATCTTCGACGTGCCGACGTTGATCGAGTTCTTAAGCGCCAGCACGCGCCTCGAGCCGGGCACAGTGATTCTGACCGGCACGCCTCACGGAGTCGGCTTCGCGCGCAAGCCCCCCGTCTTCTTGAAGCAAGGCGACACTGTGACGATCGAGATCGAGAACATCGGCAGCCTGACAAACCCCGTGCAGGACGAAGCGATCTAGTGAGTCCGTCGTCGATAGGGGTAGGGAGAACTGATTGAGTTCAGTCCCCCCTCCCTCCGAAC
>CAZNMS010000762.1:0-3304 GCA_964573505.1 uncultured Planctomycetaceae bacterium | reverse complement strand
GACGCTCTATCCAATTGAGCTACGAGGGCGTGTCGCGGGCAGGATGTTACCGATGGCACTTCGAATTGCGACCGAATCGCTGCCGAACGAGACGTCCGGTTCAGGACTGAATTCGCATCATCTGTCGGTCGCTGTTATTAGAATTACATACCGAGAATCGCTCGGATACGACGACGCTTTGGCAACCGGTTGGCACGTTACTGACGAGCATCGCACTCAAGGTCGCTCTGCACGACATGAGCCACCATACGCAGTTCGATCGGATGGTGGCGTCGCAGAAACGGGACGCCGTGCAAAGCGAACTTCTGACCGGATTCCTCGAAAAGCTGAAGGCCACAAAGAAACCGGACGGTGCGAGCCTTTTCGATCACACCGTGCTGACCTACTGCAGCAATATCCGCACGATATCTCGACAACTGGCCGACGCGGATCGCAGGTGGCGGAGCGAGGCTCAAGCTCGGCCAGCATCATGTGCGGCCAAAGAAAACTCCGCTGGGCAACTTGTGGCTGACGCTTATCAACAGCCTCGGTATCAGGGCTGACAAGCACTGAGACCGCACTGGCTCTATCGCAGAATTGATGGCATGACGCTCAGTCGTCTATCGTGCCTGTCCCGTTGAGCACGCCAACAGCGATAGTTTCGCGATTGCGAGTGTGTCTCATCTTCTGATGACAGATAGCGAGGCATGACTGTGCGATCCTTCTTAGTGCGACTTATTGCAACGCCCGTGGCGCTGATTCCCCCGCTACTACTGCTGCGGGAACTCTCTGGCGCAAATAATACTCGTGACGGCTCGGGATTCACGAGGACGATCGTGCTGACGCTGTTGGTCGGCACGTTAAGCATTCCGTGCGGTTATTTGGCAATTGTCGGTGCGAAATCATCACCCCCACCGGGATTATTTTGGAAGTGCCTCAAGCAGATCGCCATCTCGATCGGAATGTTCCTTTCTTGGGTCGTGCTGATGGCCCTCGGAAATGCGGTGACTAGTTTCTTGTTAGACGCAGTTGTTCTGCTTTACGGGTCACTCGGGATTGCGGCCGTCTGGTTGGTGTTGTCAGTCCTATCGCTTGTGAGCAATCGAGATCTGCTGAGCGAGTTTGCTCATATCACCATTTCCGGTAAGAAGCATGACACCGGTGATAAGATCATTGAGGATCTGCTTGAGGTTGCATCTCCATTCGGTGCGACGGACTCGGCTGGTGCGCCCTTTGTGGCGGCGGAGCAAGCAGTTTCTGAGCCTGCCGGATGTGCTCTCTGCGGATGCGACGAAACCGACCTTGTTCCGTTTTATATTCGCACCGTCTCGACGCGGTCGTTTGTTGGAGACACTGTCATTCGATGGCTCCATCACCCGTCGAACTGCTGTCTCAAATGCTTCCGAAAAATCGAAGCCGTTCAACGAACCACAAACATTGTGAACGTGCTATCTGCGTTCCTGCTGATTTCCGCCTTTGCTTTCTATTTCTACGCAAACAATTTCTCTGAGAAATCAGAGGCGCCACAAATGACGCCATCTCGCCCCGCAATGTGGGAAAGGAGTGCGACCGAGCAGATGCGTTACCTTCAACAGTCCCATCGCCCCAATGCCGCGCGGCCACAAGGCCCGTCGCTCATTGAGCAATTCTCGTTGCACATCGCTGCCTCACTGATGGCTGCTGGGTTTGTTGTGCTCATTGCCGGGACCGTAGCAACAAGAAGTAAGAGCAACGCCCTCATCAGTGGGGAGTCGGCTAATACGACTGTCGCCAGACTTAAGAAGGTTCATTTTGCCGAGACTGGAAATGATAAGATCCGCGCCTTACTACTGACTGAGATTAAATAAGTTGGTTGCAATTCGGAGTTGATACCCACAAGTTGCGCCGCACTTTGCGATCGGGCTGCGCATAACGAGATTTACCCTGAACACGGTTGTTGATACAGAGCGTCGCCGTCGTTCGGCGTCACGCGGATCATGTTGCTGAGACGCGGGGAGAATCGGCTATTAACCATGCACGCATCTGATACGCGGGCGCTGTGAGTCGGAATTCGTGCTCGCAGTGGGCTTTGCTCGCTCTGTGACTTTGGGGTTCTGACTCTTCGGAATCGAGTTGGATGCATTGCGGCACAGGGAGGAGGCCAGTTGCATGGCGTACTTGGAGTTTTGGGAGCGAGTACGCGGTGATGGGGCTTGCCGGGATACGCGGGTGGGCGTGAGAGCGAGGTGTTTTGGGGCGGGCGGGCTCGTTGGTGGCTCGGAACGCGGGCCGATGGCCACGCGGTTAAACGACGCGGCGGAGATGCATCCATTGTGGCCCGACGCTCCGCGTCGGGAGTCGCGACGCGGAGCGTCGCACCACAATGCTCGCGTGCCGACACGAAGTCGAGAACTCGTAATACGAGCCGGGCATTCTGCGGAGTGCTGTGGGAGGCGGGCGCGGGGGACGTTATACCTCGCGCGGTCGGGAATGGAGCTTTTGGCGGTTTTTTCGCGAACGCTCGGGCGAATACGAGGTCAGCCGGCACGCGATCTCCTCTGAGACGCCGGTGGGTGTTTCGTTCCCGAGTGGGTGGCGCAAAAGGATTTCTTGATGAGTTTTGATGCTTGGATCACGGTCGGAGTCACTGTTCTTGTTCTCTACGCGCTGGCGAAAGAAATCGCGGCGACTGACTTAGTCTTTATGGCAGCCATCGTGCTGCTGTCAGTGATCGGCATCCTTGAACCGCAAGAAGCTTTTGCCGGCTTCGTCAATAACGCGGTGCTGCTAGTGGGCGGCTTGCTCGTTGTCGCGGCGGGCTTACGCGAGACCGGTGTGATGGATGCGATGGGGGCACGCTTTCTCGGCCCCATCAAGACGGAGGTTGGGGCGCTGCTGTGCCTCGCGGTCTTTTGTACGACGAAGTCCGCGTTCCTCAATAACACCTCGGCGGTCGCTCTGCTGATGCCCGTTGTCATTGATTGGTGCCGCAAGAACGATGTCGCGCCGTCAAAGCTGCTGATTCCGCTTTCGTTTCTGACCGTGATGGGCGGCTGCTGCACGCTGATTGGGACCAGCACGAATCTCGTTGTCGACGGGCTGATGCGCAAAGCGGGGATCGAACCGATGTCGATGTTCGAGATCAGCTACATCGGCGTGCCGTGCGCGGTGATTGGATTGATCTACTTGCTGACTGTCGGTCGCAAGCTGTTGCCGGATCGCAAAGACGTGCTCGAACAGTTCGGCGATTCGCGCCGCGAGTATCTCGTCGAGATGCTGGTGCAGCCGACTTGCCCGCTCGTTGGAAAGACCGTTGAAGCAGCCGGACTGCGTTCGCTGCCCGGGC
>CAZNMS010000761.1:0-3317 GCA_964573505.1 uncultured Planctomycetaceae bacterium | reverse complement strand
GATCTCGCAGTCTCGTTTTCATACCACCCAACGTCCTTCGGACATTGGGAACTGCTTGGGAACGCACCTTCGGGAAGCTCTTGCTTCCCGTCCGGTTCTCACTCAGTCCGCAGACGCACTGAGTGCCTTCGTGTGAGAATTCTTACCGATCTCTGCGTCTCGCAATTCGGCAGAAGGAGCTTCTGGAACCGCTCTTACATGCAATTCGTGTTACACGAAGGCAAAGCGATGACGAGAGACTCTATCCGAGTTCGTCGCTTGCGCCGCGAACTCAAGGCGGCTGCCGGTTGACTCTCTGACTGAATCAAGACTGGACGGGAAGCAGGAGCTTCTCGATGGCGCGTTCCCAAGCGGAGCATGGGAACGAGTGCGCAAGTCGCAGAGTCAAGCTACGACGTGCGGCCGCGAGAGGGGCGGTAGCCGTACTCAATCGCGAACCAGTTCGCGAAGCGTTCGCGGTCTTCTTGATTGCGATTGCGCTCGTCGTTGACGTGCCCGATCTCATGAATCAGCACGTTGTTGAGATAGAAGTCTTTCAGCGACTTCATCGTCCATGAGAGCGTCCAGCGGCCGTCGGTTGCGGTCCATACGCCGCCAAACATCTTCGCTTCGATGATCTGCGAGGGAGTCGGCGGGCGAACGTAGTTCTCAATCAGCGATGCCTCGATCGGATAGAGATAAACATTGCGGCCCCATTGCATCCCGTAGGCAGGGAAGAGGGCTCGCTTGCGAGTCATCCGACTGAGTTGCACCACTTCGAGCTTCTCAGTGAAACGCTCCGGGAGTTCCGCAATGCGGGCTTTGATCTCATCGACAGTGACTGCGTGCATGAAGCCTTCGCCCGGACGTTGCTTGACGAAGCGCGTGCTGCCCGAGTCGGTCGCGTCGTACCAGTCTTCTTGCGCATAGAAGTCCGAGCTGCGTTCGCTGCGATTGTTGCCGCGTTGTCGATAGGCAGCGGCCGGACGTCCCGTATTCGAACGACGTCCCGAAGGCGCCCCCGAACGGCGGACCGAATGATTGGATTGGCGGCTGAAGTCTTCGCGTTTCACGGCTGAAGTCTCCCGGCAACGAAACAGCGTCGCCTCGGCAAGAAGGTCATCCGTGATGAAGTTTGTCTCCGTTCGCAGCAAGGCGATGCTCTCAAGGAATCACTCAACCTCAAGCTGAACAACCGCCGTGCGGGTTCGACGACGAGCCGTTTGCTCGTCGCGACCTCAATCCATTCGGCCATCGGGAGTTAGCGTCGGCGTGCTCTTCAGAATCTCGCGGAACCTCAATTTGCGGCGGCACTGACGAGCGGCTCTAAGCCGGTTGAGCATCAAGGGATCGAGCATCTTGAGCATGTTCACCAGCGCGCCCGAATTTCGAATCAGCGGCAAGTCAGGTTGTGCAGCGCTGTCGTATGAGGTCGATCTGTCCGATACCGAGCGACGCTCTAGTCCGGCAGAGTTTGCTATCCGCAAAGTTTGACTGACCGTCGGAGGCAGCCAATGCGGCAACGTTCAAGCGTTCTTTGTGGGAGTTGCGCATACGCGTCTTCGTAGTCGACGTCGTCAGACTTCGGACGCGGTCATTGCAGCCTCACGATTTCGGGCATGGTTCACGATGAGGTTGCAGAGCCGCGCCCGTCAGGAAGCGGAATCCGCTACGAAATAGCCAAAGCACCGCTTCCTAACGGGCGCGGCTCTGCGACCCAACGGGAGAGCGAAATGAACCTCGCCCGATTTCGGCTACGGAAAGGCGAAGGTGCGCTGTCGAATTAGTTCGGAGGCGGCCCAATGTCCGCCGGACGACCTTCGGGACCGCGACCTTCGAATCCTCGACCCGGCCCGAATCCGGGACCGCCGAAGCCGCCTTGTCCGGGGCGCGGTCCATCTTGAGGACGACGATCATTGGGACGCGGTCCGCGTCCGCCGGGTCCGTCACGCGGAGGCTCATCGCGCGGCGGTCCGAAGTCTTCTTCTCCGCCGGGACCGTTGCGATCACCGCGCCGCCATGACCCGACGACCATCTCAAACACTCGCTCTCCCAGTCGCGGAGACATCTCCCGAATATGAGCGACCGCGACATGCTTATCTCGCTGAGACGACGGCATCTCTTCGAAGTGATTCCGCGCTTTCGGCGGCATGCCATTCATGATGGCTTCTCGACTTGCCGGGTCTTTCTGAAAGAGCACAACGCCTTCCTGCACCAACTGCCGACTCATGATCTCAAACGGCAGTGACGAATCCTTACCGACTCGATCGGCTTCGTCGCGCGGAACTCGATTCCCAATCACTCGCTGCACGACATCGCGTACCGATCGCTTCCCATCCTGCGGCAGTTCGAGCATCGCCTTCTCGACAACGCGAATATGGTGATCCCAAAGCATGCGCGCGTCGGCCTTCTCGGGCTTCTCCGGTAGCCCGACTTCCTTTGCGAGTTCTTGCATGAGCGTGTCGTAGATCACTCGAGCAATCGGGCTCGATGACAAGCGACTGACGACGTCTTGTCTTTGCCCCATCTGGCCGATGCCGCCCGGACCGGCAAAGGGGCCATTGAAAGCTCCGCCAGTACGAGGCCCATTCGGGTCATCATCCGGCCGCTGGTGCAGCGCCGAATTCGCATCTCGCATCTCGCGAATTGCGGTCAGCTTCTTCTGCATGTCGGCTTCTGCCGAAATCGCATCGCGACGCTCCTTCGGCAAACGGTCGAGCCAACGTTGATAGTCAGCGAGCGTCTGAACGAGTTCCGGCTGAGCTTGCACTTGTTGATGCACGGCGAGCACGGCTGCTTGCTGTGTCGCATCCATTTGCCGAAACGCTACGGCGCGAAGCTGTAATTCTTTTTGCTCCTCGGGAGACAACGCCGCGATCTCAGAGCGATAGCGTTGCAGTTCATCGGACTCGGGCCGTCGACCTTCTGCCGTTGCAAACAACAGCGCGACAAAACCGCCGATGCAGAGCCATCCGTGCTCACGGAAGAACAATTTCGCTTTGTCCGCGAACGACGGTACGGGCTCAGTCGGCTTTGCGATCTTCACGCTCATCGTTCGGTCCTCTGCGGCCAAAGGTCTTTCGCTCGTGCAACTCTTTCAGGAACTGCGGATCGCGGATCGCACGGTACTCGTCTAACCGACGGATGACGGGATAGTTCCGCAACAGCTCTTCTTCCTGACGTCGGCCAAAGTCATACGAGCTGTGATATCCCGCAGTCGCAGCTATCAGCAGACCGACGAAAGCGAGCAACCGCACTCCGATACGTCTCCACTTCTCCGCAGTCGGTAGCGGCACTGCCCCGAACGTGATTCGAGTAGACTCCAAATAGTACGCAGC
>CAZNMS010000760.1:0-3329 GCA_964573505.1 uncultured Planctomycetaceae bacterium | reverse complement strand
GCAAGACCATGCCGAGCAACAACGGTCGCCTTACCAAGTCTTGCAGCGGATACAGAGCCGCGATCTTGGCGAGCGCCTCGTCTGCCTCACCGGAGTCGTGCAGCACCCGCTTCACAAACTGCTCGACCTGCTTCTGATCGAGCAGTTGCAATGTAATTCGCCTTACTCCTGAAGATGCTCCCAGCGTCTTCGACAGAGCATGATCCGTCGCGCTCTTCAGAGCCCCTTCCGTCGGGAAGTAGTGGTCGCGCGAGGAGATCACGACCCGACCGTCTTTGCCCGCAACTGCCAACAGAGACGCCAGTCGCTCGGGCAGTTCGTTGCTCGTCACGCGAGTTGCCATCTCATCGAAGCCGTCGAAGATTGGCAGCAACAGCCCCGCTCGAATGAAGAGCGTGAGGGCGGCGATATTTTGGTTCGATTGTTGCAGGCCACACTCATGGAGAAGCAAATTAATTGGGGAAACATCACCGCGTCCCGCCAAACTACACAGCACTGGACGCGGAGCTGTCGCATTGGTTTCAACGCGCTTCCAAATTTGGTGAGCCCATTCCGCAAGCACTGTCGATTTACCGGTTCCAAACTCACCAAGCAGCAATGCGGTCTTCTCACTACGAGTGTCGAACCAATCGGAGAGCAACTCCAATGCATCCGTCGGAGCCTTAACCACCACTCCGGAGAGTTCTGTCTTGAGTAACCCGTCTCCTTCAGGTTGGGATCCAAACGCTTCGACTGCGCGCGCAGTGACCGGACAGAAGGCACCGCCTACTTCCTTGAGTCGACCTTGACGCGTTTGCTCGCAACTCGTTTTTGCGAAATCGAGCTTCGGCAGCAGTCTCACGATTCGCTGACGCCTCTCGTCGTCGGTCACCGTGACGAAGCTAACGTTTGAGAGCCCGGCGGCTTGTAGGCACTCAGTGATTTGGGATCTGTGATTACTCATCCACGTTCGGGATCTCGACGTCGTCTCGCACCCAGTGGCGTTCCATCCCTCTGCGGTCTTGGTGAGAGTAAGGCCAATCGCGATTCGCAATTCTGGAGCTTCAACTCGCAGGATCGCCGGATCAGTGACGTCTTCGGCTGCCAACAACCAAAAGAGCTCTTCATCAAACTCGGATCTAGTTATGGAGATGACAGATGCCGGTTGGGAAGGTCTCATCGGATTCTGAACCACAATGGTTCGTGACTCGGCGGCTCGCAGTGCGCTGGGAGTCGCGAAGAACTCGATCCCGAATTCGTCGGTTCGTAATTCCGGAAGCGTTGCCGGTGAGACGCCTGCTGGAAGCTGCGTCTGGATCACGCTGCGAATCGATAGAGCGGTCGCAGCGGGCTCAAAGAGACTGACGATGTCTCTTCTCGATCCTTCGGCGGCAGTCCTCGCGCCCGCACTCCAATCAACTGCACTTGAGCATCCCGCAGCTTGCTGTCCCGCCTTCCTCAGCCGCTCCTCCACCTCATGCAGTCCGCTGCCGCTTTGTTCTCGGATCCATGAATCAATCACGTCGGCGGCGGACAGAGCCAGCACCGAGCGGAGATCGGTCAGCGATAAGACATCAGCAGGCAGCACCACTTCGCTCGTGAATTTCTCGAGTTCGCGCGCGGAGTTGATGCGGTCGAGTCCTCGATACATCTCTTGCAGGCGGCGGTTGCGAGTTTCACAGCCAGAGAACGCTCCGGCTTGCAGTAGGAGTTCTCGTTGCGATTGCAGTTGCTCGACCAAATCGTCGATCGAGTCGTCGTCCGTTCGCGCGGCGAGCTGAGGTAAGACTTGTTCCAGGAAGCTCGCGTACGAGTCCGAGACCGGATGTCGGCGATAGACCAACGACGCGGCGGCGATCGGCTGAATGGGACGTGACGAGTCGTAGTGCGTGGAACTCGGCTTGAGCTTGTGGTCGTAGCCCAAATCGACGTCCGCCACGATCACGCCTTCGTTGCCGGGATCGAGCATCCCCGCTGCCTCGGGAAAACGTCGCAGGTTCAGCGGAGAGCCCTCATCCACAAAGATCGAACTGCCGCCACCGAGGTCCGCTCGGCCCGCCCCCGTCCGTCCTGCCACGTTCGCATACAGCACAGGTCGGCCATACCGCCGAGCCTCCGTCCAAGCCGCACTGCCGAACTCGTCGATCGTGTAAGACGGCGTGAGGCTCGGCACCGCGAGGAATCGGCACTTGCCCAATTGATCGCGGACCAAGTTCTGATGCTGCTCGTCCTCGCGGCTGAGGAAGTCGAGACAGATCAGCACGCCCATCGGACTGGGCAGCGCGGGCAGTTCAATCGGTGACCACGATTTGCCCTTCTTCAGCGAGCCTTCCTCAGGCTTCGCGGCATGTAGTTTTGGTTGCAGAGCCAACAAGCGGCCTTGATACAGCACCGGGCAAACGGCTTGCCCCGAGATCGGCAGCGGCTTGCCAGCGTCTCCATGCCAACCGAGCTTCTGATAGAGCCCAGAATTCAAGCCGTCCCGCTCGACCGAGTGCGTTCCTGCCACGATCACCATCTCGCCCGAGGCATCGGAGACCGGGCCGAGGATCTCATAGGGAATGCTGTACTCCGGAAAGACGACGAGCCTGACTCCCCATTTCTGGCAGGCTCCGAGAATCGACAGCAGCTTGCCTTTGAGTTGCTGCACATAGACCTGCCGAACCCGCGATCTCAGCAGCTTGAATCGGTCCTCGAACTCAGTCGGGATCGTGCCATCCGCGCGGAGCAATGAGTCCGGTTTTCCGAACTCAAACAACGGATCCTCAAGCGGAGAGCGTCGCTCAATCGTCGCCGCCGGCAGGACATCCAATTGAACGACCGCCACTCGTGTGTAATGCCGATTCGAAGCTGACATAGCCCGCTACTTAACTGAGTACTGAGTTGAGACCTGATTCGAGATGCTGGAAGAACAAATACATCTTCTCGCATTGGGCAGATGATGCCTGCTACTGCGAATTGCGAACAGCAACTTGAGGCCACACACAATCGCGTCGAGGTTCACATCAGCGCGATGGGCAATCGCTCGCAAGGTACGCACTTGCGAGTTGGTCGCGGTCGGTGCTCCCGAACTTCGCGGATAGCTACGCGAGCCCGGCGATGTTCGAGTCTCTGCGACTCGAGATGCTGGTGAGCGATAGCCATTCGCTGCCGAGCGGCTCCGCTGCTCTGCGGCCAGAGATGTCGCACCGTTTGACGCTTGCAGTTCTTCATCAATCGACGACTTCGCCAACACAAACAACTGCCGAATGCGATCCTGCAAACGCTCCGGCTCAGTGACGATGGACGAATCCAATTCCAGTTCGAGGTTCACGCTGGCCCCGCGCGACCCGTAGTTGGCCTCGCCGATC
>CAZNMS010000759.1:0-3334 GCA_964573505.1 uncultured Planctomycetaceae bacterium | reverse complement strand
CTAATTCAATCCACTTGGAAGCGCACTAGCATGGACTTCCAGTCCGTGCTGTCTTCGAGTTGCTTCCTGTCGTTTGACGGATGCCGGTCAGCACGGGATTGAAGCGCGCGCGAGTCGGATCGGATTCCCGTCTGTGTGCTTTGATTGGTAGTTCGAGACTGCTTGAGAAAGAGAAGACAGCACGGGATGGAATCCCATGCTACGACATCCATCATTCCTTAGACGCTTGAGCCATTCATGCCCGTACTCACCCGCTCGGATATCGAGCAACTGATTCCTCACCGCGATCCGTTCTTATGGATTGATGAAGTCACCGAATTGAGTGACTCGAAGATCGTCGCTCGCAAGCAGATCGCTGCGGACCTTGATGTCTTCCGCGGCCACTATCCGCACTTCCCAATCTTGCCGGGAGTGCTGCAACTCGAAGCGGCGTTTCAAGCGGGTGCAATTTTGATTGCACGAACGCAGCAGGTCGAAGCCGGGCAAGTGCCGGTCGTCACTCGCGTCAACAACACGAAGTTCCGCCACATGGTGCGACCGGGCGATACGCTCGACATCGAAGTCGAACTGACTGAGCGAGTGGCGAACGCCTTCTTCTTAACCGGCAAAGTGTCGGTCGGCGGGCAAGTGTCGGTGCGACTCGAATTCGCCTGCGCGGCGACGAAGGCCGGTGATTGACGATCGGCAGGCAGCGCAATTGGTTGCGACTTCGTTGAGATCGTGAGAGCGATTGTTGCGCGTAGGAGGGCCGCTCTCGGCTGTCTTCTTCCGTGCAAATGCGACGGCCAAGAGTGGCCATCCTACAACGCAGAGCGGGCTCATTTCGTCGTTCAAGATGCGAATGCTGCTCAGTCTTCTCCGTCGTAAGTGATGACGCTGAAGCTCGGAACTGGGGTTAGGCGATCTCGGCCTTTGAGGAACGTCAGTTCGATCGCGAACGCGCAGCCGACAACCTCTGCTCCTGAGTTCTTCGCGAGCTGAGCACACGCAGAAATCGTCCCGCCGGTTGCGAGCAAGTCGTCGACGAGCAGCACTCGATCTCCCGCGCGTACGGCGTCGGTATGAATCTCGAGCGTGTCGGTGCCGTACTCGAGTTCGTAATGAAAGGCATGCGTATCGAACGGCAGCTTGCCCGGCTTGCGAACGGGGATGAATCGCGCATTGAGTTCGAGAGCAAGCGGTGCCGCGAAGATGAAGCCCCGCGCTTCAGCGGCAAGCACGGCGGTGATGCCGGCATTGCGGTACTGCTCGGCCATGCGACGAATGCACTCGCGGAAGGCTGCGGGCTCAGCCAATAGCGGTGTGATGTCGCGAAACATGATGCCGGGTTTCGGGAAGTCCGGGATGTCGCGAATGAACTTCTTCAGATCGAGCATGAGAGGCGGTCTCCGTACTTGTGCCTAATGCGGCGGTGCCGCATGCAAGAGGTACGACGGACTTGTAGTCCGTCGGTGATTGCGAGCGAGCGACTGAAAGTCCGTCGTACGAAATCAACGATTCGCAAGGCGCGTTGTCGTTGAAAGATGTCGCGATCGAAAGCCAGTGGCGCGCGTCATGAATTGATGAGACGCGCGATTGTCGATTCCCGGCAAGCGCGTGCATTGCATGCATCCGGCCTCTTGTTGGACGGGGCCGAAGAGGACTCAGAGGCTCGCTTGTGGCGTCTTCGGGGCTGCGCCACATTCCGCCCCGCGATGCGGGTAAGGGCCTGCTTTCGCTGTCTTTTCTCTTCGCGCCAACGCGACTCAGGCATCACTCAGAGGCGATTCGACCTCTTTGCAGACGGACGTTCGATCGTCGTTTGATCGCCGCGCGATGGCACTTGCTCTCGAAGGTCGATTCATGTTTGAGAACATCGCCGCCGCTCCGCCTGACGCCATCCTCGGGATCTCAGAGGCATTCAATAAGGATCCCAATCCGAACAAGGTCAATCTCAGCGTCGGTGTCTTCAAAGACGAAGCCGGGAAAACTCCGATCCCGAACGCGGTGAAGGAAGCCGAGAAGCGATTGCTCGATAAAGAGAAGTCGAAGTCCTATCTGCCGATCGACGGAGCCCCCGAGTTCTGTCAGGCGACAGCCGATTTGCTGTTCGGCAAAGGGCATGAAGTGCTTGAGAGCAAGCGCGCATGCACGGCTCATACTCCCGGCGGCACGGGTGCGCTGCGAGTCGCTGCGGACTTCATCAAGACGCACGCTCCGAACGCCGCTGTTTGGTGCAGCGTCCCAACATGGCCGAATCATCCGAAGATCTTTCAAGCGGCGGGACTCAAGACAAAGGAGTACGCCTACTTCGACGCCGCCGTGCACGGTGTGAATCTCGACGGCATGCTCGCCGCGATTAAGACGATGAGCCCCGGCGATGTCATCTGCTTGCATGCCTGCTGCCATAACCCGACCGGCGCGGATTTGACCGCTGCTCAATGGAAGCAAGTGGCCGATGCGGTCTACGCGCAAGGCGTGCTGCCGTTGCTCGACTTCGCTTATCTCGGCTTCGGTGACGGACTGATTGAAGACGCAACCGCACTCAAAGAACTCGCGCGACCGGGTGCCGAGTTGCTCATTGCTTCGAGCTACTCAAAGAACTTCGGCCTCTACAACGAGCGAGTCGGCGCTCTGACCGTCGTGACAAAGGACGCTGCAACGGCGTCGAAGGTTGCGAGTCAGGTGAAGTCGACCATTCGCACGAACTACTCGAACCCGCCGTC
Organism: uncultured Planctomycetaceae bacterium; assembly: GCA_964573505.1. Taxonomy (GTDB): domain Bacteria; phylum Planctomycetota; class Planctomycetia; order Planctomycetales; family Planctomycetaceae; genus AM-0621. The sequence continues at coordinate 629 of CAZNMS010000759.1, read as the reverse complement.
TCACGGTGGCGCGGTTGTTCGCGAGATTCTCTGCGACTCAACTCTGCGTGCTCAGTGGGAAAGCGAACTGACCGCGATGCGCGATCGCATCAACGGCATGCGCAAGCTGTTCGCGGAAACGATGGCTCAGAAGCTGCCATCGCGCGACTTCCGATTCATCGAGAAACAGCGCGGCATGTTTTCTTACACCGGCCTAACCGCAGCGCAAGTTGACGTGCTGAAAGAGAAGTTCGGCGTCTACATCGTGCGCGACGGACGCATCAACGTTGCCGGCATCACTCCGACAAACTGCGGCCCGCTGTGCGACGCGATTGCCGAAGCGATCAAAGCGACGAGCCCGTAGGTTGGGATTTCTTCCCGACCCGCAGCGGGAATAAGGCCTCACTGACACTGTGATTGATCGTCAAGAGCGAGTCAGTTTGTTGTTTCAGCAACCCGGCAAGCAGCTTTGAAACTGCTTTCATCCGCGTTGCCATACGGAGCAAGCAACATGGCTCAAACACTTGAGGCCATCTTTGATGGCGCTGTGTTTCGCCTGTTGCAGAAACTCGATTTGGGTGTAGCCGGCATTCCGGCGCGGTCTCCGGCGGGCTTGTCCCGTCGGGACCAACGACTGGCAGCTACAAGAA
>CAZNMS010000758.1:0-3338 GCA_964573505.1 uncultured Planctomycetaceae bacterium | reverse complement strand
CCCCCCTAACGGCCCCACAAGCGTAAAAATTTTTCAATACCCACTTTCGCGGTGCTAACGGCGACCATGTAACGCGACCTACAATGGGCAGGACAACTCAGTTCAGCCCGCGTGACATCCATCGAACGCTCCGACGCCGCGCGATTGCGAGGCGGAGATCCCTTATGAGAACTCGTCAACGCCGCCAATCAGAGACCGAAGCCGACTTCGGCTCCGACTCGTTTCTCGACGTCATTTCAAACATGGTCGGGATCTTGATCATTTTGATCTTGATGGCCGCGTACCGCGCGAAGCGGGCGCCGGTGACCGCTCAAGAACTGCTCGCTGCGAACGATCCGCCGGAAACATCTGCAACCGTTGTTACACCTGAAGCCGTTGTTACACCGGCAACCGAGACGCCGTCGGAACCGCTCGTCGTTGAAGCTGCCGCAGCTCCCGATCTGCAAGAAGATCAGCTTGCTCATCAAGCGGAAAAGGCAGCGTTGCTCGCTCGCGCGGCGCAGTACGAGCGATTGGTGCGCACGCTCGAAACCGAGTTGCTCAAGACGGACGATCGCGGGCTCACGGCACAGATCGCGACTGCAAAGTCTCAGCAGCAAAGTGCCGAAGCGGCGCTGAAGGAGTTGCGTCTCTCGCTCGAACGCCGCAAGCAAGAGCAGGCGCAAGTCCGCGCGTCATTGTCCGACGAGCAGCAAGAGATCGCCGCGCTCAAGCAGCAGCTCGATCAAGTCAACGAGCAGCTCAAAACGGTCGCCGCACGAGAGAGTCAGAAGGAGAAGCTGCGGCACAAAGTCACTCCATTGGGCTTAACGGTCTACGGCAAAGAGTTGCACTTTCGAGTCGTTCGCAGCCGCATCTCGCCGGTGCCGATTGATGAGCTGCAAAAGCTCGTCGGCGACAAGATCCGGCAGAACGCCAATTGGATCGTGAAGTCGAGCCGTCATCAGGGCGAAGTGGGACCAGTCAACGGCTACGTGATGAAGTACGAAGTCGTGCGTGCTTCGACCGGATTGGTCGAGGATCTGAATCGCGGCTACGGCACGTTCAAACTGGAAGTCCCGCGCTTCACGATCGAGCCGACATTGAACCTGCAGGACGAGACGGTCGCTGAGTCACTGCAATCCGACGGCTCGTTCACGCGCTTGCTCGCGCAGAGTGCCCCCGAGACAGCGATCACCATCTGGGTCTATCCCGACAGCTTCAACGACTACCGCAAGCTGGCGTCGTTCGCTCAGCAGCAGGGCTTCATCGTCGCCGCTCGCCCGCTACCGCCCGGCCTACCAATCACCGGCTCCTCGCAAGGCAGCCGCTCAGTCGGCCAATAACGCTGACGCGTATGAGTGCTTGCCAGCACGACGGACATCATGTCCGTCCTGAAGCTGTAGCATGGACGCCGACGTCCGTGCTTCCCGTGTGTCGCAAGCCCATGCGTGTCGCACTCAGACGTAGTGCATCCAAGCGACAATGCCCCGGCACATCGTCAATCCGCTCGCCGAAAGTGCCGAAGAGCATCTTCAAGTAGCTTGGGATTCCATCCCGAGCCGCAGCGGAGGAAACGTCCCGACAAAGCAATGCATCGGCGTCAGCTACGACTGCATCAAAACGACCTGCGACCGCAACGACTGACGACGACGCACAAGGCGTGAGAGGCTCGAACCCGAGTAGTAGCTTGGGATTCCATCCCGAGCCGCAGCGGAGGAAACGTCTCCTCAAGGCAATGCTTCGGCGTCAACAACGACTGCGTCAAAACGACCTGCGACCGCAACGACTGACGACGACGCACACGGCGGCAAAGGCTCGAGCCCGCCGCGGCTCGGGATGGAATCCCAAGCTACTTCTCGGCATCCCGTGCCGCGCTGAGGAGTTCTCGGAGTTGGGGCGGGACGTTGGTTTCGGGGCGCGGGAGATGGCTGTTTGCAATGAGTCGCAAATGACACAGCTTGAACTTGCTCACCATCCCCAGAAGATTCCGCCCACATCCCGATGCCCTTCCGAGCCCCGACCTCTCAAGGTGACGTATGCCCGAAGATTCGAACGCCGATCTTCCGTCTGTATTTCTCTGCCACAACTCGCCAGACAAACCGCTCGCCCCGCAGTTGGCTGAGCGACAAAAGGCCGACATCGCTGCATTTGCACGATGAGAGAGACCAAAGGCTTTCTGCAATAATTTGCACACGGCACCATCCGACCTCTGGCGACGGAGAGATCTTCGGAACTTCACCGCCTTCCGCACCGAAGATGCAGGAACTTGGCAAGCGACCTCAGCCCCAACGAAGCTCTCGACCTGCCATTCAATCAGCGATCGCGACTCACTCATGATCGCAATGCCGAAACGAAAAACAGAAAGGTCCGACCACTGTGGACGATAAGTTTTGGGATAGCCTGTTGGATGCAATCGAAGCAGGGAAAGTCCTGCCAATCATTGGGCCAGGAGTAACCACATTCGGCGAACAAAACGAACTCTTGGGGCCATGGTTGGCGAAGAAGTTGGCTGCAGGACTGGGGATCTCGAAGGGGCTTCCGCCAGACTTCACAATTAACGACGTCTTCATCAGGCACCTCATGGATGAAGACGAGTTAGACGAGGTTTATCAGCAAGTTTTTCGAATTCTGCGGGACGAAAAGCCGCAACCGGGATCCACGCTTCGACAGCTTGCCAGCATCAGCGCGCTGCAGCTCTTCATCACAACGACGTTCGATCCCTTGCTTTCCGAAGCACTTGCCGCCGAGCGTCATGGTGGTCGAGCAGATGCGGTCACGGTGTGTGCTTACTCGCCAAGCGATACGACCAACTTGCCCGCCCGTATGAGTGAAGTGAAGTCGTCAACGGTCCTGCACATCTTGGGCAAGGTTGCGAACTCGGCAGCTTGCTATGTGGGTTGGGATGACGACTTGTTGGAGTTCATTTGCGGTTTGAATAAGCAGCTTGTTGAAGACGTAATGCCGAACCTCACGCGGGATCTTGCAGATCGCAATACCCAAATCCTCGCGCTGGGGCTGAGCTTTTCAGATTGGCTGCTCCGATTGTTCTTGAGAGTTGCGAGGCAACGTCGCCTGACATCGAAAGAACAAGGCAAGACGTTCGTATCCGACACGCAGTGGCTCGCCCCTCCTGACAACGTTGTCATGTTTTTTGGCCAACTGACGAAGCGAGTCAAAGTCTTAGAAATCGAACCTCGTCAGTTCGTGCAAGAACTCTCGGCGCGTTGGCAAAAGCGCCACCCGAACAATCCACTGCCAGCGACATCCGAGAAGCTCGTCATGCCTCCTGAGATGCCGCCGGGAGCCATCTTCATTTCGTACAAGCGCGAAGACGAAGCCGCCGTGAAAAACATAGT
>CAZNMS010000757.1:0-3339 GCA_964573505.1 uncultured Planctomycetaceae bacterium | reverse complement strand
CGGCCTTTGCGCTACTTAAAATCAAGGGCAATTTGAGTAGTGCAAAGGCCGTTAAACCCCTGGGACAAGCCCAGGGGCGATTAAATCACAGCCTCGGAGCGAACTACGACGATCTGCGCCCCTCTCAGACAACCTTCTTGTAAGGAGACCTACATGACGATTCCGCGAAGTCACGGAGAGCGCGTTGCGAACGTGCTCGGTTTGCTGAGTTCAGCGTGCGTTGTGCTCGCGCTGTTGCAGGGGACGCTTGTGGCAGCGGCTGATGAGTCGCCGAAGTCCGTTGATCCTCGCTTGAAGGTCGAGCTGTTTGCCGAGCATCCGCAGATCGTCACTCCGACGGGGCTCGACGTTGATCATCGCGGTCGAGTGATTGCGATCGAGAGCAACACTCACTTCCCGCCCGAGGGCTACAAAGGGCATCCGACCGATCGCGTGCTCGTCATGAGCGACTCTGACAATGACGGGAAGGCGGACAAGATTTCGGTCTTCACCGACGGACTGAAGTTTTCGATGAGCGTCGTTGTTCGACCTCTCTGGTTTCCGGTGCCTGTAACGAAAGATGCACCGCAGCCGAAGCAGTCGGTCTACATCGCGACGCGCGGCGAGATCTTTCTCTTTCATGACGATGACGGTGACGACAAAGCCGATCGCAAAGAGTCGATCGTGCGGCTCGACACGAAGGGGAACTATCCGCACAACGGCCTTGCGGGATTCGCGATTGATGCGCTCGGCTGGATGTACTTCGGTTTCGGCGAGAATCTCGGAGCGGACTACAAGATCATCGGCTCGGACGGCGCGACGCTCGGCGGAGGCGGTGAGGGCGGCAACATTTATCGGTGCCGTTTGGATGGCTCGAAGCTGAGTCAAATCGCGACCGGCTTTTGGAATCCGCATGCGAACTGCTTCGACGCCTTCGGTCGGTTCTTCAATGTCGACAACGATCCCGACTCGCGCCCGCCGTGCCGTCTGCTGCATGTGATTCCGGGCGGTGATTACGGCTATCGCTTCCGCAACGGTCGCAAGGGCCTGCATCCCTTCACCTCTTGGAACGGCGAGATCCCCGGCACGTTGCCGATGGTTGCGGGAACGGGCGAAGCACCTTCGGGCATCCTCGCTTACGAGTCGGACGGATTGCCGCCGGAGTATCTCGGCAACTTGCTCGTCACCAGTTGGGGCGATCATCGGATCGACCGCTTTCGGTTACAGCCGAAAGGCACGTCCTTCACGTCGCTGGCCGAACCGCTCATTACCGGCGGCGAGAATTTTAGGCCAGTAGGAATTGCTACAGCACCGGACGGCTCGCTCTTCTGCACCGACTGGGTCTTGCGCGACTACAAGCTGCACGGTCACGGCCGCATTTGGAAGATCTCGCCGAAAGCCGCGCGCAAAAGCGAAGTCATCAAGCTCGACTCTGTTGCCAGTCGCCCCGTTGAAGAGCTGACTCAACTCGTATCGTCAGCGCGGATTGATGTCCGTCGCGCGGCAGCGAAGGCATTGGCGAACCGCGCCGCAAAGGATGCAGGTGCCAGTCCCAATCGCAGTTCACTGTCAGCTCGCGCGGCTCTTGAAACGCGCTGGGCAATTCCCGGTTCCGAGATGGGCGAACTCTTTGAGACGGCCTCTGTTTCGAGCTTCGGGTTGTTGCCGAAGCTGGGGACGCCGACGGATGACTTGCTGCCGGCGCTCGCTCAGGTGGACTTCAAAGCCGGTGATGGCGACCGCTTGAGGATAGTGCTCGCGGCCGATGATCCGTTCGTGTTGGCGGCAATGGTCGGTGTGCTTGCGAAGCAGTTCACTCAGGATGACTTCGCGAACTATCTGATTCCTGACGCGACTCCGAACGTGAAGGCGGTTGCTCCGCGCGTGCGGCAAGCGATGTTGCTCGCGGCGCGTAAGCAGGCTCCCCAAGAAGACCGATTGCTGCGAGTAGCGCTGAATGATGCTGATCCCGAAGTTCGGCGGCTCGCCGTGCAATGGGCGGCAGAGGAAAAATTAGTTGCGCTCAAGCCGCGCGTTGAAGCCATCTTTGATAGCAAAGGCATGACGACCGAACTGTTCCTCGCGACGATCGCCGCGCTCGAGATGCTCGACGGTAAGAAGCCCGAAGACTTCGATAAGACGCCCGCTGCTCTCTATGTCGTTCCCTTACTGAAGGACGAGAAACGCTCGCCCGCCGTCCGAGCACAAGCGCTGCGACTCGTCTCGCCGACAGACAAGGTGCTCGATGCGCCGTTCTTCGCGAGCTTGCTGAAGACCGATCACGAACCGCTGCGAGTCGAGGCAATCCGCACGCTGCAAGGTGCGAAGGCTGAAGTCTCAAGTGAGTTGCTGAGGGAACTCGTCGCGAACGAAAAGCTCGACGTGACGTTGCGAGCGGAAGCACTTGTCGGACTCGCCGCGATTGCGAAAGCAGAGCCAGTCGGCGGCCCGACTCGAAAGCTGCTGAAGGGTTTCTTGAACAACAGCAGCGCGGTTCCGCTTCGCTTTGAAGCGTTGCGTGCGGCGCGACCGCTGATCGCTGAGGACGCTGAACTTCGAGACGCGGTCCTCGAAATCGCAAAGACGATCAATCTCTTGCCTGATGGCAGAATCGGGATGCAGCTCGCTGATCAGATCGCACTGGCCTTTGCCGAGGCGAAGCTCGACGTGCCGCAGTCGATCAAGCTCAACAGCAGTGCGAAGCCGACGACGCGCCAAGAGTGGATGGACCAACTGGCGCGCGGAGGCAGCGTCGATCCCGCAGCAGGCCGCCGCATCTTCTTCCATCCGAATGGTCCGGGTTGCTTCAAGTGTCACACGATCGACGGTCGAGGCGGCAAAGTCGGTCCCGATCTCTCGCGAGCAGTCGGCAACATGAACCGCGTGCAACTGATCCAATCAATCCTCGAACCGAGCCGCGAGATCGCGCCGCAGTACGTCGCTTGGACCTTCGAGATGAAGGATGGAAGAGTTGTTACCGGCATGGTCGTGCATGAGAACGAAGGCAAGACGATCGTCGGTGACGCCGAAGGCAAACTGACCGAGATCAAGACGCACGACGTCGAGACTCGCACGCCGCAGAAAGTCTCGGTCATGCCCGAGAAGCTCGCCGACAAGATGACGCTGCAAGAACTGCGCGACCTGATCGCGTTCATGGACGCGCAACGCTGATGCGACCGTCACTCATCAAAAGTAGCTTGGGATTCCATCCCGAGCCGCAGCGGGATGACGTTCACTTTCACGAGTTGAATTCGTCGTCACGAGCGAACTCGCAGTCTCGTTTTCATACCCGGCAACGTCCGTCGAACATTGGGAACTGCCTCGAAAAGTAGCTTGGGATTCCATCCCGAGCCGCAGCGG
>CAZNMS010000756.1:2426-3363 GCA_964573505.1 uncultured Planctomycetaceae bacterium | reverse complement strand
ATGGGATTACAAACCCGAACTCGAAAAGCATCACGGTGAGCCATCCAGTTTTGGCGAGCACGTCGAAGCGTTTCAGAACGGACTCGGCCCATGGATGAAGTCGCCCTTCAAGTTCAAGCCGTATGGGCAGACCGGCAAGATGCTCAGCGATGTCGTCGCACCATTGGGCGAAGTCGTTGATGAAATGGCCTTCATTCACAACGTCGTCGGCAAGACCGGCGTGCATTCGCAAGCGACGTTCCTGCAAGCAACCGGTTTTCAGAACCCCGGTTTTCCCGGAATGGGAGCATGGATCAGCTACGGCCTCGGCTCGATGAACGACAACCTGCCGACCTTCGTCGTGCTGCCGGATCATCGCGGCTATCCCTCGAACGGGCCGAAGAATTGGTCGTCTGCGTTTCTGCCCGCATCCGCTCAAGGCACAACGATCTTCCCGCAGCGCGAGATCCCCATTGAGGACTTGCTCCCGAAGTCCGACTTCGTCTCGACCGAAAGCGATCGCGCGGGCCTCGCGTTGCTCGGTCGTCTCAATCGCAACTTCGAGCAGCAACGACCGGGAGACTCGCGCTTAGACGCGCGGATCAAGACCTATGAACTCGCGGCAAAGATGCAGCTCAGTGCTCCCGAAGCACTCGATCTTTCAAAGGAACCCGATCGCATCTTGAAGATGTATGGGCTTGAGAAAGCCGGCTCGTCGTACCCGAGCGAGATCAATGTCCCCGAAGAAGCCGAGTACTTCGGCCGCAAGTGCTTGATCGCGCGGCGACTACTCGAACGAGGCGTGCGGTTCGTCCAAATTTGGTCGGGCAACGACAACAGCTTCCCGCGCCGCAATTGGGATTCCCACGAAAACGTGCGCCGCGACCACGGCCCGTTGTCGCGCGGTTTCGCCCGCGGCGCCGCCGCCCTTCTCTGCGACCTCAAGGAACGCGGCATG
>CAZNMS010000756.1:0-2416 GCA_964573505.1 uncultured Planctomycetaceae bacterium | reverse complement strand
CATCGAACGCGATCATGGTCCGCTCGCAATGGGAATGGCGGTCGGAGCAGCTGCGTTGATCAAGGATCTCAAACAGCGCGGCCTGCTCGACGACACCATCATTCTTTGGACGACAGAGTTCGGGCGCATGCCGTCGACTCAAGGCAGCAAAGGCCGCGATCACAATCCGTATGTCTTCAGCAATTGGCTCTGCGGCGGCGGCATCAAAGCCGGAGTGACTCACGGCCCCTCCGATCATTGGGGCTATAAGCCGCTCGACCGCGAGAACCCGACGCAGGTCTATGACATTCACGCGACGATGCTGCAGTTGATGGGCATCGATCACACAAAGCTGACCTTCCGCAGCAACGGAGTCGATCGCCGTCTGACCGACGTTCACGGTCACGTGATCGACGAGCTATTGGCCTAACCTCGTTTAACCGCGTGCCCATCGGGCCGCGCTTTTCCGGGCGTCAACTCAAGACGAGCCCGAAACGCAGCAGCGCCTCCGCAAGAAGCGCGAGAGCGCATGTTCGAACTGCACCGCGTCACTCCCGCCCGAAGTCGAGCACACTCCCGAAAAGCGCGGCCCGATGGGCACGCGGTTAAACGAGCGAGCTATGCATGAGCCGGACGATCCGCTGACTCGTAGAGCTTGCCGAAGCGGTTTTCGAGGAACGGTGCTAGCCCGATTTCCTCTTGGCGCACGAAGCCGTGACGCGGATTGGCTTCGGCCAGCAAGAGATCCATCACCGCGCACACAGCGCTCGCTGTTGTGAGTTGAATGGCGCTCCAAATCTCGCCGCCGATCGTCTGCGGGTAGATCTTGCGAGCGTCGCTCTTCTGCACGAACTGCCCGCGACGCTTGCCCGTCACCGTGCAGAACACAATCACGACATCCTGAAACGTCAGCGGAATGGCTGCTTCCAAAACGTCTTTGAGCAACTCGCGACGGCGGTCTAAGCGCAGGTCGCGCAATAAAAACTGCATCAGGGCTTGATGACCGGGATAACGAATCGTCTTGTAGTTCAACTCGCGCACATGTCCGTTGAATGTGTCGCACAAACTGCCGAGCCCGCCGGAGGTGTTGAAGGCTTCGTAATGCACTCCGTCGACAGCGAAGTGTTCGAGCCCTTCCAGTGGCAAGAGTTCGATACGTCGGCCTTCGTAGATCGCATCGCACGGGTTGCAGTACTCGTTGATGAGCCCGTCGGTCGACCATGTGAGGTTGTAGTTGAGCGCGTTCGTCGGGAATTCCGGCAACGCCCCGACTCGCATGCGGACGGATTCCAGTTCGTCGAACCAGCTCGCCAAATCGCTTGCGACGATGCCGACAAATCCCGGCGCTAAACCGCACTGCGGCACAAAGACTTGCCCCGGCTTCGCCTGCGCAGCAATCGCCTTCACCGCATGAGTCGTCGCGACATCTTCCGTGAGATCGAAGTAACTGATGCCACTCTCAAGCGCGGCTTGAGCGACGCTCGCATTCAGACGAAAGCTGAGTGCCGAGATGACCGCCTCGCAGCCGGTCATGACTTGCTTGAGGCTCTCGATCGAGTTCGCATCGACGAGTCGGGTCTCCACTGAGGGCACTCGTTCGCGCAGTCTCGCGAGTGCATCCTCAAACGCATCGGCAACGCGCACGACATAGTCGCCCGAGTCCGTCAGCAACCGCGCGATCATGCGTCCGATCTTCCCTGCTCCGAGCAATAAGACAGTCTTCTTCATGCTGAGCCTCCCTACTCGTTTGTCGCTGGCGTCGGTGTGTCATCGAGTGAAGTGCGTGCGAACGAACTTCACTCGGCCATTTCGCAGGCATTGTTCCGACAAACTGAAAACACAGCGATAACAGTTTTGCTCGCACGTCTGCCTGAGAGTCAGCCGGGGTAATAAAAGCTACTAGCAGCGGAGCCAGTCTTGATGTTCCGATTTTGCGCTCGTCTTCGAATCAGTCGAGCGATGACTTCCCCGGTTCGGCCGCAAGCAAGAACTCCAGTTCGGATGTTGTTCAGCGTCGTGTCTTCGCCCTCTTCGGGAACTCGATTCCCGGATCGACTGAGTTGGTCGCTGGCTTCATCCGTGTGGGAAATATCCGTGTGAGAAAGGATGGGCCAATGGATGCCGCTCTCGTCCATCCTTCTTCACACGGATGTTTCTCACACAGATAAGACGATTGACGATTTCTGCTAGCTCATCGCGCCACACAGACTGAGTTCCCAACTCACACAGGATCGCAATGCCGAGCCGAACAACTCTTCGGAAACTCGAACCAAAGCGGAGAGGGAATTGCTCGATACTTCTTCTCTGCGTCTTTCGTTTCTCTGCGGTTCAAGATGTCGGTCAATGAACCGCAGAGGACCGAAGGACGCGGAGAAAACAGAGGTGAGTTGGGAACTCGGGCGCCGCTTCTTGGAGTGCGGTGATTCATCACCGCTTT
>CAZNMS010000755.1:0-3366 GCA_964573505.1 uncultured Planctomycetaceae bacterium | reverse complement strand
AAGCGGAGTTTTGGCTATTTCGTAACGGATTCCGCTTCCTGACGGGCGCGGCTCTTCAACCTCATCGTGAACCATGCCCAAAGACGGATGTGTTTCTCAGGAAGGCGAGAGGTCGAGCAAGCAGGCTCGCTCGCAACTTGCGGGCGGCTGATCAGACTCAGCGACCGATTGGCCGTCTCATTCCTTGTTGTGAGCACTCACATGAAGCGCGCGTTGAGTTGGATTGTGGGATTTTTATTACTCTCGCTGACACCGCAGTTGGTGCAGGCTCAGTACTCCGATTGGAAGCACTCGGGCTCGATGTGGATTCTCACCGACAAGGAAGGCGCGGACTTGCCGGCAGAGGCCGTCGTCGAGCAGTTCCCGTTGCTCGTGAAGCTCTACAGCGATTGGTTCGATTTCAAGCAGGCTCAGCCGCGCGGTGAGGACATTCGATTCGCGACGCAGGACGGCACGCCGCTCGCGTTTGAGATCGACGAATGGGATGCCGCAAAAGGTGAAGCGGCGATTTGGGTGCGCGTGCCGAAGATCGTCGGCAACACGCGGCAAGAGTTGCGCGTCTTCTGGGGCAAGAGTGATGCGAAGAGCGAATCAAACGGCGCGGCGGTCTTCAATGAGTCCAATGGCTATGTCGCTGTTTGGCACATGAATGAGCGAGTGGCCGATGCAACCGGCACTTATCCGAGCACCGATACCGGCACGACAGAAGCACCGGGCATGATTGGGAGGGCTCGTCACTTCCCCGGCGGAAAAGGCATCTTCTGCGGCGACAAGATCGAGACGCTGCCGTCGGGTTCGAGTTCTCACAGCACCGAAGCATGGTTCCGCATCGAGCGTCCCAATACGACGCTGATTGGTTGGGGCAACGAAGGCGGAGGTCGCGGCAGCAAGGTGCGAATGATGTATCGCGGCCCGCATCACATCCGGATCGACAGCGACTTTGCTGACGTGCGCACGCGGTATTCGTCGCCCTATTTGAAATACGCGATTGAGTTCCCGCATTGGATTCATGTCGCACACACATATGACCGCGAAGACGGACGCCTCTATCTCAATGGCAACTTGGACGGGACGGGATCGCCGTTGCTCAACATCAAGTCTCCCGCGCGGCTGTGGCTCGGCGGTTGGTATCACAACTACGACTACGTTGGAGATCTTGATGAGGTTCGAATCTCGCGGGTTGCACGCTCTCCGCAATGGCTGAAGCTTCAGTTCGCGAATCAGGGGCATAACCCAATTTTGGTTGGGCCGATTGTCCAATCGGGCGATGAATTCGAAGTGGTCGCCAATGCGGTCGAAGTTGATGAAGGTGAAGTCGCTAAGTTCACGGCGAGAGCTGGTGGGGCGCAACAGGTCATGTGGGGCCATAAGCATCCGAAGACGGGACGTCTGGTATACGACGTATGGGGGCGCATGCGATTTGACTACGAGCCCTTCAATTTTGATGAACCGCAGAAACGACAATTCTACTTCCGAGCGGTCTATGCACGCGAAAGCAAGACTCAGGCTTTCACGCTCAAGGTTCGAGATACGTTGCCAACACCGATAACTGAAGTTGTCGCACCCGAATCTTGGGACGGTCAGCAGCCACTCAAGTTAGAAGCGGTGTTGAAAAATCGGGACCTCTTGAAAAAGCACGGACTCGACAACGTGAACTTCAAGTGGCGGTTTGATTTCGAGTTTCCCATCTCAAAGACCGTGAGTGGGGCGACCGTAGTGCTGAAGAATCCGCAAGGCAGCGGCAAATTGATTGTCGGAGTCGACGATGGATCGAATGACGCAGGCGTCGAAATCGACGTCAAGCTGCCAATGCCGTTTAAAGAAACTTGGCAGCTGCGGACTCCCGATCCGATCGAGCAACCTGAGGACGGCCAATTCATTGCTCGCGATGACAAAGCTGAAGGTACTTTGCATTACACCGGGACGTTGAACGATCCGGCGGAGTTCGTCTTTGTGCGGCTCTTTGCCGACGACTCGTTTAACCGCAAGCCGCAGGCGAGCGCGTCTGCAGACGGCAGCAACAACGAGAAGCTCATCAAGACCGAGACCCGCAAAGTCGGTGCGGACAAAAACTACTCGATCCCGGTGACGCTGAAGGCGGGGCTCATCAAGTACCGCACGGAGTTCGGGACGAAGAACGGTGACAAGGAAACGATCCTGCATCGCGCGAGCAATTTGGTTTGCGGGGATGTGTTCCTGCTCAACGGGCAGTCGAACACCGTCGCGACCGACTTCGGCAAAGAGAATCCTTTGCAGCCGAGCGATTGGGTTAGGACGTTCGGCGCGACGGCGGGTGATCCCAATGGCTCGCGACTGAAGTTGTGGGCCAATGCGCAGGCTCGTAGTCCCGGCGGCAAGTCGGAGATTGGCTATTGGGGAATGGAACTCGGACGGCGATTGGTCGAGAGCCAAAAGATGCCGGTGTGCCTCATCAATGGAGCGGTCGGCGGCACGCGGATCGATCAGCATCAGCGCAACGTCGACACCCCGACGGACCCGAGCACGATCTATGGCCGGCTCTTGTGGCGGGCTCAGCAAGCGAAGCTGACGCATGGCGTGCGCGCGATCTTGTGGCATCAAGGCGAGAATGATCAGGGAGCGGACGGCCCGAGTGGTGATTTCGGTTACAGGACCTATCGCGAGCTGTTCTTCAACTTGGCCGCGAGTTGGAAAGAAGATTTCCCGAACGTGCAGCGCTACTACGTCTTCCAGATTTGGCCGAAGGCGTGCTCGATGGGCGTCGAGGGTTCCGACAACACGCTGCGCGAAGTTCAACGCACGCTGCCGGAGTACTTCTCGAACTTGAGCGTGATGTCGACGCTCGGCATCAAGCCGCCCGGAGGCTGCCACTTCCCGGCAGAAGGCTATGCCGAGTTCGCTCGGCTCATTGCCCCCGTGATGGAGCAGCAGCTTTACGGTCGCTCGTTCGACAAACCCGTGCTGCCGCCCAACCTGAAGCGCGCGTTCTTCTCGAACAAAACGCGCGATGAAGTGATGCTCGAATTCGATCAGCCCGTCGTTTGGGACGAGAAGCTCGTGAACGAGTTTGTCTTCGAGTCGCCTCGATCCAATTCAGACGGCCCAAAGCCCGAGCGATCAAAAGTGTTATCGGGCACGGCGAACGGCTCGCTGCTGGTGCTCAAGCTAAGCCGACCGGCAAAGGCGCAGGTGTCGTACATCGACAGCGCTCATTGGAGCCCGGATCGATTGCTCTACGGAGCAAACGGCCTCGCGGCCTTGTCGTTCTCTGACGTTGTGATTGAGAGCGAGTAGTGACCCATTTTGGAGTGCGGTGATTCATCACCGCTTTCCCATTCGGCGGAGCCGTCTTTTTTCTCTTCGCAAGCAGTTTACAATGTCCGAAGG
>CAZNMS010000754.1:0-3367 GCA_964573505.1 uncultured Planctomycetaceae bacterium | reverse complement strand
ACCTTGTTTGAGAGCCTCATCCCGCTGAGGCTCGGGATGGAATCCCAAGCTACTTGTTCGAACGAGTACCCGAAGAGATGCTCGGCTCGTGTTCGATCCTGTGTGTGCTGAGAACTCGGCCTGAGTTGATCCGCCTTTGACGCTTTCTCTGCGTCGAATCTTGACGGCGTTCTCGTACCTTGTTTGAGAGCCTCATCCCGCTGAGGCTCGGGATGGAATCCCAAGCTACTTAGCCGAATGAGTCCCCGAAGAGTTGATCAGAGCATGTTGCGGAGCATGGCGATGAGTTCCGGCTGGCTGACTTCGCACGGGTTGCCGTCCATGCTGTTTCCTCGCGAGCCGGCTGCGAGTGGCTCGATCTGCGATTCGACGACTCCGAGCGCACTCAACTGCTTCGGGATTCGCAGGCGATCGCAAAGGAAGTCGATGACCGCGATGGGGTAGTCGGCGTCTTCAAAATTGCATCCGCTGTCTGCGTGCCACTCGCGCAATGGTTCTCCCGGTTTGCAGGCTGATGCGGCGGCTTTCATGACTCGACCGAGTTCCGCGAATCGTTCAGCGGCGACTTCGCGATTCGTTTTCATGGCGACCGGCAGCATGACTGCGCAGGCCAATCCGTGCGGCACATCCGCAGTGATTCCGAGTGCTGCTGCGACCCCGTGAGCAACGCCGAGTCCCGAGTTCGCGAGTGCCATTCCCGAGAGCAATGCGGCATGACTCATTGCCGAACGAGCAGCAATGTCATCGGGACGCTCGAATGCAGTGAGCATCGCCGGCAGCGCGAGCCGCAGACCGTCTAAGCAGAGCGCTTGAGGAATCGGCTTTGCCCGTTTCGAAACAAAGCTCTCGATCAACTGCGTGATCGCATCCATTCCCGTATAGGCCGTCGTTTGCGGCGGTAGGCCCACCGTCAGTTCGGGATCGACAATCACAACGCTCGGCATCATAGAGTCGGAGCGCAACGACTTCTTGAAAGCGGGCGACGCTGACGAAATCACGGAGTTCTTCGTCGCCTCAGCGCCGGTCCCCGATGTCGTCGGCAGCGCGATGAAAGGCAGAGGCGCGTTGTCGATTTTCAGTCCCCGCCCGACTCCTTCGAGATAGTCCTTCACGGTGTCGAACTCGGTTTGTGCGACGAGTGCCGCGACTGCTTTACCGAGATCAATCGCTGAGCCGCCTCCGATCGCGAGAACGATGTCTCCGGTTCGAACGCCGCGCTGCTTGATCGTTTTCACGAGTTCGTCGACGTCGCTGACATGCGGCTCGCGGGTTTGAGTCGCGACGTGCAGAGGCTCGACGCCGCTTTGCTGCAACTGGTCGCAGACGGCGTTTAGCAAGCCCGATCGCTCAAGCACTCGACTGCCCGAAACGACAAAGCAACGTCGCCCAAGTTGCCGCGCTTCGGAGCCGATCGCTGCTCGACGACCGCCACCAAACAGAATCTTTCTCGGCGCGAGGAAGTCATAACTCGGAACTGAAGCTGTCATGAGAGTTCGCAATCGCCCTGAGGGATCAAAACAAACTGACTCTAACGGAGTTCTCCGCCGCCCCCGCGTTGGCGAGAGCTAGCACCTCGCACAACGAAATTGGTTGGTTGCGTATATACCTCTCGCAGTACACCCTCAGTTGTTTAACGGCAAGCCGGAGGCGTCGGCGCTTGTCTTGATTGCAGGTCGTTCTATGCCGTCGCTTTGCCGCTAAATGAATTGGCCTCAATTCAGACCGCGAGCCGTATAAGTCTTCGCCGAGCACGTTATTCAACGCCGGCATCAATCCCTTGATCGTGTCTCTGAGGAGCTCCTTCTTCCCGAGAATGGGTGACCTTACACCTACCTCATCAGGGACTTCCGACTTCTCGAACAGATCATGTCACTCATAAGTTGGCGGGTATGTGGAGCGCAGCGTCGTCGGCCATCTTCCGCGAAGGGAATCGAAGTACCGCGTACTATTCAGCCAGCATCGACTCCAACAACAGACGCAGTTTTCGCATCTCATGAATGCGCGACGCCCCGCCGAAGCGGTCAGGATAAAAATCAACCGACAACGCTCGCGAGTAATTCTCTCGCTCAAGACTGGCGATCAGCTTGCCATAGTCGACTTCGCCGAGTCCGACTTGCACCTGCACTTCGCTTCGCGTCGAGTCTCTCAGCAGCATGTGCAACACATACGGAAAGACTTGATCGAAGGTCTCATTCCGATGCGGACCACAAATGTAGTAACTCGGATCGAGCGAAATTCCTAAACCCCGCACCGACTGGCAAAGTTCGACAGCGGTATGCGGGTCTTCGGTGAGATGCCCGGTCTTTGTGAGGATTCCAATACGAATTCCGAGCTCATTACCAATCTTCACAAAGGCTTTGAGTCGGTCGATCTCCGCGTTGAACGGCGTACCGAGTTCGCCTGCGGGAACGGTGATTTGAGTAATATTCAATACTTTCGCCGTCTTGCAGATACCCCGTAGCACCTCGGGCGAAACGTCGTGCTCGAGTGTGAAAGCAACGGGAGTCAGACGCGATAATTCTCGGAGTCGCAGTCGAAAGGCGTCGGGATCATTGGCGACTTCCGCCGGCTTTAAGTGCTTCGAGTTATCACTCATCCAAATGTCGATTTTGTCAAATTCGAGGTCCGCAATCTGGCGGCAAGCATCTTCGAAACGACAGTCCGCGAAGCAACGCGTTGAGGCAGCGATGAACACGAGAAACACTCCCTTGTATGTGTCGAGACCCGATTCGCTATGAGGCTGTCCGAGTAGTCGTAGCATGGGCTTCAAGCCCGTGCTGAACGGCAACCTTCCGACGAACGCGAACATCTCAAAGACCGCACGGACTGGAAGTCCATGCTACTTAGACAGACTCCTAGCAAGCGTGCCGAGCAGTGGGATAGGCGTCCTGCCTGTCGTCGAATCAAACCGTAGCGAGGATTTCTGACCGGCGATCAACCGATCCCAAAACGTTTGAGCCGGGCTCCTGACAATTGGTCCGAGCAACCGAAACGGGAACGAACTGCATCACAATGCATCGTTCTAACTCATGAAACTGCAGGGCTTTAGAGACTCACATAGCGACTCCGTCGCCGGGTGCTCTCGGGAATAAGCCGAAAGGTCCTAGCAGGGGCTTCTAACTCGTACCGATCCGACTCAATTTGACGAACGCGAACGTTCAGAGAAGGCGCACGGGCTCGAAGCCGATGCGACTCGGACAAGCTCCCAACAAGCGGCGGCAACTTACTCAGGATAGGCGGGAGCTGCAATATCGAGTGACTCTAACGGTTGTGCCGGTTATTCCCGCCATTCCGAATCTCCGAATTCGTCGAGCTTTACGGTCGATAACGATAGGGCCGCCGCTGACTCAGCGCGAGAGCGGCACGA
>CAZNMS010000753.1:0-3379 GCA_964573505.1 uncultured Planctomycetaceae bacterium | reverse complement strand
AGAAAATCCCTTTCGCAGAGCGAAAGGCGACTATGTAACGCGTCCTACAATGTGCAAGCTGACAACAAATCGCGAACGAGTAGGCCCCGGCTTTGTTGTGCGCTCGATGCTGTTTGGACCGATTGCCTCAGCGCACGACCGAAAAGCGCGGCCCGGTGGGCACGCGGTTAAACGAGGCGCTCACCATAGCTGCCACCATTTTTTCTTTCGGCAGGTGTTGGCTCGTTGCACGTTGACGATCTCGGTGACGCGACCGGCTTCGAGTTTGCCGAGCAGCTCGTCAAAGCCGTGCTTCAACTTGAAGTCGAGCTCGTCCTGATAGAGCGGCCAAATCGAGTAGAAGTGGATGATCTTGCCGGAGTCGGTCTCGCACTCGCCGAACTCTTGCGGAAGAACGGCAAGCGGCGGGCAGAGCATCGCGGCACAGAACTTTGTGTTGCGCGCGTAATGCGTGATCTCGTTCTCGCCGTTGTGAATCGAATGCGCGGGGCCGAGCCATGTGTCGTACTCGTGCGGCATCATCGCTAGGTCCTTCAGCAGACGGATCGGCCAATAGTTCCGCTCGTCCTTGAAGGCCTCCATTGAGAGCGGCCAATCGGGCGGCAAGCAGATCGCAAGCTCCGCGTAAGTGAAGTCCTCAGCGCCTTCCGGGACTTTCATCGGCCGCTCGCTCATGCCGGATGTGACGAGCGTCCAAAAGGGGAACTCGTCCGACGGCTCGACTTGATGCACGTCGATATGCACGAGATCCGAAACGATCTCGTGCCAAACATTGTCCGCGCTGCCGAGCGTGCGTTCGATGTGTCGTCCGACTTCTTCGATCGTCTCATCGTCGCCGGTCACGGGTTCAAACTCATGTTGCCGTGCTTGATGTCGATAGACCGGAGCTCCCGACGGCGCCTCTTCAACAAGCGGTCCGGGCACGGGGACCTTCAGCAACGTACCGCACTCTTTGCAGAGAGCGGCTTTACCGACTTGCTCGGACTCGACGCGATAACGTCGCCCGCAGTTGTCGCACGCGAATGAAATCAGCATGAGTGAGTCCTCAAGCAGAAGAGACGGCTGCGTTCGTCGGTGCCCATTCGGCTGTTGATACTTCGCGCGGCACGGAATGAGCCGTTTGACGTTTAACCGCGCCCCTCTGGGAAGCGCTTTTGATTCGCAGTTTACGGTCGAAAAGCGCTCGCCAGAGGCTCGCGGTTAAACGGCCCAAATGAGCCGAGAAGCGCGGTTGCTCAATCGAGACGGAACAAGAAGAACTTCAAGTACCGAAACTCCGGCAGAGCGAGCGGGGTCGGGTGATCGATCGGCTGACTGTGTAAGGCCAATACGGTCGCTCGGCGCCGAGCACCGGAGATGCCGTTCTCGCTGATCTCTAAGAAGAGGTTCGTGTCGATGTGACTCGAACATGAAGCGAGCGCGAGCAAGCCGCCGCGAGCAGTCACACTGGCGGCTTCGGTCGCGATCTTCTGATACGCGCCCGTTGCCTTTGAGACCGACTGCTTCGACGGAGCGAACGATGGCGGGTCAGAGATGACGAAGTCCCAAACTCGGCGCTGAGCTTTCGCGTGCTCTAAGAACTGAAAGGCGTCCGAGCAGACTCCGTCGTGATCGGCAGGCACGAAGCCATTGAGTTCCCAATGTGCGTTCGAGGCTTCGACGGCCGGCAGTGCGAGATCAACCGTCGTGACGTGCTTTGCTCCGCCGCAGCCGCCCGCGATCGAAAAGCCGCCGGTGTAGCCGAACAAGTTGAGCAGCCTCGTGCCCGCAGCGAGTTCGCGCACGAGCCATCGATTGTCGCGCTGATCCAAAAAGAAGCCGGTCTTCTGACCGTGCAGCACATCGACGGTCAGCTTCATGCCGTTCTCAAGGAACTCGACGGGCTGAGTCGGCGCGGTGCCAATCAGCACTGTCGCCTCTGCACTGCGATCGCGCTGACGTTGAATGACGGTCGTCACTCCGACCTTTTGCTTCACCCACTCGGCAATGCCAAACGCATCCCAAAAGCCGCTCGGTCCGTCGCCATCAAGCTTGAGCACCGCGACATCGCCGTAGACATCGACAACGAGTCCCGGCACTCCGTCGCCTTCTCCATTAAACAGTCGGAAGCCGGTTGTGAGTCGATTGGCCGCAGCACGCGGTTCAAGCAAACGCCGACGGAGCTTGAGAGCCATCTCGAATCGTCGCTCGGCCCAAACATCATCGAGCGGGCGATCGTCATCGACGTTGCAGGATCGAAAGGCGATGGCGCACTCGGGGTCATAGAAGCCTTTCGCGAGCGGACGATCCTTCTTGTGATCGTTGATCATCGCTCGGCGTCCGGGTTCGGTACGCGGTAGCTCGCGAATGGCGTCGGAAAAGACCCATGGATTTCCGCGTTTGATGACGCGACCGAGATCGCGGTTCAGTCGTAAGAGAACCTCTTGTCCGCGCGGAGGAAGGAGCAAGCTCATGCGTAGTACTCAAAGCTAAAGGTCGAAAAGGGGCGGAATGATGGCGGGACAACTCTGCCGGGCAAGCTAGACCGTGCGAGGTCGTGACGGGCACGGTTAGGCCGCTCGAATCCGACGCTTGCGAGTTATGGAGCAAGATTTGTGGTCGCCTTTCGCTCCCTGGCTGTGATCAAATCGCCCCCGAGCTTGCCTCGGGGGTTTAACGGCCTTTGCGCTACTCGAATTGCCCTTGATTTTAAGTAGCGCAAAGGCCGTTGAACCCCCGGCACAAGGCCGGGGGCGAAAAGATCACAACCTCAGACCGAAAGGCGAGCCATAGCAACGACGCGGGCGATCGCGTTATCAGACCTGCTTGCGATTGCGTCCTTTATTCAGGTGCCACTGCGAATGCCGCGACTGTTCTTCGGGAACTTTGACTTCGAACACGAACTCGCGCTGTCGAGTTACTCGGCCAGCAATTCTCTGAGGCGACTCAATGCCGAACTCAGTTGGCACCTCTCGGCCTTTGCCGCAGCCGATGATGTTGTCCTTCTGCCGGAGATGCCGACCTCTCAGTTCATGTTGCAGTGGGCCCAATGGGGCGGCGGCTGTCGAGTCGCTGCAGAAGTGCCGACGAATGAGTCGTTCACGGCGGAAGTTTGGGGATGGTCGCAGCAAGTCAGAGCGATCGCTGAACGACGCGGGTGCGCTGTCGTCGCGCCAGCAATCGATGCCGTGAGACGAGCGAACTCGCGCCGCTGTTCGTTCGAGATTGAAGAGCGACTGCAATTTCGATTACCCGGCAGCTTTGTCGTCACCGACATGCAGCAACTCATGAATGAGCTAAGTCGCTATGAAGGCGGCCTGATGAGAACTTCGCCCCCGAGTTCACCTCGGGGGTTTAACGGCCTCTGCGCAAGTCGAATTCGAACTGACTCGAACTTGCG
>CAZNMS010000752.1:0-3383 GCA_964573505.1 uncultured Planctomycetaceae bacterium | reverse complement strand
CGCAACCAAAATGTACGACGGACTTGTAGTCCGTCGCCGCCGCAGATCGACGGACGACAAGTCCGTCGTACAAGGGCCGAAAAAAACTTCTCGTTCCAACACGCTCTTCACCGTTTGCAGAGCAGAAGCCGCTAAACCACAGGGACAAGCCCAAGTGGCGATTTCATCACAACCTCTCCGAGTCGAGCCATCCCCAAAGACGAAGCTCGCCTGAGCGAGTGATACGCCACACGGTCTGAATTACGACATTGATACGGTACACAGTCCGAATTGAACCGTCTAACCGCGAGCCTCAGGCGACCGCAGGTAAGCGTTCTTCTCCATCTTCAGCCCTTTCAGTTGCTCGGTTCGTATTGCGATCCTGTGTGAGTTGGGAACTCAATCGTAGGGCCGCCTCTCCGAGGCGGCCTTTGTTGCGTGACGAAGCAACTTACTAATCGTCGCTTGCGAGTACGTATCAGAGTTCGAACTGGCGGACTTGAAGCAGCTTCGTCCTGCAAAATCCTCAGTCTCGGAGCGACTGAGTTACGAGTTCCCGAAGAGTTGCAGTACTTATTTGATAACCCCGCATGCGGCCATAACTGAGTTAGGCCGCATGCCGGCATAACATGTTATGCCTGCAACTGTAGACTTCCGCCCTGACGCTTGACGAACCCATAAAACAAGCCCAATCTCCCTCGCTCGTCCCCGAGCACCCCGCGCCGCTTAGCCAAGTTTACCGGCGCGCCGCTCAATTCACTGTTATTTGGCCAAGACGAATGCGCGTCGAATGATCGACCAAAAAGAAATGATGCGTACCATTGTTTCCGCGTGCCCGGACTTCGCGACCAGGTATGACGAATTCATCGCAGAGTGGCGTGACGAGCAGGAGATTCCTTATTACCTTGCGCTTGCCGACTTCGCACGACAATTGATTACGTTGCTTGAACGTGGGCTTCGACAACAACTTGATATGGCATTTGGCGCGATTGAACGATTGCACACGGACGGCGACAAGTACGTTCGTGAGGCAGCGACGATCGGAATACTCGAAAGTCTTCAAAACACGAACTTGCATTCGCGAACCGAGCCAGAGCAATTCGTTGAATTCCTGCGCCCAGTGTCATTGCGGTACTGGCGGAAGGTCGAAGACTTCTGGAATAATGGAACGATCATTGCAGACGATTGACGTCAAATCAGGGCGACGGCCAAATAACAATCGCATGCAACGGAGCCGGCGGCCGGGTCGGTTTTGAAATCAACGCATATCGCGCCGGCCCGCTGATGCGAAACGTTATTTGCTTCAAACAGGCTCGAAGCCATGTCGCACAACTTCGAGAATCTCAAAGCACACATCTTGCCGCTCTCCGAAGCTGCCAGCTTCGATACCGCCAAGACCGAATGGAAGCTGATCGGCGTCGAACTGCACGATGAATGGGACAATTGTCCGTGCGGAAAAGAAATCAAAGAACTGTGTCACATACAGAACCAGATTAACGGCAACCGCACTTACGTCGGCAATGTATGCGTAAACCAGTTCATCGGAATTGAAACCGGAAACCTGTTCGCAGGCCTTAAACGCATAGCACTTAATGAGACAGCCAACGCAAATGAAGACCTAATACACCATGCGTTTCGGCTTGGGTATATCTTTGAGAATGAGTACAAGTTTCTCATGGATACTCGTCGCAAGCGCAATCTGTCCGCAAAGCAAATTGACTGGAAAGTCAAAATTAATCGCAGAATAATCAACAAGACAGTCGTGCGGCCAAATCGCAAATAACAAGTCGGTCAACCCGAGCGGCGGATCGGGCGTTTTCAAATAGCAATGGTTTCTGGCCGCCGCCGGGTTACCTTGGTCGTTCGCCTAAACTAAGGGACAACTCATGCAACCGAGCCGCCTCCTTCTTTTCTTGCTTGCTATCCTTGCCGTTATGTCACGACTGTCGGCACAAGAGTACACAATCGATCTTGAATCTGGAGACGAGCGAATTGCGGTGATCGAATTGTCGATCGACAACGACGAAGCCACAGCTAAAGTTGGCGACATAACTGAACGCTTCGACTTGAAGAGTCAGCGTTGGCAGGACGCAGATTCGAAACAATGGGTGTCTTTGGCACAGTGCGAGGCTTGGGCGAAACAGTCCAAGGAGAAATCGACCAAGAGTGCCAAATCGATTCCAGAGAATGTCCGTCCGTTTGTCGAGTGGTCATTGAGTCCAACGTTCAAGATCGATGAAAAAGACTTAATGATCACTATGACATCAGGGCAAGTTGATTACACGATTACGGCTACGAAGACGGACCGCGATCTGAGCAACTACTTTCGTTACGCACGGCTCAACGCCTACAAGAAAGCGATGACCGAACGCAAACTGGCGCCGTTTGCAGAGTTGGAAGTTCTTGAGGAACTTAAACGGCGGAAGCTGATGCCAAGTTCTATGGAGGTTAGGATTCCAGGTGTCCCAGGAGCTCCAGTGTTTAAAATGGTCTTCAGCGAAAAAATCCAATGACGCATCGGCGAACAAGAAAATGCACGCGAGTTGCGGATCGCGCGTTTCCTGATGGTGAGTCACTTGGCCGCAACCGCGTGATTTTGGTCGTTGCACTAAACGGTGTAGTAGACCGTATCATGTTAATGACACTCAAAGTGCGATGGCGAGTCGCGCACGTATCACCGTGGGTTACATTTCTGATTAGGCGGTCCGATTGCTTCGGTCCGCCTTTTGTGTGCGCGAAGACTCGGCGGCGAGTATCGGGTCGCGATGACCATGAGCGTTGATACTCACTCGCAACGAGCAGACTGTTCTGACCATCGCGGGTGTGTCCGGCTCTAGGAGTTTGTCCGAGTAGCATGGGCTTCTAGCCCGTGCAGTCTTTGTGACGATTCGAATTCGCTTGTAGGAGTAAATACAGCACGGGCTGGCAGCCCATGCTACGGGTGCTCGGACAGACTCCTAGCTGGTATCAGCGGGCGGAGTATGCGGCGGGGTTCGCGGTTTGCGGTAGGTGACGGCGATCACACGCAGTTCACCGCCACAGTCCGGGCAATGGGCCGCTCAATACGTTGGTTGTGGAGCGGGGCAGCTCGCTCTCGGACGTGAGCGAACTGCAGCGACCCAGCGCAGCGACAACAAACGTTCGATGCGCTCGATGGAGGGCCTGTCCGAGAAGCGGGATAGGCATCCTGCCTGTCGGCGTAGGCACTCCGAGCTGGAAGTATTGTGACAGTCTGGATGCCTATCCCGCGACTTTTCCGCCCAGACTTTAAGTGCGTAACTGGAGAGCGCCATGTCCTTCGCTCGTTTAACCGCGTGGCCAACGACCCGCGCTGCTCGGTATCAAGCTCAGGATCCGCGCCAAAATAAATTGTCAAACCGGTTGTAGCGGAACGGCGCAACCCC
>CAZNMS010000751.1:0-3396 GCA_964573505.1 uncultured Planctomycetaceae bacterium | reverse complement strand
CGCAGTCGCGTTTTCATACTCCCAAACTTCCTTCAGGCATTGGGAACTGCCTCTGATCTATGGTCGCCTTTCGCTCCGCGAAAGAGCGTCTTCATTAGGGCATCATTGCAAGTAGACGCTTCACACATTGGGACGCGTTTGAAGACGCACTTTCGCGGAGCGAAAGGCGACCACAAAACTGGACTCAGAATTCACGACCCTCGGACGCACGGACGTAGGCGTCCATGCTACGACTGCGGCGCATCAATTTCCGGCGTTTAACTGCTGCCGGTAGTAAGCAACGGTCTTCTCTAAGCCCGTCTTCAGGTCGATCTTCGGTTCCCATCCGAGCAAGCGTTTCGCCTTGCTGATGTCGGGACAGCGACGAGTCGGGTCGTCCTTCGGGAGCGGTCGGTACTCGATCACCGATTTCGAGCCGGTGACATCGAGCACCGCATGAGCCAGTTCCAACATCGAGTACTCGCCGGGGTTGCCGATGTTGACCGGACCGACATCGTTGTCGTCGTGCTCCATCAGTCGTTGCATGCCTTCGAGCAAATCATCAACGAAGCAGAACGATCGCGTTTGAGTGCCCGCTCCATAGATCGTCAGCGGCTCGCCCTTCAGGGCCTGCACGATGAAGTTCGAGATCACGCGCCCGTCGTTCTGATCCATGCGCGGGCCATAGGTATTGAAGATGCGAATGATGCGCGTCTCGACGCCGTGCGCTTGCGAGTAATTCATGCAGAGCGACTCGGCGATGCGCTTGCCTTCGTCATAGCAACTGCGCGGACCGATCGGATTGACGTGCCCCCAATAGTCTTCAGTCTGAGGATGCACTTGAGGATCTCCGTAGACCTCAGACGTTGACGCTTGCAGCACGCGCGCTTTGCAGCGCTTCGCCAGTCCGAGCACGTTGACCATTCCGACCGTCGATGTCTTGATCGTCTTGATCGGATTGAACTGGTACGCAACCGGAGACGCCGGACACGCGAGATTGAAGATGCGTCCGACTTCGACAGTCAGCGAATGCACGATGTCATGCCGGATCAACTCGAAGCGCGGATGCCCCAGCAAATGCGCGATGTTGGCTTTGCGACCGGTGAAGAAGTTGTCGACGCAGATGACTTCGTATCCGCGTTCAATCAGGCGATCGCACAAATGGCTGCCGAGAAATCCGGCACCGCCGGTGACAAGAACTGGCTGCATAGGTCACTTGAGTCCGAGGATCGTGAGTTGTGTTTCAAGTTTTTGGCTCTCCGCCATTCGTGTTGAAGCTTGTGATGAGTGAGCCGCAAGGCGCTAGCCGCGGGTTCTGAATGCGGCCAGAACCGGCGGCTAGCGCCTTGCCGCTCACAGTCATCAACACGAATGGCGGAGAGCCAAGTTTTTGTGGTCGCCTTTCGCTCCGCGAAAGTGCGTCTTCAAACGTGTCACCGCCGGTGATGCATCAATGCTTGATGACACCCGATCAAAGACGCTCTTTCGCGGAGCTAAAGGCGACCATTTGCTTGCAGCGGAGCGTCATTCGTCTTTGTGTTTCAGCAACAAGGAATGATGGGCGACAGCAACCATAAGAGTGGGAAGAAGAGGTCGCTCAAAAAGCCGCTTGACGGACAGTAGCTGCCGGGCCATGTCATATAGACCGCGAAGCTGGCGAAGTAACCCAGCAAGCAGCAAATCAAAGTCAGCGTGAGCCATCCTTCAAGCTGCGACAGTGGGGCGAGCTGATGCGAGCTGCGAGCGTGCATAGGCCATCTTCTGAGCGAGAGGAACAGAACCGAGTGCATGAAGCACAGGTTCGTGATTCCTCATCCATGCGCGAAGATCAGCTCGCGAACTCGAAAAGCATTCAACGAGCGTTGTGATATGTCTCGCAGGGCAGACTGAACCGCATTCCGTCTAACCGTGCCCCTCTGGGAAGCGCTTTTCGTCATGGTTCAATTCAGCCTCCCATCGGGTCGCCGAGCCGCGCCCGTGAGGAAGCGGTCTTCTGGCTATTTTGCAGTGGATTCCGCTTCCTGACGGGCGCGGCTCTGCGACCTCACTTTGAACCATGCCCGCTTTTCATTCGCCGTCTGCGATCGAAAAGCGCTCCCCAGAGGGTCGCGGTTAAACGGCCTCGTTTCGGGCCGCGCCGGGTTATCGCTCGCTGCGTGAGGTTCACTGCGTAGGCTTCTCGATTAAGCCCGTCTGAATCGCGGCGCGGATCTCGTCTCGCACGCGGCGGAATTCGGCGACTTTGTGAGCTTCGTCGCCGATCGAGTGGTACGGGTCGTCGAACGGCCAATGCCAGCGCAGCACAGCTCCCGGAAAGAGCGGGCATTCTTTCTCTGCACCGGAGCAGACGCTGATGATCAAGTCCGGCGGAGTTCCGAGCGGCGGCAGATACTCGTTGATCGACTTGCTGCGCTGACTTGAGATGTCGATGCCGACTTCGGCCATTGCTTCGATTGCACGAGGATGCACATAGCCCGCCGGCTTTGATCCGGCTGACAACGCTTCAAAGCGCTCTGCCCCGAGAGTTCGAAGCCATCCTTCGGCCATCTGACTGCGGCAGGAGTTTCCGGTACACAGAAAGAGAACTCTGAGTCTGCTCATCTTGAATTCATTGAGTTGCAGTCCGGGAATAACTCCCTGATTTGGTGATTGCTCTCCGTCCGGCTCGCCCGGACGGAAGCCGCGACTGGATAGCTACAACACGAAGCGTGAAATAGAGAAGTCATTTCCCGACTATCCCTTTACGGCGTTGCCCGTTGGGCAACACCGTTAAGGAATGGCTGCTCGTCTAATGCTTGTAGATCTTGTGCTGAGGACGGCCGGAGAGAATTTGCTCTTTGCCCCAGCTCGTGACGTCGCGGAATGCCTGACTCTGAATGAAGCTCGCAAACGCTTGCTCGTCCGACCATTCGCTCGTGATGAGGTACGACGCACCGTCAGCAACATCTTTCCAAAGAGTCGAATGTGTATGACCCGGAGCGGCCTTCAATGCTCCGAGTACTGCTGCGAACTTCGACTCAAAGTCCTGCTGCTTGCCTTCAATGACGTGATAGTTCATGCCGACGGTAACCATGCTGTCCTTCTTCTGATGAGTGAGTGAGTAACGAGCCAACGAGCTGATTCGTTGAAGCCAAACTGCTTCCGAGCCAGCAACCGCGCCGGTCTCTGCGAGCCTGCTGAGTCTCGAACCGAGAGCTCGTCAGCAAGCACCGAATCATTCGGGCGACGCATGTTGGATGCTCGGCGTCATAGCCGCCACCGTGCTCCGCGACTCAGCGATCTCAGTCGCAGAGCGACTGAGCGACTGAGCGACTGAGCGACTGAGCGACTGAGCGACTGAGCGACGCGCTGTGCGCACATCTTTGTACGACGGACTTGCAGTCCGTCGCCGCCGCAGATCGACGGACTACAAGTCCG
>CAZNMS010000750.1:0-3397 GCA_964573505.1 uncultured Planctomycetaceae bacterium | reverse complement strand
CAACAATGGCGGCAGATCTCGGTGAGTGAAGCACGCGGCAGAGAGCACGTCGGTCGAGGCCAACACAATGAGTCGGTCGCTCAATGCTCATCGGCAACGCACCGCAACCGTAGGTCGGGTTTAAAGCCCGTCAAACACGAGTGGACGCTTTGAGGGGAACTCCCAGTCGCGGTTTGTCATGTGCGGCGCGTCGCAAGAATTACACTCTGCGATGTCGTGTTGGATGATGCTCCGCAGACACCTCGTTGCTGTTGTCATTCGGCATCTCGTGTTGCTGCCGGGCAACGTGCATCCGCCTTGAAACACGCGCCGCCGCTCAATGTGCAGCAGTTTTTGCACGTGCGAAGAAGACCTCCGCGCAGCGGCGTTGCGGTTGCTTGAGGGCTCAACGTCTCGGCTTCATGTCGAGTGCGGCGCGTTCAACAAGCAGCGCCCGCGATTCTTCTCAGAGCGAGGACAAGCAGCATGTCGAGCATCAGTGGGATCGGCGGGGCAATGGGCATTTCAGTCGGCGCGGGCATGAGTGTCGGTGCTCCGGCTTCAGCAGGGAGCGGCGCTGGCGCCATTAGTGCGAGCAGCAGCACTCAGGCACCCGGTGCCGGGATGCCGGAGAGTCTGCAATCGCTCGCTCAAACGATGAAGGACTTCAGCTCGGCAGAGATCTTGATCGCGCTGATGCTGTCAGGCGGCGGTCGCGACAAAGACAAAGAGGGCGGCGGAGGAGGCGGCGCCGGAGCGTTCCTCGCAGGAATGGCGCTCGCCGGCATGATGGGGCAGCAGTCGCATTTGAACTTGCAGTTCAACATGCCGCTGGCCGGGAGCGGACAAGTAGGCGGCCCCGCAGCAAGCGCCGGCATGTCGCTGAATGTGACGATCTAACTTCGCTTCAAGCCGAAGAGACGCAGGACGGACTTCTTGTCGGTCAGAGACAGAGCCTTGCTAGGCCACTTGAGTCCGAGGGGCTTGAGTTCGGTGTGCCTTTTGTGGGCGCCTTTAGCTCCGAGTCTCTGATTAAATCGCCACTCGGGCTTGTCCCAGTGGTTTAACGGCCTTTGCGCTACTCGAATTGCCCTTGATTTTAAGTAGCGCAAAGGCCGTTGAACCCCCGGCACAAGGCCGGGGGCGATTTGATCACAACCTCTGCGCGAAAGTGCGTCTTCAAACGCGTCTTTGTGTGAGAGGCATCAAGGCACAAGACGCCGCAATGAAGACGCACTTTCGCGGAGCGAAAGGCGACTACAGATCTGAGGACGAGCTTCGTTCGCTCTACTTCGCCTTCAGCCGCGCGATGAGGTACTCGCCGACCGTCGCGTGCTTGATGTCAGTCGCGCCGGGGTAATTTAACTCACACTCGACTTTGTTGGCTTTGCAGTGCTCTTGCAGCTTCACGCCGAAGTTGGCGGTGTGAGTCGGATCTTTCTGCTCTTGTCCCAATGCCGGCGCCGCGCCGAATGTCAGATAGATCGGCGGATCGTCCGACGTCACGAGCGCGTAGGGCGAGTACTCCGCGATCCATGGCAGAATCGTGTCGCGTTTCGCGAGGAACTCATCGAACTGAGAGAGTTTCTGAGCCGGATCGCCTTTGAAGCCGAACGCATGCCCGCCGTACTTGCTGTTCGGCGTCCACTCTTTCATCTGTTTCGGGTCGAGCGTTGTTTGTGCTCCCGTCACTGCGGCACAGAGCAGTCGGGTCGACTCGCGCGCGATCGGATCGTCGCTCTTTGGATCGGCGAGATCGGGATGAAACGCGAGCCACAAACTTGAGCACGCGCCGGCAGAACCGCCACTGGCTCCGATGCGCGTCTTGTCGATGTTCCACTCGGCGGCTTTGCTGCGAACGAATTGCAGTGCGCGAGCAGCATCGTGCAGTGGGCCTTTGACGGGCGGGACGACTCCGTCAGCCGTCGCTTCGGGGATGAAGCGATACTCAACCGACACAACCGAGATCCCGGCTTTGAGCATCTCATCAGCGAGACCGACTCGATCTTTGCTGCCGCCTTGCCAACCGCCGCCATGAATGAAGAAGAGCAGGGGAGTCGGTTTGTCGGACTCGGCCTTATAGAAGTCGATGACCTGCTTCGGATGCTTGCCATAGGGCATATTGGCCATTGTCGGCTTTGCATTCGGTGTCGCAGCACGAGCAGCGGGTTTCGCGTTCGGCTTCGTTTCGGGTTTTGCATCCGCTTTTGCTTTCGGCTTCGTCTGAGCGTCATCCGCCGCGCGGGACGAGATGACTGACGAACTCAGGCCGGACAGCACTAACGCCGCTGTCACAGAACGCAGCACGATCGAGAGTTTCATACGAGTCTTTCTGAATCGAGGAAGGAGTAACGAATCGTTCCGAAACACGTTTCGAATCGAGGGCACGAGTTGCAGTCGCTCGTGCCGGTTGAGGCCGTATCGGGGATGCAGCGAAAACTACAGGATGCAGTTTTCATTGCAGACGGCATAGCTTGCCGATTGACGCCGCGAGCGGTTGATGGCGGTTCGCGGTTAGACGGACGAAGCGTCAAATCAGCCCGCGTAAGGTATAGAACTGACGCGTAGCTTGACTCGGAGAGCTTGTGATTAAATCGCCCCCGACCTTGTGTCGGGGGTTCAACGGCTTTTGCGCTACTACGGTTTAGGGCAAATTCGAGTAGCGCAAAGGCCGCTAACCCCCCGCAAGGTCGGGGGCGATTTAATCACAGCCTCGGAGAGTCAAGCTACTCGATGCAGACTCCGCGACTCTTACGCGAGCTGCTCTTCCACCTTCGCCTTACACACCGAGCCGAACTCAAATGCCCTTTGCTGTCGTCACTGATTTAGCCCGCGTGCAGACGCCGCCGGATGTTTGCAGCTATCTGCCGGACGAGACCTCTGCCTTTGATTACCGAGTTTGCTCGGGACTCGATGCCGCCAATTTCGGCGAGTTGCTGCGGCGCGGATGGCGGCGCTTCGGGCTGAATATCTTTCGTCCGATCTGCTCGGCGTGCAGCAAGTGCCGATCGTTGCGAGTGGTCGCCGCTGACTTTCAACCGTCAAAGAGTCAGCGCCGCAATCTGCGACGCAACGAGCACGTCAGCGTCACGATTGGTCCGCCGTCTCTGACCCATGATCACATTCGGCTCTATGACGCCTATCACCTCGATATGGCCGAGCGGCGCGGATGGCCTGCCAAAACGATTACACCCGGCGACTACTACGAGGGCTTCATCGGTTTCCGCTACGAGTTCGCGCGAGAGTTGCTCTATTGGGACAATGACCGACTGATTGGAGTGGGCTTGATCGATGTCACTCCGACGGGCCTTTCGAGCGCCTACTTCTTTCATGACCCCGAGTGGCGAGATCTCGGTCCCGGTACGTTCGCCGCGCTGACTGAACTGCAACTCGCTCAGCGGCTGAAGCTGCCGCATCT